>JAHIWF010000301.1 GCA_018815555.1 Spirochaetota bacterium | reverse complement strand
TGTGCCGTAGCTTTGCTGCCAGCTCCAGGCTCGCCGATACAGGCGATTTTCCCTGTTAGACTCGTAATAATCAATAGGGCTGCCCGGGCAGTGCGTCTGTCCCGGTATATAAGAAAAATCTAGCCCGGCAAGGTAGATCGGTCCGGTAAAAAGCTGTATCGCTAGATGTAAAGCCAATACACCTACTGATCCCAGTGGCGGTACTTTAAGCAGCGGCAGGCCAAGCTTAGCCAGGCGTTCCAGAAAATGGTTTTCGGTCCAGGAACTGGCCAACAAAACTCTGTTGCCTTTTATTTCACGGAATCCGGAGGGATGAGCGCTTATGTCACTGAAGAGCAACACCGGTGCGCGATTCAACGGCAGAAAATCGTGCAGATTATGAATCTGGCCTTCCAGGCATACAACAGAATCAATTCGACAGCCTGCGACTATCAAAGCGCCGATTGCAGTATCACAGGCCATCACATGGATGGAGTCCTGCATGCGGCGGATAAAAGGCAGCGCACTGCGTAGCGATGGTCCGGCTCCGACTATCAGTACTGGACGGCTATCCTGGTAATTAGGCAAAACCTGATCCCAGCACATAGCCGTCAGATTGTTGATTGAATTGCGCAACCATAGTCTACCCATCCGGACAGCCGCAATCCGGTTGCGCGACTGTGTCGCCAACCAGGTTCCTAATGCACTCGCCATTTGCTCATAGACTGTCCGGCGCAATTCATATCCACCGGAGAGAATCAGTGGTATCAGGCGTTTAAATTGGCCAGTCTGTCGGCAATAGTGGATAAGACTGTCACTATTGTCGCAGCGGATCAGATGCAGTGCCGGAAAGCGGCTGCGTAGCTCCGTACTGCTTTCGATGGCTACCCGCATCAGCTGCTCATCTGCTTCTACGGCTATAATGACACTGTCGGGCGGCAGGCGTTGTGCCAAAAGTTCCAGCCCATAACAAAGGCAGGGGGAAAACAGTAAATATAAAGTTTCTGGAAAGATGGCAGCTGTATTGCAGACCTGCTCAGCCGATTTTGCCGGATCATAGCGTGAATATAGAAGACGGCTTTTGTATTGTAATGAAAAACCCCTGCCTGTATCGACAAGCAGGGGTTTTTGGTCATCCATGACTCAGGAGCTCCAATTCATCAGAATGAAAAATACTTTAGATAAGTATCAAGGAAATTATCCTGGAAGCGCTCGTCAGCCAGAATGTTTGACGAAATTTCTTTCTGTACCGATTCCTGCAGCAGGTAGGGATAATATGACTCAAGCATGGAAAGAGTGCTTTCTTCTGCATTCGCAACGGTTGAAACCTGGAATACCACAATATTGTTGCCCAGGACTAAGGGTTCGGAAAGCTGGCCTTGCTGTAAACTGAACACCTTGGTCAGGAAATCCACATTGTTATGAGCCTCAGCCAGTTCTGTGTACTGGGTTTCATCTATAGTCTGAAACAGGCTGAAATAGCCGAGGTCAAATAGTTTACCGTAGTTAAGGGGAAAGGCGTTGGTCTGCTTGGCGGTATAACCCTGCATAGCTGCATATTCACTGAAAATTGCAGGCTCACCTGAACTGGTAAAGTCATCAACAAAATTACTGGCCAGATTGATTGCCCAATCTTCGATACGACCTTTTTCGAAACGGTCCATGTACGAGCTTATGGTAGACAAGTAATCAGCGGCTGCAGTATCAGGAGCTTTTACCGATTCTTCAATCCTGAAAATCATCCAGGAACCGGTGCTGGATTCATAGAGAGGTGAAACCGTTCCGGCACCCAGGGCAAGCAGTTCGTCCAACTTTGCCGAATCGCTGAAGTCGGCCCGCAGTTCCCATACATAACGCCAGTCAAGAGCGCCGCCCTTGCTGGCTGCGCTGTCAGTGCTCAGATCACGGGCTGCATCCTCAAAGTTGAGTGTACCGTTGGCAATCTTAGTAAGGGTAGCGGCGGCTTCCTGCTCGGTCCCGCGCAGGGTTATACGTGAGAGTTTAACCTGGCGGAAGGGATCGGGATTGGCGGCGGCAAACGCCAGACGTTCGCTGTCAGGGTAGCGCTCCATCGAGAAACTAATATATTCCAGACTGCGCTCTTCGCTGGCCATGGTTTTTATGAAAGCGGTTTCCGCATCATTGAATATTGGAACCAGGTCGGATACATAGCGGCTTTTAAGGGTGGATTCCAGTATGCTCTGTTTGATGGAAGTTTTAACCGGAACACTGGTTTCGCGGAAACGTCGCAGCGAGAAAGTGCCGTTTTCCATAAAATATTCATTTTCCGCCATCTGCTCGGCCAGGAAGTCTTCGCTGGCGATAATGTTGCTGCGCTTGGCTTCATCTAGCAGCGCGGTGTGTATAACTGTATTTTCAAAAGCCTGGCGCCAGACTTGATAGTGCAGAAATTGTGAGTTTTCCTCGGTTAAGCCTTGCTGGCTATAGTAATCTTTGACACTGTCAATCTGCTGTGCAAAGTATGAATCCGGTGTAAACCGCACTGCTTTCTTGCGCCAGTAGCCAAAGGTAAGATCATCCGGACTGCCGGCGGCTCCACTACCCAGGGCGGGTACCAGAACAAAGGCTATTACCACGATGACCAGGATAAAAATCGTACCAAAATATACCAAGGGATTGTTATGTTTTTTGCCGGAATGTTTTTCACCGGTTCCGGTCGCGCCGTGTTTTTCTTCTTTGGATGCCATTTGGAGCCTTCCTGGTTGCAGATTTTGACAGAATACTGAAAACTGAAAAAGCAGTTTATAGTATCTTGTCAGGGAGAAACAGTCGGCGGCCTGTGGCGCCGACCTTGGGGTTTCGACTCGAAAACATACCATGACAGCAAGGCAGTGTCAATGCGGAGCTGCTGTTAGTTAAGCTTGTCCTGCTCATCCTGTGCGCCTGAGTCCCAGGTATTAAGGTATTCCAGCGCGGATTGGGCTGCTATTTGAACATGTTCATACCAGATCGTGTACAGTTCATGATTGATTACGTTAGGGTAAGGCGCACCTTCAACATCGCTGATCAGTTTCTTTAGAATTGACAGTGCCTTTTCATCCATTTCCTCTGTGCCTCCCTGCTTTAATCTACCAGGTCTTCATCACCTTCAAGGGTTAATGTGCCGGCTTCCCAGCGCTCTTTGAAATGGGCTACAAAATCTTTGGTAATTTTGGCTACATCATCACGCCGTACCGTACCGAGGATGTCATATTCTTCCAGGATCAGGGTTCGCTTGCTGGAGGATATATTACTCAGCAGTTTATCTTTAAACTCCTGGCTTTTTCCTTTCAGCAGCAAGGCTACTTCCCGTTCATTAAGATTGCGCAAGCCCTTCTGGATATCTTTATTGCCAACGCGCAGGATATCGTCAGTGGTAAAAAGCTGGTCACGTATACCTTCGGATAGTTCCGGATTATCTTCGTCCAGCCCCGAAAGGATGTGGTCTTCGAGCTCAGCTCCGGCATGCCGCAGAATTCCGGCAAGTATAGAAGCTCCGTCGAGTTTGGTGATGGTATCCGGACGACCCTGTTTGGCAATTTTATCCCGCAATACGGCTTCTACCTTCATCAGTACCTGACTATCCATCCGTTCCATTCGGGCTATGCGTCGTACTATTTCTGTTCTTACTTCCTTGTTCAGCTCGGTCAGTATTGAGGACGCCAGCTTAGGATCCAAATAAGGCAAAATTAGTGCCATTACCTGGCTGGATTCGTCATGCAGCAGGGCGACCAATTGTTTGGCAGTAAAATCGTTAAGAAACTCGAAAGGATGCCAGGTGTCGGGAACTGCCTTCAGCAGCATTTCTCTGGCTTTTTCCTCGCCAAAAGCGGCGGCCAACATGCGTTGGGCGGCCTCCGGGCCGCCTTCCAGATTACGTCCGTTACTCTGGGCCAGCCAACCGAACTCCGTCAGGATCTCATTGGCTTCTTTGGTATCAATCTGGGATATTTTGGCTATCTCGCGGGAGAGGTTTTCTACCTCCATCGGCTTAAGATGTCGAAGTACAGCTGCTGCTTCATCCTGTCCTAGTAAGAGCAGGAATTTAGCGGCTTTTTCGATACCGCGCAGACCACTTTTAATAAAAGATTCTGAGGCCTGCCAGGCTTGTGCCGAGTTCTTGCCGCCCGGTGCGGTAGTTTTGTTTATGGGGTTTTTAGGTGCGACCTGCTTGGCAAAGCCATCCTGTTTGTTCGATGGGGCAGGAATGGACGTGGCTTTGTTTTCGGTTTTCGCAGGCTCGGCTGCATTCAAGCCATACGCTTTGTTCAATTTATCCTTCAGGTTCATACCTTCTCATACTATACGTGAGCTTCATAACGGTCAATAGAAAGATATTTAAAAGAAGCTGTGTGTTGATCCCTCTTGTTGAATACAGCGAGTACAGCGAGTTGAAATATGCGATCCGGCCTGTTATACTGTTGTGGCCCCGCCCCTCAGGCGGTATAACACCCGAACAATTGAGGAACACCAGAATGAATTCAGCGTTAACCATTTTACAGGAACGCGGCTTTGTACAACAATGCAGTGATATCGAGGCGCTTTCTGCCCTGATGGATACAGAACCTGTAACATTTTATGTTGGCTGCGATCCTACCGGTCCAAGTCTGCATATTGGACATATGGTGCCGTTTTTTGCGCTGCGGCATCTGCGCGATGCCGGTCATGTTGGTATTGCCCTGCTTGGGGGCGGCACTGCCCGCATTGGCGACCCTTCCGGTAAATCCGAAACCCGCAAGATGATCAGTTACGAAGCTATAGATGCCAATGCTGAGCTTTTCCGTACCCAGCTGGATCGTTTTGTTGGCTTTGACGGCAAAACCAGTTATACAGCCAACAATAAAGACTGGCTGGCCAACCTCAATTATATCGAATTCTTGCGTGAGATCGGCCGCCATTTTTCGGTTAACAGGATGCTTTCCTTCGAAGCCTACCGCATGCGTATGGAAACTGGTCTTTCCTTTATCGAATTTAATTACCAGCTTTTACAGAGTTATGATTTCCTGGAGCTATACCGCAGGCATGGCTGCCGCTTGCAGATTGGCGGAGATGACCAGTGGGGAAATATCGTCGCCGGTATAGAACTGATCCGTCGGGTGGAAGGCAAGGAAGTGTACGGACTCACTTTCCCCCTGGTCACTACCAGTGACGGCAAGAAAATGGGTAAAACCGAAAAAGGCGCACTTTTTCTCGATCCGACAATGACCAGTCCCTATGAATTTTTTCAATACTGGCGAAATGTTACCGATGACGATGTTCTGCGTTTCCTGCTGATGTTTAGCTTCCTGCCGGTAGAAGAGTGCCGTCGCCTGGCCGATCCGACGGGCAATATTAATCAGGCAAAAGAAAGGCTGGCCTGGGAGATTACCGCACTAATCCACGGCAATGAGGAAGCTGATAAAGCACTGGCCGGTGCAAAGGCTGCCTTTGGCGGCGGCGGTGATCTGAGTGCAATGCCTACCGTACAGCTAGCCAGGCCCCGTTTTACCGAAGGGTATCCGATCTTCGATCTTTTTGTAGATGCGGGGCTGTGCCCCAGCAAGAGTGAAGTCAGGCGTTTGGTACAACAGGGTGGGGCGCTGGTCGGCGATACTGTTTGGAAGGATGAAAAGCTGGCAGTCAGCGAGTCGATGCTATCGGACGAAGGAACTTTGATATTGAGGGCCGGGAAAAAACGTTTTGTGCGGGTAGTCTGCTGATTCATTGAACAGAGTACTAGGTCGGCCGCGTGTTTTGGCGGCTGGCCTACGTACTGCTTCAGTAAATCTATTCGTTCAAACTGGCGAAGTAATATTCTTTTATAAAGTTTTCCTGCGCAGAGAACGACCAGTGTACATCACGGATGTATTCTGCGGCATCGCGCCAGTTTTTTTCGGTCAGCAGTTCTATCAGCCGGTCGTGTTCAAGCACCGAGGCTTCTTCCCAGCCACGCAGATACATGGTACGGCGCGGAAAGTCGTAGAGCCTTTCTTTGCAGCGGTGGATGGTACTGCGCAGCCAATTGTTGGTACTCTTCTCAAGATAGGTATCGTGAAACTCGACATTGCGTTCATAGTATGACGAAAAATCGTCCTCTTCCAGGTTGCGTTTCATTGTCGCCGTCAGACTGCGCATTCTTTCCAGCATTGCATCATCAATCTGATTCGCACCTTCCAGAATCGCACTGGCTTCCAGTGCTCCAATGATCTGGTAGATATCGCGAATCTCGCTTATTTCGATCGGCTTTACCATAACTCCACGGCGGGAATGTATGACTACGAAGCCTTCGACTTCCAGGCGGATAAGGGCATCACGCAGCGGTGTGCGCGAAAGGTTCAGTTCCCTACCGATTGCGTTAAGGTCCAGGAAGGCACCAGCTTTAAGTGTGCCGCTGTTCAGGCCGGCTTTCAGGTAGTTATATACCTGCTCGCGAAGTGGTGTGTTCCCGTCCAGTTCTATGTGCGTCGTCATGCTGCTACTATATTCATATTTCAGATTTACCGCAAGTATTGTGCTGGCTGGTTTTTTCTGTTCCGGTCAGGAATATGTATGATCCAGCGGGTTCCATTCGTTCCATCAAGCTGCCATGAACCACCCAACTGGTCGGTTAAAGACAGAATCAGCTGCATACCCAGGGTATTACTGTGTTCAGGTGAATAATCAGGAGGCAATCCGGGTCCATTATCGGCAATATCTAGAGTAATGGCCCTGTCAGCGTCCTGATTCAGGGTTATCAGCAGTTGAAGACTGTCTGTTTGTTTGCTTCGGCCATATTTCAGGCTATTGGTTAGAAGTTCGTTTATTATAAGTCCGCAGGGTATCGCAGTATCTATATCAACTTGTATCATCTGAAGGTTGGCCTTTAGTACCGGCCGCTGTGCGGAACCGCTAAAGTTGTCCAGCAGATGTTCGGTTATGGTTTTCATATACTCGGCCAGATTCAATTCAGCCAGATTTTCGGTTTTATACAGCATTTCGTGTATCATACTCATCACCCTGATACGGTCAATGGAATCCGCAAACAGGTCTATGTAGTTTTCGTTGCCTCCGGCTTTCAGTGAAAGCAGACTGATAACAAGTTGTAAATTATTTTTTACTCTGTGGTGAATTTCCTTTAGTAATATTTCTTTCTCTTTTAGGCTGGCACTTATCTGTCTTTCGTTTTGCTTAAGGTTTTCTTCGCGGTGACGGACTGCCTCGAACATCAGGTCAAAGTTCTCTGCCAGAGGATTAAAGTCCGAAAAGCCGCTGTAGTGCAGGGCTGCTTCATAATTGCCGGCAGCAAGCTGTTGGGTATGACGGGTAAGCAGCTGGATGTCTTTGGCAATATAGCGGATTATAAGCAGTGTAATTCCGATAGAAATAATCAAAAAAACAATGATTACCAACGCGATTGATCGTTGCAGTCGATGTGCTTCTTCAAGAATACTGGATGCCGGTTGGCTGATAACAATTAGCCAGCTGCCAATACTGGTTGCCGACCAGGTGGTAAACAGCTCCAGTCCGTTTTCTGTATGGAAGCGACTGCCGCTCATGGTTTTGCGTGCGTCAGAATACCAAGCCTGCAAAGCAATGGTATCTCGTCGATATACTGCTTCGCTGTCGGTGTTTGCAATATAGTAGCCATGGTCATCAATTACTGAAATGCGGTAATCATGTTCCTCTATTCCGGTTATATAGTCGGTAAGACTGCGCAGATTCAGATGGCCGGCGACAATGCGGTCGGAGCCGGACACTGATAGAACCGCTGTTGGCTGATAGGTTCGCTCCGAAATAAAAGTAGCTGATACTTGTGCTGTGCTGGCCTCGACTGTTTTAAGGAAATAATCGCGTTTTGAAATGTCAAAAGCATCATGGCTGCCGGTAGCGGTATTGGCATATACCTGTCCGTTAAAGTCACTTATTTCTATGTATTCGAATTCTGGAAAGGCCTTGGCAACTGCCTGTATGCCAAGGTTGTTTGCAAATTCGCTGTCGGTCAAGATACGCAGGCTTTGGATGAAACCGCTAAGTGAATTTCCGGTTTCATGAGCGATAGAAGCAGCCAGCATGGTATTACGGCGTGTTGCTTCCTGCCGCAACTCCGAACGTACCAACTTCAGTAAAAAATAACTGACCATTCCGATGGACAGCAGGCTGGCTGATATGAGCATAATGCCCAGCAGTGTGGTTGCGCGCATTCTGGCCCGTAACCAGCGTAGTGGATGGGAATGTTTTTCAGTCACCAACTATACCTCTGATGGCTATGCGTCCGTTCTCTACCGCCTTCAGGTAGAGCGGTCGGCTGGCATCTCCGTATGTATCAATATAGATATGGCCGGAAATACCTTGGAAATCACGGACCCTCTTAATGGTATCATACAGTTTTTCATTAGGTTTTCTGGCTAGCAACACTGTATGCAGATACAGCATGGTATCCCATGCCTCTATTGCTCCATAGCCGGGATCACTGCCGTATACATCCTTGAATATTTTACTGAATTCTACAATGTCCGGAAGTTCCGGATTAATCTGATGCACAAACAGCAGATTCTCAACAGATCGTCCGCCATACTCGATCAGATCGTCATTGCCGGCCCAGCCGCTTGCATATAATTGCTTCTCTAGACCGGCAGCCTTGAGGGTCTGGGCAATAGTTCCGGTATCGATTGAGCTGCCGATGATCAGTACACAGTCAAATGGCGGAACCGTTGCCAGCAGTGCGCTGTTAATCTCGCTGATTGCCGTATAGCGCAAGTCTGCGACTACATTCATTGCCGAATAAAGTCCATCGGTATAGGTATTTACATATGCCGGATTCAGTGCAGTGCTTATTATCAGCAGATCGGAATAGCCGGATTGCTTCATATGATCCGCCAACACAGTGCCGTCCTGCCGTGAGCTCATTACAGTCCGGAAAAAGTAATCATCCTTCCCGGATAGACTTTCTGATGTGGCCGCAGGGCTTAACAGCGGAATTTGGTACTTATTGACCAGACTTAGGGCGGCTTCGACCTCCGAACTGGTAAAGTGGCCGATGATGGCCTCTACGCCGGCTTCAATGAGGTCGGTATCAGAGGGTAGGACGGTATCCAGTGAGCTGGTCAGATCGCGAGTGTGTAATTCAATAGGCCTGCCATGCACGCCGCCGCCACTATTTACCTGATGCACAAAGAGTTCGATTGCATTTCGGCCGTCTACTCCAAGCATGTAATCTTTGCCGGAAAAACTGGCAGCCAGGCCTATGCGCACTGGCTTTGACGAATCGCAGGCTGATACCAGCAGGCTGCATAGGGCAAGCAGCACCGAGCAGCCAAATGCAGCTGCTCGTGAAATAATTCCGGTTTTGCGTACAGTATACATGGCAACCTCGTGAGGGGAACTAATCCAGCAATCAGGGCCTTGCAAGGATCATTCCAGATGCAATGAAGCCTATACAACTATTATGCTGTATTGTCCGTCTGCGTGCAAGCATTATTGGTGGACACTGCAATGTAGGCCGGCTAGTGCCGTGTATTAAATTTCGGCTATTACATGTCCGTGATAGTATTCATCACGCAGCTGCTTTACCTGCTCGTCCCGCAGATATTCATCAAAGGTCATCATCCGGTCGATGATGCCGCCAGGACAAAATTCGATTATGCGGTTGGCAATTGAATTGACAAATTCATGGTCGTGGCTGGTAAACAGAACAACTCCGGGAAACTCGATTAAGCCGTTGTTGAGTGCAGTAATTGCCTCCAGGTCTAGATGATTGGTCGGCTCGTCCAGTATAAGGCAATTTGCTGCCGAAAGCATCATGCGCGACAGCAGGCAGCGAACTTTTTCACCACCGGACAATACCTTTACCGGTTTGAGAGCTTCATCGCCAGAAAAGAGCATACGGCCGAGGAACGAGCGGATATACGTCTCGTCATCACTGCTGGTATAGCCCTTCAGCCAGTCGACGATTGTGTCCTCTGAATCAAACAGTTCACTGTTCTCTTTGGGAAAGTATGACTGGCTCATGGTCTGACCCCAGTAGAACTCACCGGTATAGTCTTTATCTTCTCCGGTCAGTATGCGGAAAAAGGCGGTTTTTGCCAGATGTTCACGGCCGACGAAGGCAATTTTGTCTTCGCGGTTGATCATCAGGTCCAGTCCCTTAAGCAGGGAGTTCCCTTCCACGGTTTTTCCCAGATTCTGGATACGCAGTACATTGTTACCCGGGTCGCGTTCAGGCTTGAATCCTACCCAGGGGAAGCGACGGCTGGTTGCCTGCAAATCATCAATCTCCAGTTTCTCCAATACCTTTTTTCGTGAGGTTGCCTGACGGCTCTTTGATGCATTGGACGAAAAGCGCTGGATAAATTCTTTAAGGTCTTTAGCCTTATCTTCACGGCGTTTTTTCTCATCTTTTTGCTGTTGCTGCAGCATGCGGCTGATGCGGTACCAAAAATCATAATTTCCCGGATATTGACGGATCATGCCAAAATCAATATCGCAGGTATGCGTACATACCGCGTTTAGAAAGTGGCGGTCATGTGATACAACAATAACAATATTAGGAAATTCGATCAGGAAATCCTCTAGCCAGGATACACTGTCCAGATCCAGACCGTTGGTTGGCTCGTCCAGTAGCAGAATGTCCGGAGTGCCGAACAGGGCCTGGGCAAGCAAAACCCGAACTTTTATGGATTCCGGAACATCCTGCATCAGTTTTTCATGTTCGGATTCCGTTACACCCAGTCCGGAAAGCAGGATTGCCGCCTGGGACTCGGCTTCCCAGCCGCCGATTTCAGCAAATTCGCCTTCCAGCTCGCTGGCACGCAGACCGTCGGCCTCTGTAAAATCTTCCTTGGCATAGATGGCCTCTCGTTCTTTCATGATGGAGTGGATCTTAGGGTGTCCCTGTACGACAACATCCAGAACACGTTCCGACTCGAAAGCAAAGTGGTCCTGGCTGAGTACCGCCATACGCAGATTTGCAGGGTAGCTTATCAATCCGGAATCCTGCTCGATTTCACCCGACAGTAATTTTAAGAAGGTTGATTTGCCGGCACCATTCGCGCCAATAATTCCGTAGCAGTTGCCCGGAGTAAATTTTAGGTTAACATCTTTGAAGAGAATACGCTCCCCAAAACCGAATTTCAAATCACTTATATTGACCATGGCCGTAATCCTTTCAGTGCCGTGCGCTATTTCCTCTGGTACGAAACAGGGGCAGTATGCAGTAAAACGCACAAAATGACAAGCTCTGCAGCCATTAAGTATGGATTCAGCCACTTGACAGCCTTCGGGCGCTCTTGCCGATTTCTGCTAAATGGACTAGTGTAAGCTAAGTACAGGAGGACACATGACCCGAGATTCGGCAATTGCACTTTGGCGCCAACATAACACTGATGAGTCTCTGTTCCGGCATGCTCTGGCTGTTGAAGCCGTTATGCGGCATTTCGCCGCCAAGTTTGGCGAAGACCCGGAATACTGGGGCCTGATCGGGCTATTACATGACATCGATTATCAACAACATCCTGAAGAACATTTGCAGCATACTGCCAAAATCCTGTCAGCTGCCGGTTTCGACCAGGCTTTTATACGCGCGATCCTGAGTCACGGCTGGGGTATTTGTTCAGAGATTGCTCCGGAATTACGCATGGGAAAAGTATTGTTCGCCTGTGATGAGCTTACTGGCTTCATTACAGCCTGTGCTTACGTCCGTCCGTCGAAAAGTGTTATGGACCTTGAGCTAAAGTCGGTGAAAAAAAAGTGGAACACCGCAGCGTTTGCTGCCGCTGTGCGTCGCGATATCATCGAGCAGGGTGCTGACATGGTTGGATTACCCCTGGACGAGCTGATATCTGAATGTATCCTTGCCATGCGCGGGCAAGCCCGCGAGCTGGGTTTGTAGGCTGGAGCTGAAATATGCTGCTGGCTGTCGACGCACGCAATAGTACCGTTTCCATTGGCATTAAAAACGCTGATAGCTGGCTGTCAGTTGTAAGGATCAGTCCGGATCGCACGGCTGATGAATATGCGCTGTTGATGCAATCGGCAGCCGAACGCATACCGGGAATACACATCAGCAGGGCCTTCATCGCCAGTGTAGTTCCAGCTCTGACTCCACGTCTGATACAGGCTGTTCAAGCTGCTTTTGGCAAGGAGGCGCGGCAGATCGGGCCTGGAATTAAAACTGGTCTGCGCATTCGTACTGATGTTCCTTCAGAGCTTGGCGCAGATATTGTCTGTTCGGCTGTTGCTGTCAGACAGCGCAACTCCGGAGCCAGTCTGGTGGCCGATTTTGCTACGGCCATCAGTATCAGTGCAATAAATAGCCAGGGCGAGCTTCTTGGAGTGGCCATTGCTCCAGGGATGGAGGCTGCCATCAAGGGTTTGCGCAATGCAACCGCCCAGTTGGCTGATGTTCCCCTGGAGGCGCCTCCTGCATACATCGGCCGGACCACCTCCCGGTCTCTGCAATCCGGTTTGTTTTTGGGTTATACAGGGCTTGTGCATCACCTTCTGGCTGGCATGCGGCGGGAATTATCCGAGCCGGTACAGGTATACGGCACAGGGCATGAGTACGGCCGTATCATACTTGACGGATTTAAAGATCCCGATGTTAGTGTCTGTAAATTTGTACCTGACCTTGCTTTGGAAGGACTGTCCTTTATTGCTGACCTTAATTCATAAAAATACTGTCGGCAAAACAGTTGACATTGTTCCGCATTTCTAGGTATAAAGAGCAGGCATTCATATGGCGACATAGCTCAGACGGTAGAGCAAGCGGCTCATATCCGCTGTGTCGAGGGTTCAAGTCCCCCTGTCGCCATTATTTGTAAGCCGTCCGCAAGGACGGCTTTTTTTTGGCAGCAGAGCAACCGGCCGGCTAATGGTTGCCTTGCGGATTTATGGAGAAAGCAATGTCCAGTACTGAATGGGAACAAGAAGTCTACAGGTCAACCTATGATAAAGCTCTTGCTGCTTTAGCAAGACGGAAACAGGAAGACCCTTCATTCGGTGAATCTGATCTCCGCGGTATTCTGGAACATTTGTATGTGCAGCAAGGAAATGACCACTACGGCCGCGGCCGTTTGCATGATCTGTCAATTACGGCAACCGTAGATGCCCATGAAGATTTCCTGAATCGCTTGCAAAAAGAGTGAAACCGAATATTTAGTCTGCGTTTGCCTGATATACCATATCGAATTCAGGATGTATATTCTGAAAAATTAAAACAAGATCCGGATCAAAATGCTTGCCGGCATCCTTAGCTATGATTTCACAGGCCTTTTCATGTGTAAACGGTTCTTTATAGGATCGCCGCATACGCAATGCATCATACACATCGGCAACTGCAACTATCCTGGCTGGTAAAGGTATCATATCGGCCATCAGTTTGAATGGATATCCGCTGCCGTCCCAGCGCTCGTGATGCGACTGGGCAATCTGACGGGCCATCGGATCGGGGTGCGATGATAAAATAAAAGCGCCATTGATAGTATGCTCCCGCATGATCGCCCATTCAAAATCATTGAGCGGGCCTTGCTTGTTCAGGATGTCATCAGGGGTCCCTATCTTCCCCACATCATGCATGGCAGCCAGAAAACCTATGTTTTCTACAAAATCCGCGTCTACTCGTGCATCCTTATTTTGATCATACAATTTCTGTGCCAGTATTTTTGAGTACAAATTGACCCGTTCGATATGTTTTCCGGTGTCATTATCTTTCAATTTTGATGCCTCAAGCAGGCTCTGAAACATTCGCTGCAAAATTGTGTTGGTTTCTATCGTAATATCATGTAAATATAGCGTCCATCCCATTGGTGTGCCGGCTCCGCTGCTGGTGCCGAAGAAGGGGATTACCATTGCACTGGTGAGTATGGTTGTGCGTTCCCGGGTTTTATGGGCCAGCTGTCCTCGCCACGAGTAGCCGTCAGCAGCAGAGGTAAGCTGCTGGTAGATTTTATTAGCATCCTGCCTGGATAAAGAACGGCTGAAGGTGTTTATAAATGTTTGGTTTTCCGGATAATTAAACGAACTCAGCAAGTCCGTGCAGGCCGGATTGCAGTAGCGGATACGCTGGTGCTGATCGAGCAGTGCAGCAGCTGTCGGAATTTTTCGGCAGGATAAAATCAGATTTTTGATGTATGTTCTGGCTGATTGAGTGGAATTGCTGGGGGGATTGAGCGATTGTATTGACAGCACCTCCCCCGGTGTATTCATGCATTTCTCTCTACTGCTTCTTCGGCATCACTTGCCCGCAGATACCATAACCCTGCTGAGCTTTCAGCTCCGCCAGTTTGCATAAAATGGCTGATGGCCAAAGCGGTAAGCGCAGCTAGTGGGGCCTGTCGTGTGTCCGGAGCAAAACGCCAGCCAGCTCGGACTGTAAATTTATCTGCAAGAACAGAATTATGCGGACCAACAAAAAGAATTTCTTCGTCATGTTCTAACTTTTCCGCTAATTCTTCAGGTTTTATGTCAAAAGGGCCATCGCTTAGTTTGCCGTCCCGATAGATAGCGGCATAAGACTGATTACGCTTGGCATCCAGGAGCGGTACCACCACCTTGCACAGTGCAAGGCTCTCATAAGCAAATACTTCCAGTGTGGGGACCAGCACATAGGGCTTGCCAAGACCGAGCGCAAGCCCTTTGATGGTGGAAAGCGCAATACGCAGACCGGTAAAAGAACCCGGACCGCCAGTGCAAGCCAATAGATCCAGTTCACTGGCCTGCAGTCCGGCTTCGTGAACGCAGTATTCGACCGCACTCATCAGGCGTTCAGCATGACGGTAGCCGGCATCTATTGAGATACAGATCAAACCATCTCGGGTGGTTCCGGTAGCTGGGGTTTTATAGGGATGTTTTGGTAGAGCCGGCCGTCCCGTGCCGGAGTTTGACGTGGATACTGCTACGCCCAGAATTTCACTGGAACAATCTATTACAAGACAGTTCATGATAAGGCTCGCTCCAGGTAGGGGTCTTCAATACTGATTTTTCGGCTTCCGTTATCCATTACTTCGAGTGTAATCTGTATTCTATCCGGTGGTAATACGGCTTCGATGGTTTCACTCCACTCGATTGCACACACCGCATTACTGTACAGATAGTAATGGGAATCTAGCATTTCAAAATCGGCCGGTCCATCAAGACGATAGGCATCAATATGATAGAAAACCATGCGTCCTTCATATTCATTGGCAATAGTATAGGTAGGACTGGTGATTATTTCCTTGATTTCAAGACCGGCAGCTAGACCGCGTATAAGGCAGGTCTTACCGGCACCAAGCCCGCCGCGAAACGCCAATACCGCACCAGGTGCAACAACCCTACCAATTTTGGCTCCAAGCTGCTCGGTATCTTCTGGCGTCTCACAGATGATTGAGATCAGGGGAGGCTCCCACGGTCATATAAATCCTGTATATGATTTCGCAATCCACTCACCAGAGGAATAATAGGATATTCTATGTCTTCGGTGATGGTTACCCGTATGTCCACTCCGCCCAGCGGCTTGTGTTCCACCACAAATTCTATGGGGGTACTCAGAGCTTCTGACATGATTTCCAGTACTGCGGTTGCGTAGTAGACCTTTCTATAGAGGACAGGCGCATCCTGTCGTCTCAGGTCGGTTAAATCGATTACCCTCATGAGGATATTCTAGTGTCTGCGCTCTAGGTGGTCAAGAAGAAATGCAAAATGCCGGTTTATACATAGCTGAAAACCAGTGCATGCAGTTCGTTGGCTGTTTTACGGCTGATTTTAACGAATTTGACATGCATTGCAAAACTGTTGCGTAAGCGGTTGGTGCGTACAATATTTGCCCAGGCAATACGATCCCCGAAGCCGGCATCGAACTGAATCTTGATAAATTCTCCTGCCGGAAGCGGTGTAACCGTCTGTATTGACAATCCCCCGACAGATACATCGGTAATGATACCGGCAATTGCTGATTTCTCAGTATTGACTATGCGCTTGGTGTTTTTGCCGTGCCCGGAAACCTGCACCTGTACCCGGAAATAGCGGCAGGCCAGATGTACAGCTGTCCGTTCATGTTTGCGCGAAGGTAATGAGCTTATGGAACTGCTGTGGCCAAGAATCAGGTATGAGCGGCCATTGATCTCGACACTGCGCTGGACTTTAGTTTTAAATTGGTAACCTTGATGATTGCCGGTGTAAAAGAAAGTTGTCAGCTTGGCACCCCGCCGAAAACGGATATAATCACCGAAAGCATCTTTTGGCTGTTCTATAAACATGCCGGAGGAATCATTTTTTAACAAAATTGTCGAATAATTATTACCTTTGTTGTTTTGCATTGAGATCGGCAGCTTTGGCTTCAGCTGGTGTGTTGAATGGATAATTCTGCCGGTTTTCATACGGTGACCAGCAGCTTCGCGAATGGCGAAAAGCTGAGCTTTTTCCTCTTCAGCCATATCTTCGGTTTTGGCATAGTGTTCAATGTTCTTATACACAGATTGCATGAATGAATCCAGTTTGTTTGAATCCGCAAAAATAGTAGAAGGATTGATGATATTTAATTGTCTGGCATAGCGTTCCAGAAAAGCTGCCTCATTGGCCGAAAAGCCGGCTGTTGACGCCTGGCGCAAAAAACTTCCGTGACTGAGGGTCTTTGTGGTGGTGCTTGCGCTGCTGCCGAAGGAACCAGAGCTGCTGCTGGTTTTGCCTCCGCTGCCGCCATTCCGGATTGCCTTGACTATTTTACTGACAATGATGAGGAAAGCTATAGCCCCTACAACTATAATCAGGAAACGTATGTTTTCTGGCTTTGTTTCAACCAGTACCATGCCCTGTGCCAGGTTCAAGGAGTTCATATTCATTTAGCCTTCCTCCTTGTTTAGTGTTAGAGTTGCCTCAAAAAATGCTCCCATACGGGGTAGTATTTCGTATTCTGCTAGGTCGCCGATTAAAACACTGTCCTTATGCTCAAACGCTTCCATTAACTCTCGCAGAACAGTATTGAAGCTCTCATAAAAGTCCTGTACGTTCAATCCGTCAATATTCAGCTCCTGGTCACTGACACTGATAAAATCTGGCAAAATACGCACTGTTTTGTTAATTAACTCTACAATTAGCACCATGGTGTGCATGGCTTCGGCATCTTTACCGGTTTGCAGCCGGACCGCGACTTTGGACAGATCATCACGAAGCGCCATGAACAGCTTTGCCGCATTATGCATGGCCAACTCTGGGTCCTCAGCTTCCTGCCGACGTTCTTTGAAGAAACTGCAGGTTCTTTCCATGTTCAATAAAAAGTCTGGAGGCAGAGGAATGACCTGGCCGCTTATAGCTTGTTTGAGATTTTCAATAAATGAATTTTCTTCAGCCGAAAATAAACCGCTGTAGCGCTGGATAAATTCATCAATGTCTGATGTGCAGGAATGTAACTCTTGCGTATTGCCTGCCTGCTTGATGGCATCGCACATACCCTGCATAATATCAATAGCATCAATGCGCATGAAGCGCACTGGCTGTGTTGTTACTGCCAGTTTGTCGCCTGCCTTGGCGGGTTGGCCGGAAAGGGCCGGAAGTTCGTCTGCCTGTACGGATTTTTCATTATGTTCCACGGCGATAATGACTTGTCCAGCGCGTTCGGCCTTTTCATCCAATTCAGTAAGGACCTGTCCAAGCGATTTGTCACTTGTCTGCATGGTTATTGGCATTCCGTTCACCAGTATCGTCATCGTGTACTCCATTTCCGACGGCTGCTTAAGCTACAGCCTGTTGTGTGATTTTGACCGGTCTGCCGGCACTTGTCAATCTTGATTCTGGTTTGTAAAATTGGTCCAGGCGCTTGAGGTGCTTTCCATCTGGTTCAATGCGCTCTCCATCATGCCGTATTTGCGTTTCAGGTCATCTTCTTTTCTAGTCAGTTGCACCTCAAGGCTGGCGATGGTGGTCTGTTCACGGCTGACCATGGTGTCGATAGTTCTGGTTTTTAATGAAACAATTCCACCGGTTTCTACATATGGTCGTACCAGATTGTCCATTGCAACGGCTGCACCGCTGTCTATGATCAGATCGTTGTCGGTATCCCTGCCGAAAACATCACGGACCAGCTCGAAATTGTTGGTAAGTGCGTCTTCCAGTTTTTTCTCGTCGATTTCAAGGTAGCCGCGCAGTCTGGTGGCATCATAACCGCCGCCGGCCTGAGAGTTGGTCGAAATACCGAATCCGGCCAGGATCGAAGCGCCATCGCGGGTGGGGTAGGCGTCCATCATGATTCTGGACATGGTGCTGCGCATCTGGGTAAGTGTGCTGTCACCCTGGAACATTCCTAAACGTTCTTCGAAGGTCTTTACTTCATCTTCTGTAAGGTATTCAAGCTCGTCGATGACACTTTCTTCGCGTCGGCTGAGCACATTCAGTTCTGCCATAGTGCGGTTATAATTACCTACCATGCTGATTATAGCTTCTTTAACAGTTTCTCTATCCGGCTCTATCTGCAGCTCTACCGGTGTAGTAGAAGCTTTTTTCAGATTTATAGTCACGCCCGGTATCAGGTCATCGATGGCATTGCTTGGCCGGATGACTTCTATGCCGGACATTTCCAGTACTGCATCTCTGGACGTGCTTACCGCATTTACCGGAGTAAAGCCGCTGGAAGCATCCGGATCAAAGACTCGTACTGATTTAATCGATACATCCCGATGTGTATTGTTGTTTCGGATGCCTAACCCGGCAAATTGTTCATCAAAAAGCGAAAGGGGCACAGTAACTGTCTGATAATCACCGCTGGGTCGTGTTTCCGGAAGTGCGACAGCCTGTCCGCTGTCGTTAATGGCGAAGAGTATTTGGTTGTCATCAACTCTTGGTGGTTCCGGTGGTGGTGTCCATTCGGGCATAATTGCTTCGGAAGGTGCACTCTGAATAGTTATGTCTTCATAGCTGATGCTTCCGGTTGTCGGGATGCCCGGACCCGAAGGTGCACTTTCGCCGGGAGGGCTGGCCTGCTCACGCACCCAGATTTCTACTTCCAGGATTAAGTTTCTGGTTTCGGTCGGTGCGCCGAGCCGCAATGCAGTTTCAGCGCCGGCTTTAACCTGTAGTATGCCATCAGCATGCAGCACCTTTCCGGTGTCGCTGGGTTTCGCGAACGTTCCCGTGCGGGCCAGGTCCAGGTTCTGGTCGCTTTCATTGCTTTTTGCTACCAGCCCTGCATCCAGGGCCAGCGTTTCAGCGGCCTGCTCAAAAATTAGTCGATTATCTGATCCGGTTTTAAGCGCTTCGATTACCAGTATTCGTTCCGAACTGGTTACCGGAACTAATTGGGATCGCACTATAGTGCTGTTGCGCCGGTTCAGATTGTCGGAAAAATCTTTCAGGCTGCCACCACGATAATCCATTTGCAGTTGTTCTTCACCTACTTTGAAAATATAGCGGCCGGCCGGTACCTGATAATTTTCCGGCAAGCGGGCGCTCATGAAGCGGTCGGCACTGGCTGTCTGTTTTACTGTAAATTCTACAGTTTCTTCGACTGCTTCGCGGGAGGCAAGGGCGGTGAGTATTGAATTGTCAGAGGAGTTGGCTACACGGGCATTAAAGGGATTCTGGAAGGAGAAGAGGTTTCTGGCGCTTTCCCTTACTGCCAGCAAGCGTCGGTTCAGATCCTGCCAGGCAGATTTCTGTTCCTGAAGTTCGGTAAGCCGTTCCTGGGCACGATCCACCGGGATACGCTCAATCTTCATCAGATCTTCGATGAGTTTTTGAGTGTTATATTTACTGCTGACTCCCGGTATGCTTATGTCCGACATGGGGCTTACAGGACCTCCTTCCCGGGTATGTGTTCAGACGAACCCAGGAACGGCGCATTCAAGCTCCGTGTTTATACCTGTTCGTCAAATAGCAGGCCGATTACATCCCTGATGCGTTCACGTACATGCTGGATTTCGGCCGGTGGTATTTCCCTGATTGTCTTTTCGGTATCGGCGTCGATAACCTTAACCACTACTTGTCCCAATTTCTCGTTTATGCTGAAGGCCAGCCGGTGATTGAATACCGCGCTAACTTTTTCGAGTTCACGCAAGGTACTGGCAATATTGGCATCCGGCTTTTCAGCCACGGGTCGAGCTTCGCTCTGTCGCTGAACGACTACCGGTTTTACAGCCGCTTGTACTGCTTGAGGCATGGTATGGTTTATGGTGGAAACGTCAATAGTCATACGCTCCTCCTTACTTAAAAAAGGAAAGGAATGGGGGGCGCTCCACTCCTTCGCCAAAAATAGTCGTCCCGGAAAGACGACGTCCAGGAAGCTCTCCGGGATTTTTAGAACGGTTTATTAGCCGAGCAGCTGCATGACCGACTGGGATCTGGTGTTGGCCTGAGCCAGCATTGCACCACCAGCCTGGGAAAGGATGTTATTCTTTACGAAGTCCACCATCTCTTCAGCCATGTTACTGTCGCGTATACGACTCTCAGCAGCCTGCAGATTTTCAGCTGCTACTGCTACGCCTTTAGATGCCATCTCAAAACGATTCTGGTAGGCACCGAGGTCAGCGCGCTGCTTTGATACAGCTTTAAGAGCTGCGTCAAGATTTCCGATTGCCATGTTGGCACTTTCGGGAGTAGAGATGGAAATCATCTCTGCTGTTCCCTGTGCGCCCTGCAAGCCCAGAGCCTGGGCTGTCATGGTGCCTACGAAAATGCGCTCGGCCTGATCCATGTTGGCACCGACCTGCAGCTGCATGGTCTGGTTGCCTTCAGTCGCAAAGCGGCCGGTAAGAATATTCATGCCGTTGAATTGAGCATGGCTGGCGATGCGGTTGATTTCATCGACCAACTGGGAAACTTCGACCTGAATCTGCATGCGGTCTTCAGCAGTATAGATACCGTTGGCAGACTGAACGCTCAATTCGCGCAGGCGGTGCAGAATATCCTGGGTTCCCTGGAGGAAACCTTCGGTTGTCTGGATGAAGGAAACACCGTTTTCGATGTTCTTCTGTGCCTGATTGAGTCCGCGTACCTGACTGCGCAGTTTTTCGGAAACGGCCAGACCGGAAGCATCGTCACCGGCGCGGTTAATACGCATGCCGGAAGAAAGTTTCTCAATATTCTTGCTAAGATCAGTTTGTGTAGCAGCCAAAGTTCGATTGGCATACATGGCACTCATATTGTGATTAATTATCATGTGACCCTCCTTGCAGGACTAACAGCACGGCAATCCTTGCCATGTGTCCTGTGTGCATGACTGACAGGGCCGAGAAATCGTGGTTACGCCCCTTCTCGTCCGTTCAAACCCTGCACGACAGGAGCGAAACCCCGATTAGAGTCTCGCTTCTGTCGGCATGCACGGGATGGTTTTTGTCAAAGATCAATAGCTGCTGTCGTGCAGGGCGGGGGGAGGCCCCAAAACCTGCCAGACAGCGCAGAAAGGCCCGAATAAGGCGGGTGTAATTCACCCGCCTCATCCTCAGTTTACAGTATACTGCCTTACTGCAGTAACTGCAAGACTGATTGCGGTTTTTGGTTGGCCTGAGCCAGCATAGCGGTAGAAGCCTGGATCAGGATGCGGTTCTTGGTATAGTCGACCATTTCATTGGCCATGTCGGTGTCGCGGATGCGGCTTTCGGCAGCCTGCAGGTTCTCTGCACCGATATCGATACCCTTGATAGCGTATTCGAGGCGGTTCTGGTAAGCACCCAGATCGGCCCGCTGCTTGTTGACGCGTTTCAGGGCTTCATCCAGTACACCGATGGAGCGGTTGGCATTCTCGGGGGTAGACAGGGACATAACTTCGTCGCTGCTTATGTTCTTTACCGAGAGGGCTTTGGCTGTCATGGTGCCGATAAATACCTGTTCGCGCTGGTCCATATTGGCACCGATGTGCAGCCACATGGAGGCGGTTACCAGGTTTTCACCGGTTTCGCGGGCAAAACGGCCGGTCAGCAGGTTCATGCCGTTAAACTGGGCATGGCTGGCGATGCGGTCAATTTCGTCTACCAACTGGGACACTTCGACCTGAATCTGCATGCGGTCTTCGGCGGTATAAATACCGTTGGAGGCCTGTACCGACAGCTCGCGGATGCGCTGCAGAATATCCTGAGTGCTCTGCAGGAAACCTTCAGTGGTTTGAATGAAAGAGATACCGTTGGCGGCGTTTTTTGAGGCCTGGTTCAGGCCGCGGATCTGTGAACGCATTTTTTCGGATACTGCCAAACCGGATGCATCATCACCGGCTTTGTTGATCCGCATGCCGGAAGACAATTTTTCCATGTTCTTGTCGGCACCCAGGCCATTTACGCCGAGCTGGCGGTTGGCATACATTGCGCTCAGGTTGTGGTTAATGATCATTACTTCCTCCTTGAAGCTTTGCAACGGAACATCCTTGTTCCGTCTGCCCGTTTCCGGGCTGCATTCCCGCGACTGCGGGTTTTCTGTCAATAACACCGCGGTTCAGCGCTGTATACACAGACTGCCGCAGAATGTTACCAGCCTGTCTGGGACAAGGCCGGCTTAAAGTACCAAATAATATGATTCTCCAAGCCTCCTTCACCGATACAGACTTTTTCGGGTGCAAACGCACTCCGGTGTATTGCCGATATGCGCATTTTAGCAGTTTTTGCTTTCGTGGTTAGCATAAAACATGCCAATTATCCAATAAAAACAAAAACTTGTTAAAGTTGCTGCATATACAGCCGAAAAACATAGAGAAGGGCAGATCCTGCCGCACGGCAAGAATGTACGCGCTACTCGTCTCCACTTATCCTCTTCGGCATGTTCCATAGAAATCTTTAGTACTATCGAAAAATTAATTTCCACCTTCCGTATTTTGCAGAATAGTGTATACTGTGACCATGAAAACCGAAGAATTATCACTGATTGCCGATGACGGCAAAAGCATTCACACGTATCGCTGGTCTCCGGACGGAGCAGTCAAGGCCTGTATTCTGTTAGCCCACGGGCTTGCCGAACATGCTGGCCGCTATGCCCGCGTCGCTGCCAGCCTTACTGCTGCCGGCTATGAGATTTGGGCTCCCGATCATCGCGGCCATGGCAAAACTGCCGCTGAAGGTGAACTAGGCTGGCTTGCGCTAAAAGATGGATTTAGGCGAGTCGTAAGTGATATGCATTGCCTGGCTGACCGTATTCGCACTGATCGTCCGGGTATAAAGCTTTTTCTGTTTGGCCACTCCTGGGGGTCTTTCCTAAGCCAAGGATTTATTTCGTTGTATGGAAATGAATTGGCCGGTTGTATCCTTTCCGGAACTGCGCTTAATCGTGGCCCTCTACTCGCTGTCGGCGGTTTATTGGCTAAAACCGGCTGTTTGTTCAAGGGCGAGAAGCGCCAATCACCCCTGCTCAATTCCATGAGTTTTGGCTCTTTTAACAATGCCTTTAAGCCGAATCGCACTGAGTTTGACTGGTTGTCTACCGATCCGGCCGAAGTGGACAAGTATATCGCTGATCCCTATTGCGGTTTTGTCGGCACTTTCGGCTTGTTCCGGGATCTGTTGGCCGGGCTGCAGTGGACCGGACAGCCGGCAACCATCCAGAATGTGCCAGTAAAGCTGCCCCTGTATTTGTTTGCCGGTGAAAAGGATCCGGTTGGTGCCGCTACCGGAGCCTTTGCCTCGCTGGCCCTTGCGTATCAGGATCATGGGAACACTGACCTGACAGTAAAACTGTATCCAGGCTGCCGTCATGAAATGCTGAACGAAACAATTAGGGATGAAGTAGCTAAAGACGTGCTGAACTGGCTGGAAGCTCACTAAGTCAGGTTTCGACCTGTCGTCACTAGCTATTTTCTCCATGCTTGACCAATACTGGGTGGTTTGGGATAATATAGCACAGCAGGTCTGACAAGATTTATCGATTACAAACAATCACAGCGGCTACCGGCCTGCGGTATGCTGAACAGATGAGGAACTATTGCTTACACGCTATCATAAAGGCCCCGACGGGAAGCCCGTTAAAAAGGCGCTGGTGTATACTGCCCAGGAACACGGCATACAAGTGCGCGACCTGGATCAGGATGCGGTGCGCATTGTAAAGCGACTGCGCGACAACGGGCACGATGCTTACATAGTCGGCGGGGCTGTCCGTGACCTTTTACTTTCTAAACGCCCCAAAGATTACGATATTGTCACCGATGCCCAACCGGCGCGCATTAAAAAAATATTCTACCGCAGCCGGATTATTGGCCGCCGTTTCCGGCTGGTTCATGTGTATGCCGGCCCTAAGATTTATGAAGTATCTACCTTCCGCTCTATCGCCTCGGGAACCATCGGTAATGAATATGGTACTATCGATGATGATGCAAAGCGGCGTGATTTTTCGATTAATGCACTGTATTACGATCCTGTAGGCAACACTATTGTGGATTATGTGCACGGAATGAAAGATTTTAAAGCCCAGCGCATTGTGCCGGTTATTCCCCTGAAAACGATTTTCAAAGAAGATCCGGTACGTATGCTGCGAGCAATCAAATATTCGGTAGGGACCGGATTTGCCATGGTACTGCCGGTACGCATGGCTATTCGTAAACATGCCTCCTTATTGACGACAGCATCAACCAGCCGGCTCGGTGAAGAGGCCATGAAAATCATTTCAGGCGGCCGCTGCCTGCCTATTTGCCGGGAATTATTCAAGTATAAATTGCTGGACGCAATTCTACCTAGTTTTGCCAACCTTTTTCGCCGTAATGACGAAGTCTGCAACAAACTTGAATCCCGCCTGCTGGAAATGGATGAACATGTCCACCGGACGGCCGAAAAGACCCTGTCTATTTTACTCACCTTTATTCTTAGTGTCCCCGTAGAAGAAGCTGCTGAAATACCGGCTGTGGATACTGCCGAGGCCTATCACAACGCTTTGCAGGCTTCGCGTGACTTTCTGTTGCCGGTTACCTTGCCCAGGATTGATGTTGAAAAGGCGGTTCGTGCCAATTTCATCGCCCCCGAACCCAAGTCTAAGGTTCGCAAGCCACGGAAACGCCGTCGTCGCCCTCGCCGAAGCGAAAGTTCCGCAGGTGAAGCTCAAAACGGAGCCGCATCTGATGCCAGCTCCCTTGACACATAGACCTTAGTTACAAGAGTATACAGTTGTGACCATCGATAAACTAAATGGCTTGTCAATTGACGCACTCTATACCCTCGCCGAAAAAATTGGGCTAAAGCTCCCTGAGGGGCTGGAGCCGGTTTTTGTTATCGGAGAGCTGATCGAGGCGTTCAATGAAGACTCTAATGACCGCCGTATGGGCGGGAATACTGCTGTCCATGTCGAAGAGAAAAAATTCTCCGGTTCGGAATTGGACGAAATTGATGCTTCAATGGAAGTTGCTGCCTGCATCGAATGTCGATATAATGAAACCAGTCTGCATGTTTTAGTACGGGATCCGGGCTGGGCCTTCGTGTTTTGGGATATTCGGGATGATGATGATGAAAGACTCCAGGTTGACAACAACTACTCTGGTTTGTTTCTTCGGGTGATCGAAGATCCGGCAAATCCTGACCCACTGCAATTCGATGTATCGGTGGGCAAACATGATACTTCCTGGTATATTCATCTGCCGGAGCCAGATACCTGCTATTCGATTGAGCTTTGTGCTAAAGCCGGCAGTCGTGCCATATCGTTGGCACCTGCCCAAAAGGTACGGACACCCAGAGCTTTAGGCCTCGACCTTAGGCTGGGTATGGACGAATTCAGTACCGAAATGGCTGTATTGTCTGGTTTGGAAACACTTGAGCCAGGCATTACCAGTGAAACACATTCTACCAGAATTATGGATGAATACGGTGCTTGAGGCGGAAACCATATGAAAATCGGCAGTGTAGCCCTCGTTCTCAACGCACATCTTCCTTTTGTGCGACAACCGGATTATCCTCAGTTTCTGGAAGAACGATGGCTGTTTGAATCACTCTCCGAATGCTATCTGCCCCTGTTACGGCTCTTTGCCCGCCTGGAAGCGGACAAAATTCCCTGGAAGCTGACTATGTCACTGTCCCCCACGCTTACGGCTATGCTGGGAGATCCACTGCTACAAAACCGGTATATAGCCTGGCTGAGTAATCAGCAGGAGCTGGCGGTCCGGGAGATGGAACGCTTGGCCAATGATCCGGAGCATCTGCCTCTGGCTCAAATGTATGCTGATTTGTATCGCCAGAACTATGAAGATTTTACCGTCTTACATGGGCGCAACATACTGACAGCCTTTAATTTCTATTTTAAGAAGGGGCGCCTGGACCTTATGACCAGTGCGGCTACACATGCCTTTCTGCCCTTGTACCAAAGCTTGCCGGAGACGGTGGCCGCCCAGATTGAGGCCGGAGTTGTTTCTTTCCGTTCGCTTTTTGGCCGCAGTCCGACCGGTTTCTGGTTACCGCAATTGGGGTGGTATCCCGGTCTTGAACAGATGCTTTCTGCTTATGGGCTGCAGTATACAGTCGTAACGACCCGCTCTGCTTTGCTTGGCAAGCCGTCCCCGCGCTATGGTTCGTATGCACCGGTTGCCTGCGAGAATGGCTTTACCTGTTTTGTGCGGGATGTAGAATCGACTAATGCTGTTTGGTCGGAGGATACCGGTTATCCGTCGGACCCGGTATATCGAGAATTTTATCGTGATATCGGCTATGATCTGCCGCTTGATTATATAGGGCCCTTTATCGATCTTAAGCAGGTACGTACCTTTACCGGGTTTAAATACTGGGCAATCACCGGGCATACAGATAATAAGCATTTGTATCGCCCGGAAAAAGCAGCAGCCAAGGTGAACGAGCATGCCGAAAATTTTATTTATAGCCGCAGAAGACAGTTGAACAAGGCTAGTGCCTATATGCGAAAACAGGCATTAATCGTTTCTCCTTTCGATGCTGAGTTGTTCGGGCACTGGTGGTATGAAGGTGTCATGTGGCTGGAAGCGGTATTCAGGAACGCTAAAAATGCTCCGGATATGAGTTTCATCACATTAGCCGAGGCCTATCGCGAAAGCGGCGATTGCTGCCGGTCCGTACCGGAATTCGGTTCCTGGGGAGAAGACGGATTCGCCGGAGTCTGGCTGGATAAATCCAATGACTGGTTGTATCGTCATACCTTTAAGTTGGTCGAACGTATGACTGAACTGGCCGACCGCTTCCCGGACGAAAGCGGCCTTCGTGAACGTGTGCTGAATCAGGCCGCCCGGGAGACTATGCTTGCGCAATCGGCGGATTGGCCTTTCCTGCTGCGAGCCGGCAAATCGGGTTCTTTTGCCCGCAGACAAATTGAAGACGCAGTAACCAATTTTACCCGTATTTATGAGATGATGTGCGCAAATACTGTCGGCACCGAGTGGGTTACCCGGCTGGAAAAACGCAATAATATTTTCCCGCTAATAAATTATCGCGTATTTCGTTCCAAGAACTGAATTAGTCAGCGCTGTTGGACACCTTGGCGACCGGTGTTATCATAGCTCCGGTCGCCGGTGTGCGTGCAGGCGGCTAGTGGCTTAGTCCGCCGATAGCATCGTGAAACAGTTCGCTGACGGTCGGGTGGGGAAACACCGCGTTTTCGAGTTCGGCCACGGTTGCGCCGTTCATGATGGCATATTGCATCCCCCAGATTATTTCGCCGGCATATGGGCTTACTATATGTGCACCCAGAATTCGGCCGCTATTTTTTTCTGCAAGTATTTTGCATAGGCCGTGAGCTGTCATGCCGTTCTCCGCAAGGAAGCGGCCGTTAGCCCGTGCCGGCAGGGAGCTTTTAACATACTCGATTCCGGTTTTTTGTACTTCCTGCTCGGTAAGTCCTACTCCCGCCAGTTCCGGATCGCCGTAAACCACCCAGGGGAAATAAGCCCAGGGAATATCGGTTTTTTTACCAGCTATCGTACGCGCCACCGCACGTCCCATGGCACTGGCAGAATGTGCTAAGAGTGATTTTCCGTTTACATCGCCGATAGCCCAGATTGACGGGACGTTGGTGCGGCAGCTATTGTCAACCACAATGCCTTTGGAGTTGAACTGCACGCCGGCTGCTTCCAGGCCGATGCCGTCTACTGCCGGTTTCCTTCCGGTAGCCAGCAGGATATGACTGGCTTCTACACTGCCTTCTTCTTTCTGGTTACGGTAGTGAACAGTGTTAGCGCTTATACTGGTAACGGCGGTTGCGCATAGTATCTGGATTCCCTTTAAGGTTCGTTTGTATACCGTTGCGGTTTCCTGATCAATAAACGGCAAGATTTCCGGTAGCATTTCGATGACTGTTACTTTGATTCCGAAGGAAGCGAAAAATGAAGCAAATTCTATACCGATTACACCACCGCCGATGATTACCAGGCTTTCCGGCATTTCGGTAATTTCCAGCAGTTCATTGCTGGTAAGTACGGCCGGATTATTATCGCTTCCCGGTATGGGCGGCCGGGCCGGATTAGAACCACTGGCAATTATGATATGTTCAGCCGTATGCTCTTCGCCGCTTTGTTTGATGCGCAGCGATTTGGGGCCGCTAAGTTCGCCTGTACCGGAAATAAGGTGAACGTTGTTCTTTTTCATCAGGAAATCAATATTTGCGACCAGCCGGCTGACAGTCGAGTTTTTCCAGGCCATCGCATCCGGCAGGCTGAAATGCACTTCGGTGGCGGACACGCCCAGTGTTTTGGAGTGCAGGGCATGACGATATAGTTTTGCAGAATTTAAGAGGCTCTTTGTAGGT
>JAHIWF010000034.1 GCA_018815555.1 Spirochaetota bacterium | reverse complement strand
TTCACTCTATGCGCAGCACCAGCATGGACATGTCGTCGTGCTGCGGCGTGGAGCCGCAGAACAGCTGCAGCTCGCGCGATACCAAATCCTTTAGATCGTGACTGCGCTCTTTGGCATATTTTTTTAACAGCAACCAGAGCCTTTTCTCCCCGAATTCTTCACCAGAGGGGTTGGTCTGCTCTACAATACCGTCGCTGTATGCTATAACAATATCACCGGGAAATACATCCAGGCCGTACAGGGAGGGTTTTAATTCCGGATCCAGGCCGATAGGCAGGTTGTTGCGCGGGCTGCGCACTGGCAGACAGGCTTGGTTACGCACTATGGCAAAATGGGCATGGCCCATATCGGCACAGACCAGGCGCTTGGCTTCGGCTTCATACACAAAAAATATGCCGGTCAGGTATTTTTCCAGTTGGAAGGTATTGACAATGGCGCTGTTCAGCAGCACTAGCAGTTCTTTCAGGCCGCGTGAAAAATCAAAGGCCTTCAGGCTGCCCCAAACCAGAGCCACGATAAGCGATGCGGCCAGGCCTTTGCCGGACACGTCGCACAGGGCGGCAAACAACTTCCGGCCCGGCAAGGAGCGGTAATAGTAAAAATCACCACCCACGCCCATGGCGGCCAGCGCGAAGGCTTCGATGCTGCAGCCGCAATGCTGGTCCAGAGCAGATGCTTCCACCATACGCGATTGCAGTCTGGCGGCCATTTCCACGTCGTTACGTGAAATTGTTGCTAAATAATCACTTATCTGATGATACGATACCAGACCGCGGAACTGCTGTTGCTCGTCCACCATGGCAATATAGGCATGATCGGTAGCCACCGACGGAGAATTTTGCTGTTCTTCCACCGCAGATACACTATCCGGCAGGGCTTCCAGATCGCGGTCACGGGCAACCGCGAATACATTGGTACGGTAGTCCACGCAGTCCACAGCCTGCATCACATCAAGCGCAAGGTTGCGCTGCAATATATCCCGGCCATAAGGTTTGCCGAGCATGCTGAACAGGTTTTCGCGTTCGATCAGCCCCAAAACCTGCAAACCGTCATCAACAACGGCTACTACCGGGATGCTAAGCCTGGTCTGCCAGAAATCGGCCAGCTCGATTACCCGCAGGTCCGAGCGGATGGCAGAGCGCCAATGGGGCAGACTGCCGACAGCGGAAGGATGCAAATGTTGCTCGGGAACGCTTATGAATGTTTCGGCCTCTTGTGTTTCCATGGGCTGGAGCATACAGCTGCTTAGTTATAGCCAGATTAAGACTCTGTTACCCGTGTATTAAATTGCTGCCCGTCCATGCTTTATTCCATAACTTACATCCGCCTAACACTGGCATAACGCCGACAGTGTATGTTCCGGCGCATGAAACTTACAATACTACCCACAAAGAACAGCGCAATCCGCTGTCTTAGGATCGAAGGAGACTTTGATCTGTACACTGCGCCGGCTCTGTCCCGGCGGATTCAGGAAACGCAGGCGACCTGGAAACATCTGCATCTGGACCTGGACGGAGTACGCTATCTGGACAGTTCAGGGGTCGGTGCAATAATCCGCTTGCTGCAGGCCTGTAAATCCAGCGGCCGGGAGCTGACGTTTTCCGGCATCCAGGGGTCACCACGCAAGGTATTGCAAATGTCCAATATTCTTGCGCTGCTGACCGAAGTCCAACTGACTCAGGTAAGCCCGTCATGAACCAGCCAATTATAAGGAAGCTGCTGGTCGATGACCGCAACGAGCTGTTTGATGCCCAGGGCATGCGCTTTATGGAAGTGCCCAGTCATTTTGGCAAAATCCGCGAATACACCCGACAGGTGCTCAGCGACTGCCCGGAGCATTTTCTGGAAGGAAACCTGCTGGAGCAGCAATTATCGGAGCTTATCAAAAACGGCATCAAGCACGGCAATGCCTGCAATCCCGATAAAAAGCTGCGCATCTGGTACGACTTCCGCAAGCGGGTGCGCTTTATTGTAGAGGATGAGGGAGCGGGCTTTGTGCAGCTTGATGACTGGAACGATTTCTTTGCCCGCCGCCAGCTGGCCTTGTTTAACCAGGATTTTGACAAGTTTCTGCGCTTTGCCAGCTACCGGGGGCCGGGCAGTGACGAAAATGACGGTGGCAACAGCCTGATAGCCGCGCTGGAATACTGGAACGGCGGAATGATATATAATAGAAGAAAAAACAAGGTCGGTGTGGTTCGCTGGTATATGAACGGCAGTTTATGAGCAAAAAACAGGCCATTTAACACAAATTAAACACAAGCAGAATAATTGGTTAATCCAGGTCCTGTAGATTCTGGTACAACAAGCCGGATTGAAGCGCATTAAGCGCGATCAGCCGGACAACACAAGAGGAGATATACGATGAAGAAGTACATTGCAGCCGCTCTGGCTCTGGCATTCCTGGTTTTTGCAGCCGCCCCGGTACTGGCCAACGGCGAAAAAGAAGGTACAGCTGCGGCTCCGGCCCAGGCTTACACCATTGAGGTTTCCGGTTCTACCTCGGTTTACCCGCTGATGGAAAAACTGGCCGCCGCTTACACTGCCGCCAACCCGCTGATTACCATCAATGCTAATGGTACCGGTTCTTCCGACGGTATCAAGGCCGCCAACGAGCGCACCAGCGAACTGGGTATGTCCAGCCGCAACCTTAAGCCGGCCGAAAAAGGCTATGGCATGACCGAAGTGATCATCGCCGTGGACGCCATCGCCGCCGTAGTTCACCCGAGCAACCCCGTTGCCAACCTTACCCTCGAGCAGATCAAAGGCATCTACACCGGCGCCATCACTGACTGGAGCCAGGTTGGCGGCAAAGCTGGTCCGATCGCCGTAGTATCCCGCGAACCCGGTTCCGGCACCCGCGGCGCTTTTGAGGAGATCGTCGGCTTCCAGGACAAACTGGTTCTTGGCGCTGCCGAATTCGACGGTACCGGCGGTGTGCGCGCTTCTGTTGCCGGCAACCCCAATGCCATCGGCTACATCTCACTGGGATCCATGACCGCCGAAGTTAAGGCTGTTAAGGTAGAAGGTGTAGAAGCCACCGCTGCCAACGTTGTAAACGGCAGCTTTAAAATTGCCCGCCCCTTCGTGGTCATGTACCACAACGACAAGATCTCTCCCCAGGGCAAGGCCTTCCTGGACTGGGCAATGAGCGCCGAAGGTCAGGCTATCGTAAAGACCAGCTGGGTTCCGGTTAAATAAGCCCTTGCGAAAACAGTCTGACTGACCTATAGTTAATTCCAGGCTGACCGGTCCAGCGCGGCCGGTCAGCCTGTTATGTTCTGCTAACCTGGAGTATCCGCATGAAAAACACCCGTCTGGCCACCGACACTTTTTTCCGCTATCTGATACGTTTTGTCTCGCTGTTCTCGGTTCTGGCGCTGGCCGCCATGCTGCTCTTCGTGTTTGTGCAGGGAGCCGAGCCTTTTCTTACCCCCACTTCCGACTCTATCCGGCTGGTTGCCCAAAATATTCCGGCAATCACCGTTAACGGTACCGAATATGTTAACCACAGCACCTTCATTCCGGTAGACCTGGACAGCACGGAGCTGCGCCTGGAGTTCGTAAACCGCGGCCAGCCGCTGGTGATTCCGGTACAGATCAACAACGAAGTTGAAAAGGTAGAGGACAGGCTGAGCTTTCCGGCCGAATATGCCGGCGCTACCACTTATCCGGAGGCTTATACCTGGATGCTGAAACTTCCCGGCACCATTGTGGGTCTGGAGCAGAGCGTTACCATTCTGTTTCCCGAACCGCCCTACAATTTTTTCAGCTTCCTGGGCGGACAGGCCTGGCGGCCTACCCACCTGAAACTCTACGGCATTCTTACCATGATCGTTGCCACCATCATCTCCACCTTCGGAGCGGTGCTTATCGGTGTACCTCTGGCCCTTCTGGCGGCAGTGCTGATCGGCGAGTTCATGCCGCGGCGTCTGGCAGCAATCGTGCGCAGCGGCATCGACCTGCTGGCCGGCATACCTTCGGTGGTATACGGCTTTTTCGGCCTGATGATTATCGTGCCGCTGGTGCAGCGCATGTTTGACGCGCCTTCCGGCAGTTCGCTGATCTCGGCGATTTTTATCCTGTCGGTTATGGTGCTGCCCACCATCGTGGCCATTACTATTACTTCGCTGCAGGCGGTTCCCCGCTCCTGGCGTGAGGCTTCGCTGGCGGTCGGGGCCAGTAAAATGCAGACAGCCTGGCGGGTGGTATTCCCGGCGGCCCGCTCCGGCATCCTGGCCGGAATCATCCTTGGTGTTTCCCGGGCCATCGGCGAGACCATGGCGGTAATTCTGGTTGCCGGAAACTCGCCGCAGTTTCCGACCGCCTTTACCGACAGCGTGCGCACGCTTACGGCTACCATCGCGCTGGAAATGGGTTACGCCCAGGGCCGGCACAGCCAGATGCTGTTTTCGGTCGGCATTGTGCTGTTTATCATGATCCTGATCCTGAACACCATCGTTTTGCGCTTGAAGAAGCATCTGACCAAGGGGTTATAATATGGCAACAAAAAAAAATAATGACAGATTGACCAGACCGGATCCGGCAGCCTCTAGTCCGGCCGCGAAAACTGCGGCTGCCAAACCGGCGGCTGCCACGCAAGTCGCAACTGGAGCGGAGGCAGGCAAGCCTTCTGCCAAACAACCGGCTGCCGGGCCTGCGAACCCTGCAGACTCCGGCCAGGCGGCGCTTAGCCCGCTGCACGAACTGCGCCGCCTGGCCCGCCGCCGCCGCGATCGCAAAGACAGGCTGCTTTACGGTCTTATGGTGTTTGCCACCATAGTTATTTTTGCCGTTCTGGCCTGGATTCTGGTGTATATTGTGGCCAACGGTATCGGCCATCTGAGTTTCGACTTTGTGTTTTCCAGGGCGGAGAACAGCATACTGCCCATGCTGGTAACCACCATGTATCTGGTGTTGGTATCGCTGGCGGTAGCCCTGCCCATCGGCATTACCACAGCGCTGTACCTGAACGAATACAGTAAAAACACCCGTGGCGTCCGGCTGCTGCGCCTGGCCATTGAAACACTGGCCGGTATACCATCCATACTCTATGGCCTGTTCGGTCTGCTCTTTTTCTCGCGCATCATGGGCTTTGGTCAATCCATCATTGCCGGCGCCCTTACCCTCAGCATCATGATCCTGCCGGTAATCATCCGTACCACTGAAGAATCACTGAAGACCATACCTCTGGCCTTCCGCGAAGGTTCTCTGGCTCTGGGCACTACCAAATGGCAAACCATCCGCAAGGTGGTATTGCCTTCGGCGCTGCCCGGTATTGTTACCGCCAGTATATTGGCCATCGGCCGCGTAGTTGGGGAAGCTGCGCCGGTACTGCTTACGGTCGGTATAGCCAAGAATCTGCCCAAAAGCATATTCCAGTCGGGACGAACCCTTACCATACACCTGTATTACCTGACCAAAGAAGCCATCCACGCCGAAGACTTTCATATAGCCTTTGCCACCGCAACTATACTGGTCATCTTCGTCATTATCGTAAACGCCAGCACGCGCCTGATCGCGTCACGGTTTACCAAAAATATGGAGCATTAAGCTATGAGCAACAATGAAGGAAAATTCACGGTACGTAATCTTGATCTGTACTACAGCGATTTTCATGCCCTGAAAGGCATCAATATCGACATAGCCGACAAGGAAGTTCTGTCGCTGATCGGACCTTCCGGCTGCGGCAAGTCTACCTTTATCCGGGTGTTGAACCGGATGAACGACCTTATCGAAGGCTGTACCATAACTGGCACTGTGCTGCTGGACGGAGAGGATATTTACAAGGCCAAAGATGCCAGCGAGCTGCGCAGCCGGGTGGGCATGGTATTCCAAAAACCCAATCCCTTCCCCATGAGCATCTGGGAGAACATCGCCTACGGCCCTAAAATGGCAGGTCTGCGCGACCGCAAAAAACTTAACGAGCTGGTGGAAAGCTCCCTCCACAAGGCCGCTATCTGGGACGAGGTAAAAGACCGCCTTAAAAAATCGGCACTCAGCCTGTCCGGCGGGCAGCAGCAGCGCCTGTGCATTGCCCGCGCCATTGCCATGGAACCGGAAGTTATCCTGATGGACGAACCGACCAGCGCTCTGGATCCGATAGCCACCAAGAAAATCGAAGAGCTGGTGGAAACGCTGAAAAACGACTACTCGATAGTAATCGTTACCCATTCGATGAACCAGGCGGCCCGCATCAGCGACAAGACAGCCTTCTTCCTGCTCGGCGAGATTCTGGAGTTCGGACCGACCGCCAGAATCTTCCAGAATCCGGAACGTAAAGAAACCTCCGATTACATTACCGGACGGTTCGGCTGACATGCTGTTCAGGCTATCTGCGATAGAAGAATCACTATTGCAATTCAGGGACAGCTTCGACAGCATCAACGACAGCCTGTCCATCCGCCGCGAAAGCTTTACCGAAGTTATGGTCGATCAGATACTGCAGGCCTACGACTATCTGAACGGCTTATTGCGCAAACGTATGGACCTGTTTACTCCGGCCGGCCTGCACAGCCTGCTGGAGCTGAACCATATCGTACTCTGCGGCAACTCGCCGGAAGAACGGCAGGCCTATTACCAGCACATTGTAGAAACCAGGAAAAGTTTCCAGGAAAAAATCATGCCCATAAAAACCTGGGTACTGGCCAACCGGGAGGGCGACAAGGCCTACAAGCTGGCCACCGGTTTTTACACCCGCATGCTCAGTCGGCCACAGCTGTTTCTGGAAGGGAACCACCGTACCGGCAACATAATCCTGAACTACCTGCTGGTCAGCAAAAACCGGCCGCCTTATATTGTAAGCCCGGAAACCGCCGGCCGCTACCTTGACCTTTCTGGTGACATAAAGTTTACAAGCAAGGAAAACGCACTGGAAACCGCGTTTATGATGCCCGGACATGCCCGCAATTTCCAGGATTTTCTCAAGGACAACGGCCGAGAAGTCTGGCTCTGCGGCATGGAAGAAACATGAACGTATTTTTTGAGGGCAACAACCTGCAAGCCTGGCTGCTGCAACTGGCCGGAGGCCTCATGCTTATGCTCTCAGGCTACCGCTTTCTGTCTGCCAGCACCAACAAACTGCTGGCGGGGTGGATCGACAAACACATACAGACGGGAGCTGAAGTTGACGGCCGGCGGCGTGGCGGCAAGATCGGCGCATGGCTCACCGGAACCCTGCCGGCAGCCATACTCAGCGTTTCGCGCGACAGTTTTTCGGAACGGCTGCTTTCCGGCGGCGGCAGCAGGGCCGGGCCGGCTGGCAGAAGGGGCGCAGCCAACGCAAAAAATACAGAGACACAGATCGGTGCAGGCAGCACGCTGGCGATGAATCTGGCAACCTGGCTGTGGCTGGCTCTGGCAGCACTGCTGACGCTTATGCCAGACAGTTCGCTGCCGGCCCTGGCCACCTTGGCACTCGGACTCATATTACGGCTGCGCTACAACAAACCAAGCCAGAATACCGGACTCGTAATCTCCAGTATCGGGCTTATGCTGCTTGGAATGTCCTTCCTGATTGCGGCCATGGCTGCAACACCGCAACAGGTGTTAGCCTGGCTGCTGCACTTAGGCAAGCCAATTCTTTTTGCAGCAGCCATTTTGACCTCTCTGCTAGGCGCGCTGCGCGGCGGCTCGATAACAGCGGGAACCCTGGTACTGGCGGCTAGTTCTGGAGGACTGGTCAGCCCGGCCGCAGCGGTGCTGTTGCTTGGCTGTTCCTGGTTTGGCCGCTCCTGGGCAAGCAACAGGCGCAGCGTCACTTTTTTTCAAAATGCGCAAGTTGTTAAAAGCCTGCTAATAGACAGTGCAATCTGGGCAATAATGCCTCTGATGGTTTTGCTGGCAGCAGCCAACACTATCTTTAACCAAACTGCGGCCGGAGCAAACCAGGCTTTTATTAGCCTGATGGTTTTTCTCGGCTTTGTGCTGCTAGAAGCGGCTAGCCTTGCCCTGGCCGAAAAAACCAAACCGGTCAAAAGCCAGAAGGCTAAAAACGGCAGCCAGAGTCCCCGACCTTTTGCCAAAACCAGGCTCAGCCTTCTAGAGTATCTGTCCGCCGACGACTATAGTGTCTGCCGAAAACCGGAACGCCTGGATGGCAACATCTCGATACTGCGAACTCTGGTAACCGGAACTATCGGCCTGACTGTCGACCTGCTTATGGAGTTGCTGAATGCATCGCAACTGCCGGATGAAGCCAAGGCAATACGCCGGCGGGTGGACAGCGGCCGGGCCGATACAGAGCTGCAATGCCGAATATTGGATTCGGCAATGTACGCCTGCACCCCGGCTGCCAGCAGCTGCGGCCGGGCAGAAGAATTGCGCTCTTACTCGGCCAGCCTGGTCCAGCTCAAGCGGATTGCCGCTGACTGTGCAGCCATAGCCAGGAGCCTCAGCAAACAAAGCAAGAATAACGCCGCATGCGTACTTGAAGACTGCCTGGATCTATTCACTCAGATCAGCCTGATTCTTGACCTGCTGCGTTATGTTCAGGACCTGTCCGAAGGCTTGGGGTCCGTCAATACTCCGCAAATTCTTGAGGAAATGGAAACGAACATTGCAGGTATGCGTGATACACTGAAAAAACAGGCTATCCAGCTTATCGAAAGCCGTTCGGATGGCAGCCTGAAAGTCGAGCTGGCTTTTATCGAAACAAATGACCGCCTCCTGCACATAGCGGATGCCGGCCTTGAACTGTACCGGCACTTGGGTTCCGGAAAATCCAGTTAATTCCATTCAACCGGCTTTTTAACAGTTTCCTAACATTCTCATAACAAAGTGTTTACACCCTGAGGCTAAGCTGAAACAGTCCGGGAAGGGAAGGCCGCTCTCAGACCAAGGAGCATATTACATGAAAATGAAAGAATTCCTATTGATCATGAAAAACCTGATCCGCGACAGCCTTACCCTACCACTGTTGCCGACCAGCCGCCTGGTTTTTATCAGCGATCTGCACCTGGGCGATGGCGGCAAGACTGACGATTTCCGCCATAACGAAGCCCTGCTTATGGCCTCACTGCGCGAATTCTACCTGCCCGGCGGCTACACGCTAGTACTGAACGGGGATATCGAAGAACTGCACAAGTTCACTCTGGCCGACATACAGAAGCGCTACGAAAAACTCTATGATATCTTCCGGCAGTTTGACCAGGCCGGCCGTCTGGTCAAACTTGTCGGCAACCATGACCTTGGCTTGCTAAACAATCCGGATGCCGGATTCAAGATTCATCACGCACTTTGCCTGGAACACCCCCAGACGAAAATAATGGCCTTCCATGGGCATCAGGCTTATAAATTATTCATGCAATATAATTTTCTTTCTGACTTTTTGGTCCGCAATGTAGTAGAGCCGCTTAAACTGGCTAACCGCGAAAAACCCCTTACCTCAAAGCGGCGCTATAAAGCCGAACGGCGTATTTACCGCGCGTCAAAAGAACTGGGCTTGATAAGCATCAATGGCCATACCCACCGGCCCTTGTTTGAATCCTATTCTAAATATGACAATCTGCGCTGGAACCTGGAAAGCCTGCTGCGAAAATATGCAGGCACAGCAGACGGAGAACGCGATCAGCTGGAAAGCCAGATAAAACTGTATGCCGAAGAATTCAAGCGCTTGAACAAACAGGAACGGAAAAGCCGGGTATCACGCAGCCTGTACGAGCGCGAAGAGATGCTGGTTCCCTGCATGTTCAACTCCGGCTGTGCAACCGCCAAATCCGGCTACACGGCACTGGAACTGGCTGACGACACCATCGCGCTTGCCTTCTGGACAAAAACCGGCACAGCCCGGGCCTATGTGGAAAAAGATTCAGCCGAGCAGTCGACCCTGGCAGATTCGCCATGGAAGCGCTATGTTCTTACCAGGGATTCCATCGAATATATTATTGCCAGAGCCAGGCTGCTGGCTTAAACCGGAAGAGGACAGGCCGTGAACAGACCAGCTTATACAAAGCACAGCCCTTGGCGTTTTGCGTTGCAGGCAACAACACTTTGCCTGGCCATATTGCTGCTGCTGACCAGTGCATTCATACTCTACCGGCTGGGTTCGTCAGCCGGCAGACTCGCCGGACTGCAAACCGGGAAGTCGGCCAGCCTTTTTGCGCAGCCTGTCGGCCGACACGTCCTGGTACAGGGAGCACTGACCAGCCTGCTGGCCTTTGCGCCGGGCATCCTGCTGGCAATCTACCTGAGCTCCTATGCAGGTAAAGCAATCAAGAAAAACGCACAGAACCTTCTGCACTATCTTTCCAGGCTTCCTGTGCTGGTGCTGGGGCTGCCGCTGCTGCTGCCAGAGTGGGCGGCAACGCTGCAAACAGCGAGCGGCAGCAACTCTGCTGCCATTTCGCTGGGAGCCTTATTGTTTGTCCCGCTACTAGGCCATCAGACAGCCAGAATCATCGGCGCCCTGCCCTCCGGACTGGGGCAGGTCTCGACTACCCTTGGTGTTTCCCGGCGCTATGCAATTACCCATATGCTTATACCAATGGCCGCTCCGGCAATTACGCTGGCTTCCTTAGTGCTGATACTGCGGGCGGCAGGAGAGTTTTTCCTTATTACGGCTTTATTTCGACTGCCATCAGTAGTCGGTCCGGCTACAGTCGCGCTGCCGGCAGGATTGACAACAATAACCATACTGGCGGCAGCCCTGCTGTGGGTGACTCTGCTGAACGGGCTGACTGAATTATTACTGAAGGTGTTACATCATGCAGGAAAATAATACCCGGCAGAGCGAAGAGTACAACAGCGCTACAGCAGTCCTTTGCAGCGCTCTGAACGTCGACTTTCACGGCATCAGGGTTCTAAGCAACATCCATATTGCCTTCCGCCGAAATGCCATAACCTCGCTGATCGGCGAAGAAGGGTCCGGGAAAACCACGCTGCTGCGCGCCATAAACCGCAGCAATGAAGAATTTGCCGCCAGCGATACCAGTGGAACGGTATATTTTAACGGCAGCAATCTGTATGCACCAGCCACTGACCTTGCGGCACTCAGACGGAAAATCGCCTATATTTTCCCCGAGCCCAGACCTTTTCCGGTTTCAGTCTACGCTAACATAAGCTGGGCTGCCCGTTTTCATAAAATGAGCAGCGACCTGGACCGGCTGGTGGAAGAAAGCCTCAAAGAAGGCGGGCTGTGGGATGAACTGAAAGACAAACTGCGACGCCCGGCCAGTACCTTATCGCCGGGGCAGCAGCAGCGTTTGTGCATCGCCCGGGCCCTTGCACTGAAACCGGAAATAATCCTGATGGACGAACCGGCCAGCAGCCTTGACGCCCTCTCGGCCGGCCGGGTAGAAAGCCTTATCCGTCAGCTTAAAACCAGCTACACTGTCATTGTCGCCAACCGCAGTGTGCAGCGGGCCAGCCGTATATCCGACTATTGTGCCTTTCTGCAGGATGGCAGCACAGTGGAATTCGGTGATACCGGCGATCTGTTCCTTAACCCCAAAGACCCGCGGACAGAGCAGTTTTTGTCGCGCAGCATGCACTAGGCAGCAAAAAGGAAAGCAGGATGTATGTTAAGTAGAATTATGTTCAACGAAGCGCTTAACCGGCAGCATCACGATCTGCTCACGATGGGAGCTCTGGTGGAAGAAAACATCCGCAAGGCACTGGAAGCCCTCCGAAACGCCGATCAGGCGCTGGCTGACGAAGTGAAGGCCAGCGATACGGTCATCAATGCCCTGCAGATAAAAATTGACGACCAGACAGCCCGCCTCCTGGCTACCCAGCAGCCTCTGGCCCGTGACCTGCGCGAACTGGTAACCAGCCTGAAAATAACCGATAATCTTGAGCGTATCGGCGACTACGCCGTGCATCTGGCCAAGGCAGCCAAACGTCTGGCCGAAGAGCCCTACCCCCGCCCCCTGGACCGTCTGGAGCGCATGGCGCTGCAGGGCTGTGCTATGGTGCACGATGCGGTCCGGGCCTATCTCGAGCAGGACGAAGCTTTGGCCCGCAGCACTGCGGCACTGGACGACACTATCGACCGCGACCATAAAGCCTTTGTTGCCGAGGTGCTGGCCCTGATGAGCGAAAATCCCGGCCGGGCCAGACAGGCAACCAAACTTATCTCCACCAGCAACTATCTTGAGCGGCTGGGAGACCATGTTACCAATATCTGTGAAGCCGTTATTTTTATGACCAGCGGCGAGCATGTAGAATTAAACTGAATCAGGGGTAAACAGGAGCAGCATGTGGCTAAATCCAAAATTTTGATCATCGAGGACGATCCGGACATCAGGGAGTTGCTGGTTTACAATCTGGAGCGCGACGGCTATCTGGTAAGCGCCGCCGTAACCGCCGAAGCCGGGCTTTCGGAGTGCAATCCAGACTTTGGCAAAGGCCTGCCATCGCTGATTCTGCTGGATATCATGCTGCCGGGCATAGACGGCCTGGAAGCACTGCGCCGCCTTAAAGCCATGGCTCATACCCGCAGCATTCCGGTGATCATGATGACCGCCAAGGGCGAGGATGCCGATGTGGTCAGCGGGTTGGAACTGGGAGCGGATGATTATATCACCAAACCTTTCAGCCCGCGGGTACTGATAGCCCGGGTACGTACAGCCCTGCGCCGCAATGACGACAGCGGCAGCGCCAGTACCTCCAGCCAGGTTCTGGCCTGCGGCGACCTGGTACTGGACCGCACCCGCCACGAAGCCAGGCTGCATGGCGAAATTGTCGACCTCTCAGCCACTGAATTCGCCATCCTGGCGCTGTTGCTGGCCGAACCCGGCAGAGTATTTACCCGCCCGCGCATCATCGATTCAGTTAAGGGACCGGATTATCCGGTAACCGACCGGGCGGTAGACGTACAAATTGTAGCGTTGCGCAAAAAGCTACTGGATTACGGCTCGCGTATCGATACGGTACGCGGTGTGGGCTACCGCTTTAAGGACGGAGCATGAAAGCGTCCAGCACCAGCCGTCACTTTCTGCTGCCACTAGCCCTAGTTTCAATAGCGGCTGTAAGCATGACTACCATCCTGGCCGCCATCAGCCTGCGCAACCTGAATGTAAGCAGCGGCAGCAGTTCTCTGCTGCAGGGCACGCGGGCACTCGCCAATCTGGCGGTACCGCTTATGCTCGACCATGCCTCGTCGGACAGCATTCTGGGCATCGTAGCCATCCGCAATTTCTGCAGTACGGCGGCACAGGACAATCGGCTACGGGTTACGATAATAGCCTTGGACGGTACCGTACTCGGCGACTCCCAAGCCGATGCCGGCAGTATGGAGAATCATGCACTGCGCAGCGAAGTCGCGGCCGCATTGTCCGGCCGGGAAGGTCTGGAGCTGCGCAAATCGTCAACAATAGGGGTAGAGCTGTACTATGCCGCGGTTCCGATCCGCAGTGGAAACAAGCTGCTGGGGGTACTGCGGCTGGCTCTAGAGCCGCCGCAACTGGGCACCCGGCTGATGCCTTTTTATCTTGGAGCCATTTTAAGTGCGATTCTGGTCAGCCTGGCAGCCGTGTACGCCAGCATCAAACTGGCCTCGCGCTTGAGCAAACCGGTAAACGCCCTGATTTCCGCGGCTCAGGCCTGGTCGGCTGGCCAGCTGGATTACCGCATGACCAGCCTACACGATTCGGAACTGGCTATCCTGCCGGCGGCCATGAACAGCATGGCTGGTGAACTGCAGCAGCGTATAGCCAGCATGAATGAAGCCCGCCGCGAACTGGAAGTTTTACTGGATTGTATGGCCGAGGCGGTCATGGCCACCGACCACAACCTGAACATGCGCATCATCAACAGTGAAGCCTGCCGACTGTTCGGTCGGGATACTGCCGATCCGGCCAGCCTTGCCGGCCGCTCACTGCTGGAGGTATCCAGCCAGGCCGGGCTGGAGGCAATTGCCCTGGCCTGCTTGCAAAAAGCCGCCACGATAGAGGAAGAATTCATACTGTACGGCGAAACAACCCGCAGTTTTATCGCCTATGCTTCACCGGTGCTCTGGCAGAACCGGGCAGCCGGCGTGGTAATTGTACTGAATGACATAACCCGGCTGAAGCAACTGGAGAAAATCCGCCGCGATTTCGTGGCCAATGTGTCGCATGAGCTGCGCACTCCGATTACCCTGATAAAAGGCTTTGTGGAAACGCTGGAAGCCGGTGCGATAGATCGCGCAGACGATGCCCGCAGGTTCCTGGGCATCATCAACCGCAATACCGACCGCATGAGTTCGGTAATCCAGGATCTGCTGGCATTAGCCCAACTGGAGAGCCCGGAGCGGCATCAGCTGGAAAAAACCACCATACAGGTAAAGCATTTGTTCAATGCGGTAACGGCGCAGCTTATCGACAAGGCCAAAGGCCGCAATATCCTGATTCAAACCAGCTGCGACCAGAAGCTGGAAGTATTCGGCAATGAAGGCCTGCTGGAACAGGCACTCATAAACCTGCTGGATAATGCCATCAAATACGGCAGGCCCGACAGCACTATACTCATGAAGGCCGAAATCGAGGAACAGCACCTGGTTTTATCGGTGCAGGACAAAGGTATGGGCATTCCGGCCCGCTCGGTACCACGCATCTTCGAACGCTTTTTCCGGGTAGACCAGGCGCGCAGCCGCGAACTGGGC
>JAHIWF010000300.1 GCA_018815555.1 Spirochaetota bacterium | reverse complement strand
CATTTCCGATCGGGCCTGCGCTGCAATCCGGCCATCAGAGGCAAGCAGCTGGATTTCGACAGCTGCGCTGATCGCTTCGTTTAGTTCCAGCAAATTGCGGTTAAAGAGCAGACGCAGCGGCAGATCCACTGATGCACCGGCTGCAAGCGCTGTACCGATCGGCAGAAGTGCCGGAAAATCCATAAAGTCTTTCACCATTACCTGCGCGCTTAGCCCGCTCAGCGACTTCGCTCCGGAATTTGTAATGGTCAACACCCCTGCCGGTACCTGCCGATAGCGCTCCATAAAAGCCGGAAAAATCTGCTCCAGGCGGGCCGTCAACTGCAGCGGCGGAGTTTGCAGGCTGTCGGTACCGGCTTCCCTTGCGGCAAAGGCAGCCGCCAGCGCATTCATCTCTTGGCGAAGCTCGGCGTCATCCGGATAGTCTGCCAGGTAGCGCTCAAAATTGATCATGGCCGTCTGAAAAGCCATCCGGGCGGTGGCAACGCCATAGCGCTGCAGTGGTTGGTACACTCCCTCGGCTTCGGCGAGCAGATTTGAGCGTAAAACCTGCTGCAGCATAGTCTTCAGGCGCGTAGTATTCCGCTGATTATCCGGAAATATCTGTTCCATAGCCAGACGGAAGGTATACTCCATGGAAAACACTTCGGCTTCCTGCACCAGGTCGGCCCGCTGGACAAAATACTGTTCATTGTCGGGGTCCTGGCGGATTGCAGCATTCAGTATAGTCAGCTGTCGGAATAATTCGCTATCAGCGACAGAATCCGCGGCCTGCAGGCTTTTCTGGTCATCATAGCGGGTTAAGCTGTTATTACTGGACAGCAGCAAATAGATAGCGCTGCGCCGGTCGACCGCCACCGAGTTAACAACAGATGTGCCAACCGGATCGGCTTGCGGTGGCGGTGCGCTTATAGTCCACAAAGGCAAGCCATGATAATCCCAGGCTACCAGCCCGCCTTGGCCGGAAAGAATGAGTTCTGAGCCGCGCACATGTAAAGTATACAGGCCCTGAGGCGCATCCGGCCGCTGTATCAGACGGACTGCCGCCTGCAGCTGTCCGTCTTGCGAAAACATTTTAGCCAAACCGGAAACCAGATCATACACCCATAGCCGGTTATCCTCATCGTAGGTAAATACAGGATAGGTCATAAAATTCTGTCCGGAAACTGCAAGCGGTGCGCGCCGGCGGCCGCTGACCTTGTAGAAGGTTTTAGCCTGGTCGTCATAATACAAGAGGCTGCCTTCGGGAGTAGCAGCCATACGACTCGGCACTGGCTGTATCACCGGACCGCGTTCAAACTCGCCCCCTCGACGCAGGAGCCAACTTTCGCCGGTTGCACTGACAACCTGTAGAATACCGGAAGAAGATATAGAGGCCAGATAAAAGTAGGTATACGGATTGGCCGTATCCGGCCTATACAATGAGCGCAGCGAAAGGTCCTCACCGAGCTCAGCAACCAAACCAGTACCGGTTATATATACCCCGCTGCCGTTTACCGGCGCAATACCGCCAAAAGCCTGATAAGCAGCTATCGGCACTCCAAGCATAGGGGCGATGCTGTTAAGGCTTACTTCAGCACTGGCCACAGGCGCAGTGCCCCGCCATTGGGCAGCCAGTCCGTGCAAGTTGGCCCACAGCGAAAAAAGCAAAGGCGGCAATAAAACCGGCAACTCCCCGGCATCCTGCCAGTTCAGATAAACAGTATCACTGATTTCGTCCGGACGCTTGGCGCTAAAGGTAATCGAACGCGGATTTTCTGAGAGTACTACAGTAAGCTGCAATTTCAGATTTTCGGACTGTGCATAGAAGGGCAGATACTGAGATTCAACGACGGCCAGGGCTTCCTGCAAAATCTTCGTGAAATCCTGATCGGTCATAGAACTCTCGTTAGACAGATAGCGCAACGAAAAACTGTCAGCAGCATGCAAAGGCTGGGCAAAGTGCATCAGGCCAGCCAGCAGTAGCAGCAAACCCCATCGCTTGCCTGATTCTCTTCCGCGTTGCATAGGCAGCCTCCTCAATCTAGATAAACTATAGTAGTAAATGAATGGTTTTCCAAGCGGATGCAGAAATCGAACAAGATCTTGCCGGTCAAAAAGACTTATTTCAGCAAATCTCGTTTGACATTTTAGAGAAAACGGGCAATACTCATGGTATACAGCGTGTTTTAACTGGCTATGAGCAAATTAAAAAGACTTTTGCGGAGGATAACCAGATGCTGGATATGCCGACAGTAATAATCATGAGCACGTTGATATACCTGGCTGGAGCAATCAGCATGCTGCGTCTCTGGCTGGTCAGCCGGAAACACTTTCCGGCCACCGGCTATTGGCTGCTCTGCTACAGCTTTTTTAGTATCGGCAGCTTGCTTATATTGCTGCGCCCGCTGTTGCCGGGAATTGTATCAATTGTACTGGCAAATAATCTTATTCTGGCCGCAGCGATCAGCCTGGTATTCGGCCTGCAAAATTATTTAAACCGAAAACTGTGGATCATACCCAACCTTGTTATTTTTTTGCTCTTCACGTGTATTCAAACCGTATTCGGTATTTTACAGCCGGATCTTATAATACGCAGCTGGAATGTTGTCATCGCCTTGTTACTGCTAAACATTGAAGCAATTATAGTAATGACACCTATTCATGCAGCTACCCGACGCAATGGCGAAGGCATCACGCAGGTGATACTGGTAAGCTTTGCCATTGCCAATCTGGCTAGATTGGTAAATCTGCGGATCAATCCTCCCGGCACTGATAATTTTCTTAAACTGCTTGGACATGATCAAATCTTCCTCATCGTATATGCCTTTCTTATGCTGTTGCTTGGGTTCAGCCTAATTTCGATGCTGAACAACAGACTGTTATCGGAACTTTCTTTTCAGCAGCAAAAATTTGCCAAAGCCTTTAAATCATCAGCCTATGCTGTTGTATTGGTGGAGAATGCCAGTCGACGTATTGTCGAAGTGAACAATGGCTTCGAACGGCTTAGCGGGTATACAGTCACTGAGGCTCTGGGTAAAACTGCCGACGAGCTGCAACTCTGGCCGGATGCCGGCAGAACAGAGGAAGTTCGCAGTATACTTAGGCACTGTGGTCGTACTGAAGAACACGAACTGCCTTTTCGCAAAAAAAACGGCCAACAGCGTATTATGCTCAGCTCAGCAGAGCATATCGAAATTGAAGGCCAAATGTTTTCGGTAGGCAACTTTGTAGATGTTACAGAGCGTGTTAGCAGCGAAAAATTGCTCAGATCGCTATTAGCAGAAAAAGAACTGATTCTGCGTGAAGTGCATCACCGCATTAAGAATAACATGAGCACAATTTCGGCTCTGTTGCGTATACAGTCCGACCAGCAGCAAGCCCCGGCTGCTGCTGAGGCACTCATAACGGCAACCCGGCGCATCGATGCCATGATGCTGCTGTACGACAAACTCTACCACTCCGATAATGTGAACAGCCTGCAAGCCGACCTCTACTTCCCTCCGCTGATGGAAGAAATTGCTGCTATTTTCAGCGAGCAGAAAAACATACGGCTGTGTTGTTCGGTAGAAGCGCTGATTCTGGATCCTAGAACACTCTCCACACTTGGTCTGATCCTGAACGAGCTGACTAGCAACTCGCTCAAGCACGCTTTTCAGGGCCGGACTAGCGGCTCTTTACAGCTGGATTTCTACAAAGCCAATGACAGCTATCATTTTATATTTAGTGATGATGGCTGCGGTTTTCCAGAGGAAGAAGCACTAAGCAAGCAAGTATACGCGGATGGCAGCGCGGAGGGCTTTGGCCTGCAACTACTCAAGCTCTTGGTAGGTCAACTCTTTGGAACGTATACAATCGAAAACCAGCAGAAGACCTCCGGTACAGGCACCCGCGTTCATCTCCAGTTTCGATCCCGAGAATAATAATTTTCAGACCAGCATAGCTGGACAGATTACTGATGTATAATGCCGTAAAGCCGGCCGGCCGGCTCTTAACCATGCCCTGCCGGATGCGCAAAAAAACAGCTGCCTGAAGTGGAGCAGCTGCACTAACACAAAATAAAATAAAGAAACAAAGCGTGGTACAGCCCGGCGACTGGCAGAAAAAGCTTGTCGCCAGGCAATAAACTCAGACCGCGTCCATACCGGCCTGAATGGCCTCCAAATTCTTCGGAATGAATTTGTGCTTGCTCTCCGGGAAGAAAGTCTTTAGCACGGCCTCCAGCTTGTCCAGTTTTACCGCGCCGGTAAGCTTGGACAGAGCGCCCATCATTACCATGTTGGCAAAACGCACATCACCGATCTTCTCGGCAATCTCGTTACAGGGAACTTTGACCACCTTGGCGTCGGTGCGGCTGCTTTCCTGCTTAACCAGGCTGGAGTTCACCAGCAGCAAGCCGCCTTTTTTCAGGCAGTCTTCACACAGCGGCAGCGAATCCATGTTCATGACCACAGCCGAATCCGGAGTGGTTACCAGCGGGCTGGCTATTTCATGGTCAGAAACGATAACACTGGCACGGGCAATACCACCGCGTTTTTCTGCGCCATAGAAAGGAAAGAAGGTAACTTCTTTGCCCTCTTTCATGCCGCAGTAAACCCAGAGCTGGCCAAGCGAAATAACGCCCTGGCCGCCAAAACCGGCAATAAAGGTCTTCTCGGTCATTTGTCAGCTCCTTCCAGGGTATTCTTCACTTCGCCCAGCTTGTAGAACGGAATCATGTTGTCTTTCAGCCAGTCCTGCGACTCACAGGGCTCCATGCCCCAGTTGGTTGGACAGGGAGAAAGGATTTCCACCATGGTAAAGCCTTCGCCGCGCAGCTGGGCCTCAAAAGCTTTCTTGATGTACTGCTTGGTTTTGCGTACATTGGCCGGAGTGTCTACCGAACCACGAGCCAGATATCTGGTTCCGCCCAGGGTAGCCAGAATTTCGCATACCTGCATCGGATAGCCCATGCCGGCTTCCACCGGATCACGGCCATAAGGCGCGGTAGTGGCTTTCTGACCGATCAGGGTGGTCGGGGCCATCTGGCCGCCGGTCATACCGTAAATGGCATTGTTTACGAAAATAGTGGTAAACTTTTCGCCGCGGTTGGCTGCATGGATAATTTCGGCGGTACCGATGGCGGCCAGGTCGCCGTCGCCCTGATAGCAGATAACCAGATGATCCGGCAGCATGCGCTTTACACCGGTGGCGGCGGCCGGAGTGCGGCCGTGCGGCGGCTGCACCGAGTCAAAATCGAAATAGAGGTCGGCCCAGATGGAGCAGCCCACCGGGTTGGTAATAATCGACCGCTCCTGCACGCCCAGCTCGTCAATCACCTCGCAGATGAGGCGGTGGATGGTGCCATGGCCGCAGCCGGGGCAGTACTTGGTCTGTATGGGTTTCAGGCTTTTCGGATGCCCGTATACTAGTTCCATCATATTCTCCTTATTTGCCCAATAGCCGTTTAATCTCGGCCAGCACTTCTTCTTCAGTCGGAATCACGCCACCACAGCGGCCGTAGAACAGCACTTCGGAGCGGCCGTTTACGGTCAGGCGCACATCCTCAACCATCTGTCCCATGCTCATCTCTACCACCAGGAAGCGTTTTCCCTTGGCAGCCAGCTCGCTCAAGCGCTGATCCGGGAAGGGCCACAGGGTAATAGGACGGAACAGACCGATTTCGATGCCTTCAGACTTAGCCATCTCCAGAGCGCCCAGGGCCACGCGGGCAGAGGTGCCGTATGCGACGATAACCAGCTCGGCCTTGTCGATATTTACTTCCTCGGAACGCTGCAGGGTTTTCTTCATTACGTCATAGCGCTTGTAGCGCTCGAT
>JAHIWF010000299.1 GCA_018815555.1 Spirochaetota bacterium | reverse complement strand
CCGGCCGCCAGGCAGTTCATGCGGTTGTGTTTTCCCGGTACGCGCAGGTTCTCCGGAAGCAGGACTGTTTGGGTTAGGGCTGTCTGTTCTGCCTTCAGATCCGGCAAAAGAGCCAAACCGGATCCGTCGGTCTCCAGCCAGGCACCGGCACCAGTGGCCGGTGCCTGGCTGCCGTACTGCAGTACCCTTCCGCCGGTCTCGGCGGCAAAACTATTGCCCCAGTGCTCGTCTTCACAGATAGTCCAGCAGCTTTGGTCCTGATGCTGGTAAATTATGCGCTTGTCGGCCAGATAGCGCTCCATGGTACCATAGCGATCCAGGTGATCGGGTACAATATGGGTCAGCACCGCACAATGCGGCTTAAGAACAGATCGGTCCTGCAGGTCACCCAGCTGCCAGCTGGAAAGTTCCAGAACAACAATGTCGTCTGCGCCCAGCTCAGGCAGAAAACTGAGCGGCGACACGGTAATGTTGCCCCCCAGATAGCTTTGATGGCCGGCTTGCTGCAGAATATGGTGGATGGCACTGGCTGTACTGGATTTACCCTTGGAGCCGGTAACAGCAATGATAGGGCACGGACACTGACGCAAAAAAATTGAAATATCACTGTCCACTTTTTTAGCGGCGGCCAGATAACTGTTGTCCGGGCGCACCCCCGGATTCTTGATGACCAGGTCGGCGGAACTGAAGTCCTCCAGCTCGTGTCGTCCGAGTACATAACGGATAGGGTAGCCCTTCAGGGCTTCGATACTGGGGGCCAGTACGGTTTCGTCGCGCAGGTCAGTAACCGTTACCAGGGCACCGCGTGAAGCAAAATACAGCGCGGAGGCCAGCCCGCCACCGTTCAGGCCGAGGCCCATGATGGTCACCTTCAAGGCGCCTTTGTCCTTATCATTTTGGTTCATACTTGAGTGCATATTCCTTGTGCTCATTTTCATTCAGATAGGCTTCGATACTGAAGCCGTCCAGATAATGCAGCCATTTCTCCGGCAGTTTTTCACGCAATTTCTGATAGACCGGAAGTTCTTCGGAAAATTTTTGGCTGCGCAAGGTTTCCTGAATTTGGGTCATTTCGGGCAAGAGTATCTTTACCGCATGGTGCAGCAGGGGCAACAGTTGTTTTCTGGCTTCACCGGAGAGTATCGGCACGGTTGCACAGATAGTCCGGTATTTGCAGAAGAGCGGGAAGAAGGGGTACATCCGTTTACCGGTGGTCAGAAAGAGCCGGGTAAAAAACTTGGACAGATCAGTGTCCATCCAGATACCGCGCACAAAATAGCCTTTGCCGGTTTCGCCGATCCAGGTTTGTGAAATTAATTGCTTCAGCACAAAAGCCCGTACTTTCCCGTTCTCCCACATTACGGCCTCGAGTGGAATCAGCTCAGATTCGAGATGCAGATAGTGAGAACTGTAGGCTGGTGTTATGTCGTTGGATCCGGGCTGCATCACATCAATCAGCAGGTGCCGTGGTTCCAGGTCAAAACGAATCAGGTAGAGGTAAATCTGCTCTTCGATTTTGTACAGATGATAAAAGCAGGGCTTTAGTACTTCGCCCGGATCAAAGAAATAATTGAGGCCTACCATACAGTTAGGGAGCAGTTGTATCAGCTGCTTTACAATATCCAGAATAGAGCGCATATACGGCGCATCCGGCGTTTTTCGGTGAATATCATGATGTATGGGCAGCTGCGGTACAAAAAGCGGGTCCTTGGTCTTTATGAACAGTTCTTCTGATTGGTTATAATGAACCGTATAGGCGGGGGGATTATTTGAATTCCGGCAAGTAGCCAGCAGTTCGTTTACTGCACTATCCATGTAATGAATAGGGATTTCGTTGAGTACTTGGTCCATATTTTACAGTATACTTGCTGCCCTCCTTCTTAGCAACTAAAAAGCGCCGGGCAGAGTGTTTTCGGAAAGCGGCCGCCGGCAGATTTGTTAAATCTGTGCTATACTAGTGGCGAACGCCCGTTTCTGGAGGTTGTGTATGTTAGGCAGAATGAGCAGCTCTATCGCTTTGCTTACCGGTTTGCTGGTATTTTCGTTATCGCTTGCTGCACAAGGTACTTCCGTCGCACCCAGTGCCACTATCGAATATGTCAGCGATGATGATATTATCATAATCAGGAATGGCCGGCGCTTGAATGTCGAGGATCCGTTCGGTCTTGAATTGTTCAATGGTGACCAGGTTCAAACCGGCCGCGGTGTGGCGATGGAAATTCGCCTGATCGGCAACAAGGCCCTGGTCAAAATAACCGAAAATACCACCTTTGTACTTGAGTCGCAGACGTCTGATCAGTCCGGTTTGCGTCTGGTTTACGGCCGCCTGCGGGCCAAAGTGGAGCAACTGACGGGCACGGAGTCCTTCTCGGTACAGAGTTCCGGAGCTGTGGCCGGCGTACGTGGTACGGATTTCGGCTACGACTATGTTGCGGTGCAGTCTTCAGCCACCCCGGCCGCCCGGATTTATTGCTTTGAAGGCGAATTGGAAGTTACCGCTTTGGTACGGACTCCGGCTACCATGTCGGAAAATCTGGAGCCGGTGGTTAAGCGATTTATCCTCGAAAGCGGTACCATGGTACAGCTGCTTTCGGCAAATGATGCGGATCAGACCGAAAAGGTGCTGATAGAACCGCAGGTGCGCGAGTTCTGGAAGAATAATGATTTTGAGGACAAGGCCGGCGTGCCGGAAATTGTGGCCACTCTGCAGCCGGAAAGCAGTGCCGGCGAAGTTTTAGCTGTGCAGGAAAATGAGCCGGTTATGGAACAGCTGCTGACACTAGAGCCTATTGTAATTATATCTAGTTCGCAATCCGATAAGCTACCACAGCCCGTTATCGAATATGTTCCGCAGATTGTGGAAGTCCGTGACGAGGTTGAGCTACATCGCCTTCGCAATATCATCAATCTGAGAAGTGGCGGTGTACTGGCCGGTTCGATGCTTATTGCTACCGGCATCGGCATGAACGTATATGCTATCTACCAGGATTCGCTGGGTAATGCTGATTTCGCCTCAAAGTTTTCGTTGTACGGAACCATTATTGCCGGCAGTGCACTGCCATTTCTATTGGTTACCTTGCTGGTTAACAAGTAGGAACCAACACGGACTGGTAGCAGAACCACTAATACTGGCTGTCGGTTAAAGGAAAAGCGCTGAAACCACCTTGGGGTGGAATCAGCGCTTTTCTTATTGTGCACCGACGCAGCCAAACCCCATTAGTTCGGTGTCGCCGCTGCCAGTTGTTCGTTTTCGGCAGTGGTAGCCGTACCCAGATGCTCCTGAATAAAGTCGCGGTATTCGGGGTTTGCCAAAAGGCTGTCGTGACTGCCGAACCCTACTGCCTTGCCGTCCTTCATGAACAGTACTTTGTCCACATACTGCAGGGTCGAAAGCCGGTGCGAAACAATGCAGAAGCTCAGGTCACGTGAAATTTCCTCAAGGGCGGACATAAGCCGCTCTTCGTTGGCGGCATCCAGGCTGGCGGTAATGTCGTCGAACAGCATCAGTTCAGGTTTGCGGGCAATGGCACGGGCAATGGCCATACGCTGTTTCTGCCCGCCGGAAAGACTGATACCGCGCTGCCCGACCACTGTTTCTTCCTTGTTGGCAAAGCTTTCTATTTCGTCTTTCATCTGGGCCGCCGCGACAGCCTGGGCAAAACCGGCATCATCCGGTGTCTCTACCGCAAAATCGATGTTTTCGCGCAGGCTGCCGGAAAACAGCAGGGCTTCCTGGGGCACATAACCGAGTTTGCCGCGGTACTGCTGCAGGTCATATTGACCAAGTTCCTTGCCGTTTACCCGTATGACGCCTTGCTGCGGCGGCAAGAGGCCGAGCATCAGCTTTATCAGTGTGGTTTTGCCGGATCCGACCGGCCCGATGATGCCCAGACGTTCTCCTCTGCGCAGTGTTATGGAAATATCTTCCACCGCGTTCCCCGGCCGGTCGCCATAAGCGAAACTTACCTGATTCAGTTCCAGACTGTCCAGTGTGTCCAGTTTTTGTTCTACCGCCGCCTGCTCGGGGGCTGGATGGCTGGCCATTTCTTCCAGGCGGTCGATGTTTACAAAAGCACGCTTGCCGGACACGAACAGCTGGGGGATGTCCAAGATAGGATAAATTAACATCGACAGGTAGGTATAGAAGGCGTAGAAGGTTCCGATGGTGATTGACCCGCGTACCGCCATGATGCCGCCGGCAAAAACAATACCGATCTGGGCTACCTGGTCGATATACTGATAAATGAGACGGAGCACGATTTCCAGTTTAGCCACCGCGGTTTCAGTCTGCCGTCTGGTCTGCAGTACGTCCTGGAAGAAGCGTTTGTATTTGCCCTCGCAGGCATAGGCCTTGATGATGCGCACGCCGGAAAAACTCATTTCCAGGCGGCTGTTGATGGCGCTTATGGCCTGTTGGTTTTTCTGGAAGGTTTCATAAATGCGGTCCTGTGTTACATAGAAAATCGCGATCATTACCGGGATCGGGATAATCGACAGCAGGGTTAGTTTGGGGTTTATCAAAAACATCGCGGTAAGGCAGAACAGCACCTTGCTGATGGATTCTACCGCCCGGAATATGCCGGAGCAGAGGAACCAGCCAAGTTTCGGAAAATCGTACAGGTCGTCGGTAAGACGGGTAACGATATCACCGGAACTAAAGCGGGCAAAAAAGGTAAAATCCTTTTCCATAATTTTGCGGAAATACTTGTTGCGTATCAGGTGTTCGAAAACCGAGTTGGTCATGCCGCGCAGGCCGGGGAAAATGGATGCAACCAGGCCGGCCACACCCACAGCCACAAATACCAGCAGCAGGCGGTTTACTTCTGTCATCGGTTGTGTAACTTCCGGTGTTTCCAGCAAGCGCTGGATGGTATCCAAAAGCAGTTTGGATAGGTAGGGGTAGGCTACCGCAACCGCGCTGGAGAGCAGGGTGAGCAAAAATAGTATTACTATCAAGCCGCCTTTTTCGCCCCAGATATGGCGGACCCAGCGAATATGGTTTACTTTAGGTGCGTTGTGCTGTTCCGGCTTGGCCGCTTGCGCTGTATCTTCAGCGGCGGTACCGCTATCCGGCCGGTTTTTTGCTTTTTTCTTCATTATAGATTCTCCATGGCTGAAACCTGAGCCGTTTCGCTGATGTTTTTATCACTTCCAAGTTCCGGGAACTGCAATTTTACCAGTTCTTCATACTCGGGCAGCCCTGCCAGCAATTCCTCGTGGCGCCCCTGGGCGATGATGCGTCCGTCCTTGAAGAACAGGATTACATCCGCGGTCAGTATTGACGACAGGCGGTGCGCCACAATCAGCGCGGTACGGCCTTTAAGCAGTTCGTGCATGCTTTCCTGTATGCGCCTTTCCGTTGCCACATCCACACTGGCGGTGGCTTCGTCCATAATGACCAGCTGGGTTTCGAAGGCCACGGCCCGCGCGAACGAGAGCAGTTGTTTCTCGCCCATGGACAGGTTTGCCCCGCGCTCGTGCAGTTCGGTGCGGATGTCTAGTGGCAATTTTTTAACAAAATCGGCTGCATGCACCGTGGCCAATGCCTGGAAAGCATCCAGTTCGTTTATCTCGTCATTGTAAATGCGCACATTCTCCAGGATGCTGCCGGGAAACAGATAGATATCCTGCAGCACCAGCCCGATGGTGCGCCGCCAGGCCGCCAGGTCAATATTGGCCAAAGGCACGCCGTCTATAAAAATGTTGCCCTCGGTAAAAGGATAAAAGCGGCAGAGCAGGCTTACCGTAGTGGTTTTGCCGGATCCGGACGGACCAACCAGAGCTACAGTCTGGCCTTTTTTTATCTTGAACGAAACATTCTGCAGCACCGGTTCGTCCGGCTTGTAGGCAAAACTGACATTGCGGAATTCGATTTCGTGCTCGAAGGTCGGCGGCAGGTCGGCCTTGGCTGTTTCCGGCTCCAGATCCATGATGGCAAAGATGCGCTTCATGGCCACCCTGGCCTGCTGGATGCCGCGAATGTTTTCGCCTATCGAGAAGAGTGGTTCAAACAGGCGCATGCCGTATTCTATAAACACCAGCAGCATGCCTACAGTCATGGCTCCGGCAAATACGCCGGGGGCCGCCAGCCGGATAATCAGGACGATAAACATCGGCCCGGCCAGAAACTGCATAAAACCCATGGAACTGTATTCAATAAGGCCGCTTTTTATTTCGGCATTGCGCTTTTCCAGACTGGCTTTCTCCAGCTTGTCAGCCGCCCGGCTGGTGCGGTTGAATACCTGCAGAATCTCTATGCCCTGTATGAATTCGGTGGCAACAGCACAGATTTCGGCATATTTTTTACGCGATTTCTCGTACAGCGGGCGCAGTTTGTCAAAAACAAACATGAACAGGAACAGCAGAACCGGCATCGGAATAAAGATATACAGGGTTAACCTGGCATTCTGGCTGAGGAATACCGCGAACATCAGCAGGAAGTAGAAGGCGTTACCCAGCAGGAAGATGGCAGTTTCCGAAAACAGCTGCTTTACCCGCTCGGTGTCGCTTTCTACCCTGGCCATCAGTTCTCCCACCTGGTGGGTGTCGAAATACGATACCGGCAGGGTAAGCATGTGGCTGAACAAGTCATCT
>JAHIWF010000298.1 GCA_018815555.1 Spirochaetota bacterium | reverse complement strand
GCCGTTCGCTGGTACTGGAATACTTTCCGACTGCCGCTGGTAAGCGTTTCGGAACTGGAGGCTGCGGAAGTGCAGCGACTCCATAACTTGTATCGCCTGCCTCCTGGTGTCAGTCTGAAGCTTGGCTTTCTGCGCTGCCCCGGCGGCGCTGTGCTGGAACTGTTCCAGTTTTCCGAGACTGATGAGTGGGACCACAGCTGGAACCGGCCGGGAGTACAGCATCTGACCCTGGATGTGCGCAACGCCGCCCGCTGGTACGACAAACTAAAGCGGCAGGGTGATGTCGAACTTTTATGCGAGGTACAGCATACCGGTGGTGCCGACTGGTTCTTCTTTCGCGATCCGGACGGCAACCTGGTCGAATTGATAGATCTGAAATTCAATTATTTCGCCTTGCGAATTTTCGGCGCGCCTCTGGGCTGGCTGCTGCGTCGTTTTGTGTATCGTTCTTATTACGCACCGCAGTAGCAGTGCGTCAGTCCAGGCCTGATTGCCGCCAGCCAGAGCGCTCTCAGCGTTGAACCCGGCCGCTGGCCTCTCCGTCGAGCAGGCTGTTTACCTCCTCCAGGCTGACCGGATTAAAGTCGCCTTCGATGCTGTGTTTCAGGCAGCTGCAGGCAACCGCAAAACCGATGGCACGGCCTGGTGGCTGGCCGTCCAGCAAGGCGTAGATGAGTCCGCCGGAGAAACTGTCGCCGCCGCCGACCCGGTCCACGATATGCATGCGGTATCGCTTGGAAAGGTGCAGATCCGTTCCGTCCAGCAGTAGACCGCTCCAGTTGTTGTCTTCCGCCGACAGGCTCTCGCGTAGCGTGATGGCCACCTTGCTGAAACCGAAACGACGCTGCAGTTCCTCCGCCGTACGCCGGTAATCCTCCGCGTTAAGCTGCCCTTTGTCCACATCGGATGAACCGGTATGTATGCCGAAAACATCGGAGGCGTCCTCCTCGTTGGCAATACACACATCGACTAGGGGCATCAGGCGGCTCATCACCTTGCCGGCCTGTTCGCGGGTCCAGAGTTTGCGCCGGTAGTTCAGGTCGCAGCTGGTGAGTATGCCGCGCCGGCGGGCTTCGATGAGGGCGGTTTCCACAATTGCGGGCAAGTCTGCCGATAGCGCTGGTGTAATGCCGCTGAAGTGGAAGGCGTCTGCGCCTTCAAGCAAGGTTGACCAGTTAAAATCAGCGGCAGTGGCAGTGGCAAAACTGCTGCCGGCCCGGTCGTAGACGACTTTGCTCGGCCGCTGGCTTGCGCCTTTTTCCAGGTAATAGATGCCAATACGCGGTCCGCCACGGGCTATGCCGGCCGTATCGACCCCGTAGGCCCGCAGGCCGTTCAGTGCCCACTGACCCAGTTCGTTGGTCGGCAGCTTTGAAACAAAACGGGCCTTTGCGCCGAGGCTGGCCGCGCACACGGCTACATTGGCTTCAGCGCCGCCGGGGGCCACGTTGAAATGTGCGGCCTGCACAAAGCGTTCGTGACCGGGAGCGGACAGGCGCATCATGAGTTCGCCAAAGGTGACTACGGTCATCAGGATTATCCTTTCCGCGCGGCCTTACCGGCATGCTGCGCTTCGGCGGCAGCCTGGGCTGCCAGACGCCGGATGACCGCAAAATCACCCGCGGCGACATCCTGCCGCCGGGCCATCCAGCTGCCGCCGCAAGCCAGTACGTTGGGCAGGCTGAGGTATTCGGCCAGGTTGTTCAGGTCGATTCCGCCGGTCGGAACAAAATGCAGTCCCGGAAACGGGCCGCCCAGGGCTTCGAGCGCGGCTTTGCCTCCGTACACACTTGCCGGAAAGAACTTGACCACATTCAGGCCGGCGTTCATCGCTGCCATTATTTCGGTCGGCGTTACGCAGCCGGGAATGATTGGCACGCTCCGGTCCTGGCAGTACCGTACGGTAGCCGCGTCGAAACCTGGCGCAACGATGAATCGCGCGCCGGCGTCGATGGCTGCTGCGGCTTGATCGCGGCTGCATACTGTCCCTGCGCCTATGGTCAGACCGGGTAATTGGGCCGCAGCCTGTATAGCTGCCAAAGCAGCTTCGGTGCGCAGGGTAATCTCCAGTACCGACAGCCCTCCTGTTTGCAAGGCTTCCATCAGCTGCGGAACTGTCTCCAGTTTGTCTATTGCCAGCACCGGTACAAGACGCACCTCGGCCAGCTGTGCGGCAAAATCATGCATGCTATTCTCCTTCAAGACGGCGGTATTCTATTGCGGCGAAAATCAGGGCGGCTATGCCGTAGGACCAGTCGCTTCCCAGTGGAACATATTTATAACCAAGATAGGGAAACAATGGCAGCGGAATGGTCGGAGCGCTGACTTCCGGCATGCTTATGCCGCCATTGGTTTCAACCAGCGCGGAACAGACTGCTTCGAAAGCCCGTTTCCCGGCAGCCCGGTACTTTTCGTCCAGGAAGCCCATCCGGCAGCCCTGCAGCCAGCCGGAAGCGATCAGGGCTGTAGCGGATAATTCGCGGTAAGTTTTGCCCGGTTTGTTCAGTACCGTTTCAAAACAGCCGTCTTCCCGCTGCAGGGGCAGCAGGGCTGCCGAAGTTTGGTAGAACATTGTTATTATTTCATCACGTTCCGGATGATCTCCGATGTTTTCCAGAATCATGGGCAGGGAGGCTATTACCCAGCCGTTGCCCCGCCCCCAGAATATTTTGCTGCGTGGGTAGTGTGTCTGCTGCCGCACCCAGTAGGCGTGGTACCATAGCTTGTCGTCGTTGTCCATGAGGTATTTTGCCATGGTACGCGGCTGCCGGGCCGCGATGTCCATCAGGTCGGGTTTATTCTGCTCCCGGGCGTATAGGGAAGGAAACACCGAGAACATCATCAGGCTGTCCACCCAGATCGATTTCGGATACAGCTTTCCTTCCAGGCTGTTACCCAGGTGATTCACCGAGTCGCCAATAAGCCGGGGTTCGTTGATGATGTAATGGAGCGCCCGGTCGGTAAGGGCTTTGTACGCAGTATTACCGGTTTTTTTTTGCATGGCATAGGTAATCAAAGCCGGGGCTATTGTGTCGCTTTGGTCCATACGTGGTGGATGGGCCACATAGTAGTCGCAGTAGGCTTGCAGGAAGGCTTGATATTTGTGCGTTCCCTGAAAATCATCCAGCCGCGCCAGAGCGAAACCCAAAAGGGCCTCTCCCCACATCCACTTCATTTTCGGATCCCAGCTGCGGCAGACAAAGTCGGCCAGGGCAGTGGCTTTGTTGTAATATGAAGGTTCAATCATGATCGCTCTCCATTGTATGATTTGAATTTGCTGTGTTGACAGCGGCTGACTGCGTATGCTCCGCTGGCTGCTTGGCTATGGCGGCCCTGGTTTCTGCCGGTCCACGGTATTTTTCATTTAGGCTAAGCCGCCAGCTGCCGGCCCCCGTGGTTAATACGAATTCTGCCGGCTTGCGCTCAGCCTTGCTGAAGGGACAATCCAGCCTCGGATGCTGCCGCGGCAGTACCCTGCCATCGATGCTGCAGTTTCCCTGAAAAGCCATCTGCCAGGCTTTATCTGCAACAAACCGCAAGCTGCGGCCAGATAGCTGCAGCTGGTATGCTTCCAGTTTCCGGACAAAGCGCTCGAAATCGCCAGAGTCTTCCTTGTCGCCCAGGATTATCGCAAAGCCGCTGTTCCTGCCGCGGTACACCAGTTCGTCTTCCTGTATGTGCGCCGGCACTGTCGAGATGATGCCGATATAACTTTCGCCTTTGCGGCCGCATACTAGCTGCTCCGTAATACGGCTTTCGTCCAGCCGGCCGGCCGGAAAATGGAAGTGCACGAAATCCTGTCTCTGCCGCTCCAGGTAGCCTTTGCGGCCGCCCAGCCGGTATAGCAGCAGCAGCATGTTTTCTTCCTGCATGGCCTGGGGCAGGATGCCGTTGCCCACCCAGTACGAGGGACTGAAGTTGCGCGAGGCATC
>JAHIWF010000297.1 GCA_018815555.1 Spirochaetota bacterium | reverse complement strand
GCAGGTAGGCTTGAGCCCCGGGCAGCCCTAGCACCAGACCATCCCTGATGAACGATACGGTCTGAATCAGGAAGTAGGCTATAATAATCATGATGGCGGAGTTCATGGTAACTCTCAGGGCCAGAAATCGGTTTTTCACGGCTGCTCCTTGGTCTCTTTTGAAGTTTAGTATATGAAATGGCGAAACGCAATCCAGAAAATGGTTTCCCTCGCAGGTATAGCCTGTACGGGTGCTGGTACAGTGCGTTTATTGGTGGCGCGATCAACATGAGCGACTTATACTGTTATTCATAAAACCGGATAGCAATTTCGGGGGAACTTATACCGTTATTGCGAAGATCGGATACCGAAAACCAGGAGATTCGCCATGCAGCAGCACCAGATTCTTGATTCGGGAACTTTGTTGGACGGGCAGGGCAGTCTGCGCGAACCGGGCTGGGCTACCAGCCTTCTGCTGCAGTATGACCGCAGGGCTATCCGCGCGCCGGCACTTTCTATCAAGGAATGGGATTACTATTGCGTTTCCAACGGCCGGCGGGTGCTGGCTTTTACTATAGCCGATAACGCCTACCTGGGCATGCTTTCGGTAAGCCTCATCGATCTTGAACAAGGTTGGCAAATCAGCCAGACTCTGATGAACGCCTTCCCGATGGGGCGTACCGGGCTGCCTGCCAGTTCCGCTCGTGGTCTTAGCCGGATAGGTATAAAAGATGCGGTACTGCAGGTTGACTCGCTGGGTAACGGCCGCCGTCAGCTGCAGGCCCGGCTGCCTTCGTTCGGCAAAGGCAGCTGGGGGCTTTCCGGCATACAGCGGCTTGGCCGGGCCGAAGACCTGCTGGGCGGGATCGGTCTCGAAGTCGATATTCAGCTTGCCGAGCAGCCGCAGGGCGAATCCATGGTTATCGCTACGCCCTTTGCCGCTGCGCCACGGGCTTTCTATTATAACCAGAAGATAAACTGCCAGACTGCGGCGGGCTCCTTCCGTGCCGGCCAGCGCAGCGAACAGCTGAATCCGGCCGACGACATGGCCGTACTGGACTGGGGTCGCGGAGTGTGGACTTACAGCAACACCTGGTACTGGGCTTCTGCCTCGCATTTCCTCGGCCCACAGCGGATTCCTTTCGGTTTTAATCTTGGTACCGGTTTCGGCGACACCAGTGCCGCCAGCGAGAACATGATTTTTTACGGTGGCAAGGCCCACAAATTCGGTTACGTGCATTTCGACCTGAACCACAACGATTTCATGCAGCCCTGGCGCGTCCATTCCGACAACGGACGATTCGACCTGACCATGACGCCGCAGCTGGACCGCGCCGCTGAAACTAATCTGCTGCTGCTTGCCTCGCTGCAGCACCAGGTGTTTGGCCGCTGGTCCGGCTATGCCCTGCTGGATGACGGCACCCGGCTGGAGGTCCGCGATTTCCCCGGATTCGCCGAGAAAGTGGTAAACCGCTGGTAGCGCGCTAGCCGTTGGTAGCGCGCTACCAGCGGTACTTAGATCAATTTGATGCTTGCTTCTATAAAAAGGTGGTCCGAAGGCATACGCCGGCGCTGCTCGAAATTAAGCGGCACCAGGTCCATTATTACCCGTCCGTCCGTCACCGGCAGATCGTTTGAGATAAAAATATAATCGAGCTGGTTGAAGTGCGGCTGGTCGCTGAAGTAGTAATGAGTAAAACGTTCGTTCGGCGGAACATCCATTGCTTCCAGGACGTCACGGAAGGGCAGCTCCAGAAATGGTTCAAATTCGAACTGATGCTGCCCGGGTATGGCCAGGCCGTTAAAATCGCCCATGACCACACAACGGTCGCGCGGCAGCAGTGAGCACAGTTCATTCACTTCTTTTATGCGCTGCTCGATACCCTTGTCCTGCCCATATTGCGATTTGAGGTGCACCACAAATATTTTTAGGCTGCTCCAGCCGTCCGACAGATCCAGCCGCAGAAGATTGCGCGAGAAATTTCCGCGCACATTGCGTGCTTTTATGTCGCGGAAGCGGCCGCGCCGGATCAGTGCTCCGACAAAGATGCCGCGCCGGCTGTTTTCCTGGTGCAGGAAGCAGTTATAAGCGTTATCAAGATATAGCCGGTTAAAGTTCTGTAGTGTTTCCATGCCGCCGACCTCACACAGCCCGATTACATCAAAGTTGCCTGCGAGAATGGTATCAGCAATTGCCTGTAATTTTGATCGCTCTTTGTTCGGATTGAATATCGAGGTGTTCATGGCCAGATAGTCTGCTTCGCTCAGGGCGTCATATTCGTCACGCCGGTAATCGCGGTCCAGGAGCATGAAGAAGTTTTCGGCGTTAAAGCTTGC
>JAHIWF010000296.1 GCA_018815555.1 Spirochaetota bacterium | reverse complement strand
CCGCACCATGTATGGCGAAGATCTCGATGCCAAAACCATCTTTAACATGGTGACCAGCAACCCGGCCAAGGCCTTCCGCATGCACGATCGCATCGGCAGCCTGGAAGCCGGCAAGCAGGCCGATATCCTGGTACTGAAGGCCCGCCACAGCGATCCCTACGAAAACCTGGCTCAGGCGACCATGGAAGACATCGAGTTCTTGTCGGTTGCCGGCCAACCGGTGTATGCCGATGATCGATTCAGCGCAATCATGCCCGACAGCGGCTATGAAAGCATAAAAGTGGCCGGCCGCACTATGCAGGTGCGGGGCGAGCCTGATACACTGTACAAGAGCGTGCGGATGGCGGTCGGGTTTAACAAGAAACTGGCCTATATGCCTTTCGAGTGCTGACGATATGATGGTTACAGCAAACAACAGCGCAACCGCGCAGGGAGTCGAGCAGAAGCATGCCTAAAGCGCTTGTCTATCGGGCCAATTCAGTAATCTACTTTCAGGGTGATGCGGCCGACAAGGTATATGTAATGCAGTCCGGACGCATCTGCCTTACCTCGATCGACATAGAAACCGGCAAGGAAATCCGCGAAATCATCGGGATGGGTGAATTCTTCGGCGTAAAGAGCGCTTTGGGGCATTATCCGCGCGAGGAAAACGCCGCCGTACTGCAAGATTCCAATGTTCTGATGTTTACCGTGCCCGAATTTGAAGCCTTTGCCTCCAAAAATACCCGTATCATCATTAAAATGCTTAAGGTGTTCAGTAACCAGCTGCGGCGGGTGCACAAACAGGTGGAAAACCTGATGGAGAAGCCCATCGCCGGTGGAGCCGAGAACGGCCTCTTCCGCACCGGCGAATATTATCTGCGCAACCGCATGTACAGCCAGGCCCGTTATGTGTTCAGCCGCTATCTGGTGTATTATCCTACCGGCAAACTGGCCGATCAGGCTACCAAATACCTGGAACTGGCCGAGGCCTCTTTGGCCCGGCATGGCGACGGCAAGGGTCCATCCCCGCTGGGCGGACCGGCCATAGCCGAAGAAAACAGCCTGGCTCCGGATCTTGGCATGAGAAAAAAAGAACCGTCAGCCCTGTCCGACGTGGCCAAAGAATATTACAATGCGGTAAGCCTGTTCAGCCAGGAAAAATATACCGACGCCCTGAATGTGTTTAAAAATGTTATTACCCAGGGTGATGACCCTGAATACACCAACAAGGCACTGTATGACGCCGGTCGCTGCTTGTTTGCGCTGGGTCAATGGGATGCCGCCATAAAACACCTTACCGGTATTGTACAATCCGCGCCGAAACACCCGGACATGTCCGATATCCTGTTCATGATGGGCCAGTCCTGGGAGAAAAAAGGCGATACGCAGCGGGCTAAAGGCTTTTACAGCAAGGTACTGAGCATGAGCAGCGATGACGATTCCAGTGCCCGCATCAAATCGAAAAAAGCACTCAACGCATTGGGAGGAGCCTAAAAACCATGTCTGATCTGTCTGCCTTCATGCGCTTTGCCAAAAGCTATCAGTCCGGCGAAATGATTTTTTCTGAATACGAACCGGGTGACAGCTTTTACCTGATACAATCCGGCCGCGTGAAGATAACCAAGATCGTGGGTGCCATAGAAAAAAATATCGACATACTGCAGCCACCGGAAATTTTCGGCGAGATGGCCATACTCGAAGGAGCACCCCGCTCTGCCACCGCCATAGCCATGGATCCGGTAAAAGTACTGGAATTCAACCGGGCTAATTTTGAAATACTGATGATGGGCAACCCGCAGATTGCCCTGCGTCTGCTTAAGCTGTTTACCAAACGCATTTACGACCAGAAACGCCGCTTCATGATACTTAAACTGGAAGACCCCCAGGCCAAGGTAGCCGACGTGTTCCTGATGCTGGACGAAACCCAGGGAGATCCCGGGGCCGGCCAGAGCGTCGGCGATACCCGTGATTTCAAAGTAACCGTAGAAGACGTGGCGCACTGGGCCGGGATTTCCATCCAGGATGCCCAGACCGTGCTTGGCCACTTTTCCAACCAGCGTCGGGTGGAAATGTACCAGGACCGCATCGTGGTAAAAAACATCATGGATTTCCAGCGTTTTGTAAACTCGCGCCGCAAAAAAACCTGAGTTCAACAGGCGGGGTAGCTTGACCCCGGAGCCAGGTGTTGGCTATTTTCAATTAATGCACAGTACTCTCACACATTCCCCAGAGCCTGGTACCCCGGTCGCCTGGCCCCGCTTCCTTAAAGATGTTTTTGTCTGCTCGCTTGGTGCCTACGGTGGGCCGGAAGCCCATTTCGGGGTATTCATGCAGCAGTTGGTACAGCGTCGGCGCTATCTGAGCGAAGAAGAACTGCTGGAGCTGCTGGCTTTGTGCAGCATGCTGCCCGGGCCTACCAGTACGCAGACCATAGTAGCCGTCGGCTACAAAAAAGGCGGCCCCGTGCTGGCCCTGCTTACCATGCTGGTGTGGGCACTGCCGGTACTGGCGCTGATGACCGCTTTCTCCTTTCTGTACCAGCTGCTCAGCGAGCGACAACTGTCCGCCAATTTCTTCCGCTGGGTCGGCCCGATGGCGGTCGGCTTTATCATCAGCGCGGCCTGGCGCATCGGCCGCAAGGTAGCCAAAGATTGGCTCACCGTTGTTTTGCTGGTCGGCTCGGCACTGCTCAGCTGGCAGTTCCGCCAGCCTTGGGTATTTCCGCTACTGCTTCTGGCTGGTGGACTGAGTACCATGCTGGCAGCCCGCCAGAAAGATATGTTTAACCGGGTGCAGGTGCGGCCACGCTGGCTGTACCTGCTGCTTTTTGGCGGTATAGCCGCAGGAGCACTGGTACTGGCCGGCACCAATACCTGGCTGCTGGCGGACCTCTTTGAAAAATTCTACCGTTTCGGTTACCTGGTATTCGGCGGCGGACAGGTGGTGGTGCCGCTGATGTACACCGAACTGGTGGAAGTAAACGGCTACCTGAGCGGCAGCGAATTCCTTACCGGCTACGGACTGGTGCAGGGCCTGCCCGGCCCCATGTTCAGCTTTGCAGCCTGGGCCGGCGCCCTGGCTGCCCGCAGCGGCGGAACCTGGATGCAGCTGGCCGGAGCAGTAGCCGGCGGCGTGGGCATATTCCTGCCCGGCCTGCTGCTTATCTACTTCATATATCCATTATGGGAAGAACTAAAGCAGATCAAGGCCATAAAACTGGCACTTAGAGGAATAAACGCGGCCGCCGGCGGGCTGATTATCAGTGCCGGTCTGGTTCTGCTGCAGCGGCAGGGCCTGCAGATCGCGCCGCTGGCCGTCAGCCTTGGCAGCGCCGCCCTGCTGCTGTTTACCAAACTTCCGGCCACTCTGCTGGTTGTGGCAGCGCTGGGGGCGGGGCTGCTATTCTGAAGGCAGCCTCATTATGGACATCGTCGCCATTCCAGGGTTACTATGCCCCGGATGACTCAAGACTCACGAAGCACAGTTGTGAAAAAAAGATTCAAGCGACGCCTGGTACGTTTGAAGTGGCAACTATGGACCCTGTTCCTGGCATGGAAAGATCCCCATACACCGATGATGGCGCGTATTATCATCGCTGTAGCAGTAGCATATGCAGTTAGCCCCATAGATTTGATCCCCGACTTTATTCCAGTATTGGGACAGCTGGATGACCTGTTACTGCTTCCTCTGCTGGTCGCTTTGGCAATGCGGCTGATCCCGCAGAAGGTTTTAGCCAAGAACCGGAGATTGGCCTGGCACAGATATACATCCGGAAAACGAATTAAGACAAAAGCCGGTTCGATTGCAGCTGCTGCTATAGTCTTTGTCTGGATCGCTTTGACAGCAGCCTTGTTATTGGGACTTCGATCTTGCCTGACCCAATCAGCTTGAAGGGTTACTATACTATTGATGGTAAATCCGTCAGGGCATGTAGCCCCGGTCAATCTCAGCTCTTGCCCTGCCCGTCCGCTTTTTGCTATAGTACCAGCAAACGCCGATATAGCTCAGTTGGCAGAGCGACGCTCTCGTAAAGCGTAGGTCAACGGTCCGATTCCGTTTATCGGCTAAAAAACCGGTCCACCACAGGTGGGCCGGTTTTTTTTATAAGCCGATAAGCGGAATCGGACCGGAGTGAGCGCCGTTTCGCAGGTCGCTTTAGCGACCCGTACAATCATTTCCTTGCGAAGTAGCGAATACAATGAGCGTCCCAACGGGTGCGCTCCGATACTCGCAGGAGCGCAGAGGCATTTGCTTGCTTGCGCACACAGGATGTGTGCGACAGGGAACGCAGGCGGTCCCGGAGGGTGCGCTCCGAGACTCGCAGGAGCGCAGGGGCCTTTGCTTGCCTGTCCGCTCCGAGACTCGCAGGAGCGCAGGGGCCTTTGCCTGCCTGTCCGCTCCGAGACTCGCAGGAGCGCAGGGGCCTTTGCTTGCCTGCGCCACGATGGCGAGGCCTGGAGGGGATTCCGTTTATCGGCTAAAATTAATAATCTAAGACTTTCTTTCCCTCCTACCTTTGCCCTATACTTAGCCCCATGAGCTTCAACTATTATCTGGAAAACCACCAGCGCTGCTACCAGCTGGACCCAAAGCGCAGCTACTCGATAGGCCGCCAGCCGGGCAGCGACATCTTTTTGTCTGATCCTACGGTGTCGCGGCGGCATGCCACGCTGACCAGGGACGGCGAAAGCTTCCGGCTG
>JAHIWF010000295.1 GCA_018815555.1 Spirochaetota bacterium | reverse complement strand
TTGGCGATATTTTCGTCATTGTACACCGACCAGCCGACCGCCACACAGATTTCGTCCACCCGCGCCTGATCCCAGGTCGCGGCGATGGCCTGAGCCTTGCGCGCCTTCTCTACCAAGTCGCCGATGATTGCCGCGTTGTCATTCATTTGAACTGTTTCTCCTCAAGCTCCACCACTTTGTTGAAAGCATTAGTCAAAAAGTCTTTCTTGAATTCCATCTTCTGGGTAAAAGCCATCGCCAGCCAGGCGTCCACGATTTCTTTAGCCACAAAGGGGGCGGTAATCCAGCCGCCCATGGTTATCACATTGGCGTTATTGATTATTTTGGAACGTTCGGCCGAGAACACATCGCTTACCACACAGGCATACACACCCTTGTGTTTGTTGGCCACAATGGCCATGCCCTGACCAGTGCCGCAAATCAGGATTCCTTTGTCGGCCTTGCCTTCTTGTATGGCGCGAGCCACCAGCGGTGCCTGCTCGAAATAAGGCTTGGGCTGATCGGCCGAAGGGATACCGAAATCCAGTACTTCTACGCCTTCTTTTTCTTTCAGATGTTTTACCAGCTCCTCGCGCAGCGGAAAACCCGAAAGATCAGATGCTATTGCAATCTTCATATAACACTCCTTGTATCAATATTGACCAGGCGGCCGGGTGCGGCGGATTGTCGCCCGTGCGGCCTATGTACCGGCAAGGCGCACACAGCGCCTTCCGTCGGAATGGTCGCCGGCCACAGATATGGCCGGTAGCCGGTCTCCTCAACCCTTCAGAGCCTTCTTTACTGCAGCCGCGATATCCTCAGCCCGCAGCCCGAATTTTTCCAGCAGCCAGGCTTCGGTACCCACCTCGCCGAACTGGTCCTGTATACCCATGCGCACCAAACGGGCCGGTCGATCCGCCGCTTCCGCGAACAACTCCGCCACCGCCGACCCCAACCCGTTGTGGGCCTGGTGATTCTCGATGCTTATAACCAGGCCGGTCTTCCGGGCGCTGGCCAGTATGGTCTCGGCGTCCAGTGGTTTCAACGACAGCACATCAATTACCTCGGCCGAAATGCCGTCAGCAGCCAAAAGCTCGGCCGCTGTTACCGCGTTATGCACCATCAGGCCGCCCAGAGCTGCCAGGGTAACACCGGTACCGCTGCGCAGCACCTTGGCCTTGCCTACCTCAAAGGTGGCGGTTTCCGGATACAGCGGCGACAAGGCTTTGCGGTGCAGACGGATATAGGCGCTGTTCGGCCGGGCGGCTATCTGCTGCACCAAAGCCTTAAGTGAAACCGGATCGGAGGGTTCAACAATATCGATGCCCGGCACCATGCGCACCAGCCCCAGGTCCTCGAAGGGCATATGGGTACCGCCATTAAAGGCGGCCGAAACTCCGGGGTCGGTTCCAACCAGCTTCACATTCAGCCCGGCATAGGCGCAGGACAGGAAAAACTGGTCGAAAGCCCGGCGGGTGGCAAAACAGCCGAAAGTTGCCGCAAAGGGAATATAACCTTCGGTAGACATACCGCCGGCGATACTCAGCATGTTGGCTTCGGCCACACCAACATTTACCGCACGGTCAGGATATTTTTCTTTAAACGGGCCGGTGCCGGTGGCCCGCATCAAGTCGGCTTCCAGAACTACAATCCTATCGTCTTTACTGGCCAGTTCGGTCAGGGTTTCGGCATACACCGCCCGCATTTCTTTATCAGCCATCTTACTTGCCTCCCCGGATTTCAGCGATTACCTCGAGCGCCTTCTCGTAGCTGTACGCCATGTTGTGGTTGGTAGCCAGCCCTTCGCAGAAAGAAGCGCCCTTACCCTTTATGGTATCCATCACTATCATGTGCGGCTGGCCGCTATGCGCTTTGGCCGTCAGGATGGCTTTATCGAGGGCTTCGAAGTCATGACCGTTGATGCGCTGGGTGTGCCAGCCGAAGGCCGCCCATTTACCGTCCAGGTTTTCCAGGTCCAGCACTTCATTGGTAAAGCCGTCGATCTGCAGTTTATTACAGTCGGTAAAGGCGATGATGTTGTCCAGCTTGTTATGCGCGGCAAACATGGCGGCTTCCCAGATCTGTCCCTCGTTGCTTTCGCCGTCGCCGATAATCGCGAACAAGGCGGCCGGATTCTTTTTGATCTTCAGAGCCTTGGCGATGCCGCAGGCGGCCGAAAAACCCTGTCCCAGCGAACCGGTGGTCATGTCGATACCGGGTGTTTTGCTGCGGTCGCAGTGGCTGGGCAGCCGGGTGCCGCCCTTGTTCAGGGTATGCAGCCACTCTTCAGGGAAGAAGCCGCGGTCGGCCAGTGTGCTGTACAGCGCCGGTCCGGCATGGCCCTTGGAGAGCACCAGACGGTCGCGGCTTTCCAGTCGAGGATCAGCCGGATCATGTTTCAGGTGCCGATAATACAGAATGGTCAGCAATTCAATCAGCGACAGGCTGCCGCCGATATGTCCGACTCCCAGAAACCCGATGGCATCGATGGTCTTGATACGCAGATCCATCGCCTTGGCCTCAAGTATACGCAGTTCTTCTGCAGTCATGATTTCCCTTTCCGCCCTGGTCGCGCTGTCGGCGCTTCCGGGCATCGTCCCTTGTATAAAAATTATATAACCCGCGCATCCAAACATACGGAAGAGCGGGATTGCAGACCTCTATTAAAGCTCCGCCAGGGCAGCAAACAAATCTTTCCACTCTGAAGCCATCCGGTAGAAAACCGGAATGCTGCCCAGCGGTGCCGGCACACTCTGCCAGCCGCCCCGATATACCCTGCCGGTCCATAGATGAACCCAATCGTCTTCCGGCAAATATACCCGGTGCTGTTTGCGCCCGGGTTTCAGTACCGGAGCAACCAGCAGATCCGGTCCGTACAGCCAAGTGTAGCCCTGTTTCCAGCACTCTTCTTCCTGCGGGTAATGCAAAAATAGTGGGCGCATAAGCGGCAGGCCGCGTTCCTGGTATTCGTCGGCCAGACTTCGGCTGTAGGCTGCCAAGGCAGTATGTATGCGGCTATAGCGCGCGGCTTGGGTAAGCAGCTCCGGACTATCCCAGAATTGAGCGTTCAGAGCCGGCCGGTTGCTTTCATGGCTGCGCATTATCGGCGTAAAGGCTGACAGCTCCGTCCAGCGCAGCAGCAGCTCGGGGGAGCGCTTGGCCCAGGCCAGCGAAGTGTATCCACCAATGTCGCTGTGAAAATGCCCGATGCCGCACAGCCCCAGTGACAGTGCGGCCGGAATCACGCTAGCCAGGCCGTCGTCCCGGCTCCAGTCGACCATCTGGTCACCGGCCCAGAATGACTGCGCGTAGCGCTGCGAATCCAGGTGTCCGGAGCGGCTGAAAAACAGCAGGTCAGCAGCCTGGCCGCTTTCTTCCACAGCCTCGCGGTTAAGTTTTGCCCACAGTACCGGATATATGTTGTGGGCTGTCTCCGGCGATTCACCCGAAGCCAGTACAGCATCCATCGGCAGGTACTCACCGAAATCGGCCATCCAGCCGGCCAAGCCCAGCGCTATCATGTTGTCTTTGATTACCTGTTTGAGCCAGGCCCAGGCGGCCGGATTGGTAAGGTCTACCAAAGCGGCCGGGAAGCCGGCGGTCTGGATGATGTAATCAGATTTATCGTCTTTTTTGACCAGGTAACCCTGCCTAGCCGCCTCGGCGTACAAAGGCCCGTCAAGTGCCAGAAAGTGATTTATATATCCCAATACGCGCACACCGGATGCGCGCAGGCTGTCTATGGTCTGTTTCAGACCGGGATACAGACTCTCGTCGGCCTGCCAGTTCCAGAACAGCTGCGAGCCGAAACCGGTCTGGCGGCGGCCTTCCCAATCCTGTATCCACAGGCCTTGTACGTCCGCACCGGCTGCCTGCACCGCCTTCAGTTTTCGCAATGCCTCCACCGTGCCGCCCTGCGCACCCAGAATCAGGCCTTCGAAAGCCCAATCCGGAAGCCGCGGCTGCCGTCCGGTAAAGTCCGACAAGCGCCCCACTAGCTCCGGCATCGAGTCGGCTGTATCCAACACAATTTCCGTCGGCAGCTCCCTGAAGTTCAGCTCATGATAATGACGGTGCCGGAAATCGAAGGCACACCAGGCCGTCGTCCGGCAGCAGCAGGACAGCAGCGATGAAGTAACAAACACCGGCAGGGCAAAATAGGTGGAGAAGCGGGTGCCGCCAGCGCCGGCCACCAGATCGGCGGCCAGCCGTACCGGATTAATCCCGCGTCCCAACCCCTGCTCCGCACTGATCAGCGGTACCTTCCGGCCGCGCAGATTAAAAAAGCTGTACTGCTCGCCGCAGCCGTACACCCGCTCGGCGACAGAGGCGCACAAGCGCAGTCGCAGCCGGTTCAGGCCGGCATCCTCTGTACAAAAGCCGAGATGCAGCCGGCCGTCACGTTCGCAGAAAGTCATACGACCGAAGCCTGGGAACTCCAGCTGCTGCACACCGTCCTGCACCGGCAGCAGGATAAAAGCCCCGGCCTTTTTCATGCCCACAGCCGAATCCCGAGTTTTGAACGCAGCGTGTTTACCCCACCAGACAGCGCGCCCTGTACCGTATTCCAGCAGCGGATGGGCCGCAGAATGGGCCAGCAGCTTCCGGCCGTTAAACAGCAGCTCAAAACCGTCTCTTGTTGTCTGCAACAGTATCATCAGCCGGTCTCCTCATATACAGGGCATTAGAATCACCTTGACTTCTATTTATTTTCTCACTGAAAGTAAATACCCAAACAGCCTTTTAGTCAAGGGTTTAATCGCGGTATTTTATCGGAGCAGGCAGGGGAAGTTCAGCGGCGAAACCAGGGGTAACTGTGGGGCAGCAGATCGAAAGCACATTAGAGGCGGCTAGATCCTGATAATGGCGGCACCCCAGGTAAATCCACCGCCAAAGGCGGCAACTCCAACCAGATCGCCACGTTTTATGCGCCTGGATTCCAGACTTTCAGCCAGGGCGATGGGGATGGTGGCAGCCGAAGTGTTGCCATAACGGTCCAGATTGACCACAACCTTGTCGGCCGGCAGCCGGTAACGCTGCACGATGGCCTGAATGATGCGCAGGTTAGCCTGATGAAAAACCAGATGGTCAAGCTGCTCAACGGCCAGCCCGGCCTGGGACAGCACCGCATCGAGCGCCTGCGGCATCTTGCTCACTGCATGCATGTACACCTCTTTGCCGTTCATCTGCAGATAGTGCTGGCCGGAGGCCACCAGTTCTGCCGAAATCGGCTTACAGGAACCGCCCCCCGGCTGCAGCAGCAGGTCAGACTTGCTTCCGTCGGCGAACAGCGCGGAAGCCAGCACACCTTCGTCAGCCGAGCGGCCCAGCACCACCGCACCGGCACCGTCGGCAAACAGGACACTCACATTGCGGTCCTGCCAGTTAAGCCCGGCCGAGAATTTTTCGGTACAAACCAGTAGGATATTCTTGTAGCTGCCCGAGGCAATCAATCCTCTGGCCATATTCAAGCCATAAATAAAGCCGGTACAGGCGGCTGAAATATCAAAGGCCGGGATGCCGTGCAGCCCCAGCTTATCCTGAATGCGGCAGGCTGTGGCCGGCCAGATATAGTCACCGGTAATTGTGGCGGTAATGATCAAATCAAGATCTGCGGCCTGTATACCGGCAGCTGCAATGGCCTTGCGGGCAGCCAGAGCTCCCAGATCCGAGGCAGTCTGTTCCCTTGCGGCAATCCGCCGTTCTTTAATGCCGGTGCGGGATACAATCCATTCATCGCTTGTGTCCATCATGGTTTCCAGCTGGGCATTTGTCAGGATTGTTTCCGGAACATAATAACCGTAACCCAATAAGCTGCAATTATAGATACCCATGTTCCCTCCCACTCACCATTGCTCAAGGTAACCCATCACAGCTCATCAAAGCTAAGCTCATTTTGGATTATTTACATATTTACGAAATATGTCAAGTTGTACTAAATAATTTGTTACCTATTCTTTCAGCCTGAAAATTAGAAATTTTTGGCTTTTCTGGCTTTTTCCTCCTAATGCGTTTATAGTTTTGAATACAGAATACGCAAGTTTATATGACCAGTATTATGAAACCCCGGCTTTCTCCCGATAATGTTGCGTAAGTGATGCTGCCTTGGCGATTTTGCTTCTGTTTCTGATTTATTGGAGGCCCTGTATGAAAAAAGTAGACCGAAACGCTGCAGACAGCACCTTCTCCCCAGCCAAATCGGCCGGAGGTAAGCTCTTTGAGTAAAGACAGCCTGTTAAACAGATTCCTCTCAAGAATTGGCTCGATAATCGAGGCAAAACAGGAACAACATGAACTCCCGGTACAGCAGCGCATAAATATTGTGGTTTTTTATGCGATAGTACTCATTTCGGTGCTTATTCTGCCTTACCACATCATCACCGACCTAAAAGATGGAGCCCTGCTGGCTGTATTGATTCAAAGTCTGTACCTGATGCTGCTACTTTGCGGATTTATAGGTTTTCTGATTACCCGCTTGGTGCGTTTCCCGCGCATCTTCCAGACCCTGGCCCTGATCCTGCTGGCCGGCTGGCTTATTTTTGACGGCGGTGGAAATTATGGCATCAGTCTGCTGTTTTTTATCACCAGTTTCTCGCTGCTTTACTTTGTAATGGGGTTCCGCGGCGGTATGACCTTCGCAATCCTGTTTCTGGCCGGGGTAATAGTCCGGCTGCTGCTTGGAGGCTTCCAAGCCCCGAATATCTACGCCGACAGTGAACTGCGCTTCCGCATGATGCAGGTATTCCTGGCCGGTGGTATTTTGGGCATAGTCGCCCTGTATTACCAGCATTTTCTGGTTAACCATCTGATAAAATTGGCTTATTACGACGAACTTACCGGTCTGCCCACCAGACTGCGCATGAGTGAATATATTGACCAGAACATCCGCAACCAGCTACCCTTCCATCTAGTTGCCATCAAACTGTATAACTTCGGCCAGCTGGCCAGCCACCAGGGGATTCACACCGGCGACCAGGTGCTAGCATTGGCCGGGGCGCGTTTTGCCTCCATGATTCCGGATGAAACCATGCACGCCCGCTGGTCCGGCACAGTAATGCTGGTGTGCCACGAAGGCTTTGACCCGCTGAGCATCCGCGACTGGGCTCGCGACCTTTTGGATCTGATCCAGGAACCGATGGAAATCGGTGATTCCAAGGTTGCGCTGCGGGCCGGTGTGGCCATTACTAGTTACCCCGAGGACGGACAGAACCGTGATCGGCTGCTGGCCAACCTTTTATCCACCCTAGAACGCCCGGAGCTGATGATCGGTAAACTTCGCTTCTTCAATGAATTAGCCTGGCAGGCCGAACAGCGGCGCTTCGAACTGTCAAACGCCATGAAGGGGGCTATCGAACGGCAGGAATTTTCACTTTGCTATCATCCAAAACTGGATTTTATTACCGGACAGTGCAGCGGTGCCGAAATCCTGCTGCGCTGGACCCACCCCAAACTGGGTGTCGTATCCCCGGCGGAGTTTATCCCGGTAGCCGAAGCCACCGGCATGATACGCGACATCACCCGCTTCGTGTTCGACCGCTTCTTCATCGAGCAGCTGCAGTTACATGAGCTTACCGAACAATTACACCCGGGCTATGCCCACGCCATCAATATCTCGCCGCTGGATCTGTACAGTCTGGACCTGCCCGGCTTCATTAAAACCCATCTGATCAGCTGTCAGGTTAAACCCTCTTCACTGGAACTGGAAATTACCGAGGGGGCAACCATGAACGACGATCCGCAGATCGGACTGGTGCTGCAGGAACTCAAGTTTATCGGCTGCAGCCTGGCCATAGACGATTTCGGCACCGGCTATTCCAGCCTCAGCTACCTGCATAAACTGAATGCCAACAACCTTAAAATCGACCAGAGCTTTATCCGCACCCTCGGCCCCGGCAAGGAAATTGACCCGGTAGTGGATGCCATAATTCTCATGGCACATTCTCTAAACATGAAAGTTACCGCCGAAGGTGTAGAGAACGAGTATCAGGCCAAATACCTGAGAGACAAGGGCTGTGACTATGCCCAGGGTTTCCTGTATTCGCAGCCGCTGAATTTGAGCGACTACAAGGTCTGGCTGAAATCCTGCACCTGCCGCTGCTGATACACCAGGCCACTGGACAGGGAGAGTTCTGGTCAACCCAAGCTCTCCCTTGCCAGTCTGCCTTTAAACTATTAGTATCTACTTATTCGAATCTGCATCACCAACAGGAGGTAGTATGGAAGCCAGTGTAATATTCTCGTCCGACAGCACCCGCCGGAACACGGCTGCCTGCGCTCTCCTGGGTTTCCGCCGCTAACGGCTCCCGCCCCCGACAGACCGCACCAAACGCAGCCTCATTTCCCTTCCGGCATCAAGACAGATCTGGACCAGAGTATACCTGTTCGTCCAGCTAGTTTGATGAAGTTGATACAATGAGGAACCCGAATTGGATTATGAAGCAATTTTCGATTATTACAAGGATGAAGGCATTATCGGCGAGGCCGAGATGCTGCTTAAAACCGGCAAGGAAGCGGTCGTTTACCGTTGCAGCCCCGGACCAAAAGCGGCCAGTGCGGCTGTTGCGGTAAAAATATACAAAGAAATCGAGTACCGCAGTTTCCGCAACATGACCGATTATCTGGACGGACGCATCGGTACCATGTTCCGCAAGCGGCGCGACATCCTGCACATGTATGCCGATCCGGCAGCCATGCAGGCCAGCTGGGTCTGGGTGGAATATGAGGCACTGAAAAATCTGCACGCCAAAGCGCTGCCGGTTCCACAACCCTACGGCAGCACCGGCAACTCGCTGGCCATGCAGTTTATCGGCGATGCCGACGAAGGCGGAGCACCGCGCCTCCGCGAAGTACGCCTCTCAGCTGATGAATCCCGCCCACTTTTCGAGCAGCTGAAACTGGCCATCCGCGACATGCTGGCCTGCGACTCGATACACGGAGACTTGTCGCCCTACAATATTCTGTATGATGAAGGAAAGGCCGTCATCATCGACCTGCCGCAGCTGGTGGACGCACGTTACCACTCGCAGGCGTTGCCGCTGCTGGAGCGCGACTGCGTGAATGTGTTCCACTATTTTGAGCGCCACGGCTTCGGCGACGAATATGATGCCAAGGCCTTCGCCAACAGCCTGTGGGAAGATTATGTAATCAACCGTCTGTATGCCTGAGGCCGACAGCACCGGCCGGCAACAAGTTTTGCCGGCCGGTGCTTTTACTTGACAGCTGACCGCGGCTTGTCTACACTGTGCTCAGTCGAAAAGCATGGGAGCAGCAATGGCCGAAGGCTGGCACTTAATTAAACACAGCAGTAGCGCAAAAGACAAGCGCAGCACCTATGTAAACAACCAGGTGGACCATCTGTACCGCAGCAGCGAGCTGGATATCGGCCGCTACTATTTTCATAAAAATGCCATCCTCTATATCGATCCGCTGCAGAGCGGCACTGAGTTCAAGACCTACATCCTGCTTTCCGGCCGCTGCATGGAGCTGGAAACCCGCAATGAACTGACCACCGGCGACCTGCTGGTACTGCAAAATACTCCGGGCATGATTAGCCTGTATTTCAGCGAAGACAGCGTAGTTCTCATACACTCCAGCCAGACAAAAAGCATCGACCAGTTCAAACAGCATGCCGACGACATGATACAGATGCTGGCGGACCTGCAGCACAAGGACAATTACACTAAAGAGCATTCCGACCGGGTTTTCGACCTGTGCAAGCTGATGGGCCTTGAACTTGGCCTGCACTCCAAGCGCATCTTCAACCTTAACCGGGCGGCCCGTTTTCACGACATCGGCAAGGTATTCATCAAGGACACGGTGCTGAACAAGCCGGGGCCGCTGAATGCCGGCGAATTTGCCCTGCTGCAGCAGCATGTCCAGCTCGGCAAAGACTTGATCCTGGCCACCTACGACGAGGAAGTGTACGAAATTATCCTGCAGCATCACGAACGGCTGGGCGGCCAGGGCTATCCACGGGGCCTGCACGCCGACCAGATACTGCCGGAAGCCAAAATCATAGCCATCTGCGACAGTTTTGACGCCATGACCACAAACCGGGTATACAAGACCGGCAAAAGCACCGACGAAGCCTTTGCCGAGCTGCGGACCATGTCCGATACCCATTACGATGCCGAAATGGTTGAGTTGTTCATCAAACTGTACAGCGCAAAAAAATGAAATCAGGCGGCTGGATCGTTCTGGCGCTGCTGCTGAATCTGGCCGGCAGTCTGGCCTTAAAAACTTTTACTGCAGTTCCCATAAGCCTGCTCTCGCTCAGCCTCTTCGCACTTTTGCTGGGCGGCATCTACCTGGCACGCGCCATAACCTGGCTGGCGCTCGGCCGGCGCTTCCAACTGTCTTTTGTGTATCCGCTGCTCAGCATCAACTATCTGGCAGCCTATGCCATCGGGCTGCTGTTTTTCAGCGAAGCGTTAACGGCTACTCGTGTGCTTGGCTGCCTGCTGATCAGCGGCGGGGCTGCCCTGCTGGGACGCAGCAAACACAGTACCGAAAGTAAAAGCCGGAATGTCGTCGGCAGCAGCAGCCAAGCTGTTACTATTGAATGCACCAGCCAAGCTGCCACCAAGGGCGTCCCACGATGAGTCCGCTGCTGGCTTCAGCTGCGGGTCTGCTGGTGGCCCTGCTGTCGGCCTGCGCACAGGTATTGTTTAAACTTTCCAGCCTGTCTGCGCAGCGCGGCATTTTGGCCAAATTGCGCGATCCGCGCTTTACTGGCGGCATCCTGCTGTTTGCCGTATGTCCGTTAATCTCCTACTTTGTGTTGAAAGCTATAGACTATTCACTGTATTATGCTCTTACGGCACTTTCCCATGTATGCATCGTACTGCTTTCCAGAGTCTTCCTGCATGAAGGAATGGACAAATGGAAGGCCTCGGGAATCGGACTGATCATTGCCGGGCTTATCGTCTATCACCTTTAGGAGCAAATAGTGCGGCCACAAGCCGATTTCGGCCCACCCAGCCAGGCAGTTCCGCCTAAACTGGCCATCATAATACCGACTCTCAATGGAGCAGAGCGTGTTAAACGGCTGTGCGCCGAGCTGAAAAATAAATTGGGTTATAATATTTCATTTACACTGATTATTATTGACGACGGCAGCAAGCCGGAGCAGGCACAACTTCTGCGGCAGCTGGCGGCCACCGAACCATGCCTGCGCCTGGTGCAGCTCGACGCTAACTACGGCCAGCGTATCGCTACTGTAGTCGGTACGGCGCTTGCCGATTGTGAACTTATACTGACCATGGACGATGACGGCAGCCATCCGCCGGAAGCCATTCTGCCGGCGCTGGATTTTCTGCAACAGAGGCCGGAACTGGATCTGCTGTATCTGGCTCCACGCCGGCGGCCGGCCAGCCAACGCGGAGTAATGCGGTTGCCGGCCGGCCAGCACACAGCGATAAGGCGACCGGCGGCCTGGCGACGGCTGGGAACGCTGGCCAACAATTTTCTGTTTCATGCCTGCATGGGGTTGCCTTGGCAGGTACCGGTGGGCAGCTTCCGTCTATTCCGCACGGAGCTGGTCAAAACGGCTTTGCAGCGTCCGGTCTGCTGGCCCTATCTTTCAGCCATGCTGCTGGCCTGCCGACCCCAAGTGGCAGTTCAGTTTTATTCACCACCGGCCTCGGTGAAAAAGCCGGGCAGGACCAGCAGCACTGTGGCAGGCAGCAGCTATTCGCCTCGTAAACTGACCGGACTGTATCTGCGTCTCGTTTGGTACTGGGGACCTTTAAAAACCCTGGCCGGCTGGTTTTGCCGGGGCAAAGTATTTAATCCAGCTGACTACGGAGTCCGGGCATGAGCACAGATAAACGACCGCGCCTGCTGATACTGGGCGGCGGATCCAGCCAGCTGCAGGCTATCCGCCGGGCCAGAGCCGGCGGCTTTTATGTCTGCGTAGCCGATATCAATGAAGCCGCACCCGGCCGGGCTCTGGCAGACGATTTCATGCCGGTATCAACATTTGATACAGCCGGTCTGACCGCCGCCGCCCGGCAGAAAAACATAGAAAGTGTTCTGGCTGTAGGCTCGGATCAGCCGGTATACAGCACGGCCGTCATAGCCGCCGAACTGGGCCTGCCCCATGCCCTCAGCCCCGAGCAAGCCGCCAGCGTTACCAATAAAGCCGTCATGAAACCCAAACTTGCGGCCAACGCCATACCCACATTACCCTTTGTGGTACTTAGTGAATACCGGGCGGACTGGGACGAAAGAACCTTGCAGAAGCTGCCGCTGCCCTGGGTAATAAAACCGGCCGACAGCCAGGGTCAGCGCGGCATCCGGATTATCTATAAGCAATCGGAATTACTTGAACAGCTGCCTGTCTCCATGAGCTTTTCGCGCTGCCGCAAAGTGCTGGTAGAAGAATATTATCCATCATTCGAAGTGACCATGAGCGGCTGGGCCGACCGCCGGGGCCATACACAGATCTGGACTATAAGTGACCGGGTTACTTTCGATCCGGCCAGCAATCCCGGACTGGGTATCTGTCTGGGGCACCGCTACCCGGCGCAGTTTACGGCGGCCTGCCAGGGCCAGGTAGAAACACTGAGTGCTGAAATAGTAAAAGCCTTCGGGCTGCGCAACACTCCGCTGTATTTTCAGTTTCTGGCCGGCGCACGCGGGCTGGTGGTAAACGAAATAGCCTGCCGGCTTGGCGGTGCCTATGAAGACGAGTGGATTCCGCTGGCTGCCGGAGTAGACAGTCTGGGCCGGCAGCTGCAGGCACTGGCGGCCCTGCTGGATCTGCCCTTTAGTGCTAACGAAGCAGCGACACACACACCGGATGAGGCCGGCCGCGCTGCTTCGGCGCAGGCGAGCTATTCGGTGGCTGCCGCCAGGCAGGCAGTGTTGGTTCCGCTGTTGTTCGCCAGGCCCGGAGTTTTGCACCGGCTTACAGGTGAAGAAAAGGTTCGCAGGCTGCCGGGTGTGGCGGCCTGCAACTGGCTGCAGAAACCCGGCACCCGCATAAGCGAGCTGCACAATTCCACCCAGCGGCTGGCCTATGCCATCCTGCATTCCGACAGCCGCGAACAGACAAACAAGCTGCTGTATGCAAGCCTGGACCAGCTGCAGGCTCTGGACAGCCAGGGCAGCCAGCTGTTGCGGGATGTCCGCAAGGAGCTGGCCTTTTCGGAGGATATATGAGCAATAGAACAACTACCCCGGGTCGGCCAGCAGGCGACACCACTCTACCTGGAGGCCAGACGAAGGCATCCCGGTGCCAGGTCGGCGGGCGGACAGCCCTGCTTGCTGTACTTCTGCCGCTGCTGCTGTTTTCCTGCCGGCCGGCCGACCGGCCGCTGAACGTAGCCGGGCAGCACGGCCTGGCTTACCTGCCGCTGGCCATTATGCAGACCGAAGGCTTACTGGATACGGAGCTGGCTGGTCGCGGCTTGCCGCCGGCCCAGTGGCAGCAGCTGGGCAACGCCACCGCCATACGCGAGGCCATGCTGGCCGGCCGGCTGGATATAGGATTTATGGGTCTGCCGCCTTTTCTTATCGGCGCTGACAAGGGAACCGGCTGGAAACTTTTCAGCGGCCTTTCCGAAGCGCCGCTCGGCCTGGTAAGTTTGCGGCCAGGCTACACCAATATCGCTGACCTTACGCCTGCCGACCGGATTGCCCTGCCGCAGCCAGGCAGTATCCAGCACCTGCTGCTGGCCATGGCTGCCGACCGTCAACTGGGCGATGCTGCCCGCTTCGACGACCGCCTGGTAAGCATGGGCCATCCCGAAGGTCTTTCGGCACTGCTCTCCGGCCGCGATATTGCCGCGCATTTTACCGCGCCGCCCTATCTGCAAACCGAACTGGAACAGCCGGGGGCCCGGCTCATCCTGTCCGGAGAGGAAGCCTTCAGCGGCCGTTTTACTTTTATTGCCGGAGCAGCGGCACCGGACTGGCCGGCCAATTCCCGGCAGCAAGAAGCCGCCCGGGCTTTTAGCGCGGCCCTCCACACGGCCATCGAAATGGCCTCCAGCCTGCAGGCCGCCCTGCGCCAGACAGCACCTGACAACTACAGTTTTCAGTTACTCAAGCGACTGGCAACCTTTTACAAGCTGCCACCGGAAACACTGACGCAGCAGCTGCTGGACCCACAACTCCGCTACAGCAGCGAAATCCGCGGGCTGGAGGAGTTCGCCGCGTTTATGTACAAACAGGGGCAAATAAAAATTACCAACCTGAAACCGTTGCGGGCTGAATCATGGTAAACAATTCCCCTGGACCGGCCAAGCCCAATCGACTGCGACGCAACCGGATTACCGGCACTCTGTTGCTCCTACTGGCACTGCCGCTCTGGGAGCTTATACGGCAGCTATCCGGCGTGTCACCCTTATTAATGCCGTCTCTTGCCGATATCACAGCTGCTCTTTTTAACGGGTTTACCAATGGCTCCCTGCCGCAACAGATACTCATTTCGCTGGGATTCATCGCCGGCGGCGGGCTGCTGGCAATCAGCGCGGCCCTGCTGGTCAGTGTTACTGCCAGCCATGGCGGAGTTGTTGATTCAGCGCTGCGATCGCTGGCATCGCTGATGCACCCACTGCCGGGAGTGGTATTGCTGCCGGTAATAATTTTATGGATGGGTACCGGACCTGCTGCTGTGCTTACTATAATTGTTCACAGCATATTCTGGCCGCTGCTGGCCAATCTGCAGGCCGGCATACGCAGCATCCCCCGCTCCTGGCAGTTGATTGCTGCCAACTACAGTCTGTCCGGCTGGCGTCTGGCTTTTCAGGTTACTCTGCCGGCCAGCTCTCCCTGGCTGCTGGCCGGGCTGCGTATCGCCTGGGCCAGAGCCTGGCGGGCCTTCATTACTGCCGAGCTGCTCTTCGGAGCGGTGGCCGCTGGCGGCGGCCTCGGCTGGTACGTCCATTCCCGACGGGTCTTCATGGACAGCCCGGGACTCTATGCCGGCATCATTGTAATAATGGCCATCGGCAGCCTGGTAGAAAACGTACTGTTCCGCCAGCTGGAACAACGCACAATCCAGCGCTGGGGGATGAGCCTGTGAAGAATCCAGCACCCCTGCTCAAGTTCGAGAAAGTTGCTTTTTTATTCGATCAGCGCCAAATTTTCAGCTCTCTGGACCTGCAGCTGCAGCCGGGCGAACTGCTCTGCGTACTGGGTCCATCCGGCTGCGGCAAAACTACCCTTCTTCAGCTGGCAGCCGGATTCATCTATCCCCAGGGCGGCAGTATCTTCTATCGCGGCGAGCCACTAAGGATGCCTGATCCGGACCGGCTTATGGTGCTTCAGGATACCGGCCAGCTCTTCCCCTGGCTTACTGCGGCCGGCAACATCTGTCTGGGTCTGAAGGCCGCTGCAAGTCGGAATAGCCTGAGGACCCGCAGCCCGGGACCCACTCGGAAAAACCGGCAGGCTGAACATCACCTACAGGCAGTTGCAGCCCTGGAAGAAGTAGGCCTGGCCGCGGAAGCCGACAGCTATCCCCACCACTTGTCCGGCGGCATGAAGCAAAGAGTAGCTCTGGCCAGAGCCTTCGCTGTGCAACCGGGGCTGCTGCTGCTGGACGAGCCCTTTTCGGCTGTCGATGCCCTGCAGCGCAGCGAGCTGCAGCAGCTGCTGCGCCGGCTTATGACCAAACATGGCGGCACCGCACTGTTTGTTACCCACGATATTGACGAAGCCCTCATTCT
>JAHIWF010000294.1 GCA_018815555.1 Spirochaetota bacterium | reverse complement strand
TTTGTGTATGTAAAGATAGATTTACTGCGGAAGCTGATCCTGGAGGACGGCGACAACGAACTGCTGCGCCGGGTAAAAGTTATCGAGCGCCTGCGCAACATTGAAAGCCGTTTGTATCTTGCCAAACGCATCCTTGGCGCTCTGGATGAAAACAAAGCCATTTCCTGATACGATAAACAAAGCATACGTACACACACATGCAAAAAAACTATCAAAGTAGAATAGGATGCTCATGAAAATATTAGCCGAACGTTTTGAGTTGCTGCGCGAACTGGGGCATGGCGGGCTGGCCACCGTATTTCTGGCCAGAGACCGGCTTATGCAGGCCGACATAGCCTTGAAACTGATACATGAACATCTGGCCGGCGATCCGGCTATTCTGGAACGCTTCCGTCAGGAATTGTCGATAAACCGTCTGGCCCGGCATCCGAATGTAGTGGAATATTATGAATTGTTTGATACCGACGGCCTTAAGTTTCTTACGCTGGAATATATGGCCGGGGGAGATCTAAAACAGCGCATTACTCGGGACGGTTTTCTGCCAGTGTCTATGGCGGTGGATATAGGTCTGCACATTCTGGACGCACTGGAACAGGCTCACAGCAAAGGCATCGTGCACGGCGACATCAAACCGCATAATATTTTGTTTACTCTAGACGGCAGGCCCAAGCTGAGCGACTTCGGTCTGTCCCGGCTATCCAGCGGCGAGAATCACGCCCGCGGGCAGGTCAATGCCGGCACGCCGGAGTACACACCGCCCGAACTGGTGCTTGGCCAGATCGCCGACGCCCGCAGCGACCTGTATTCCTTTGGCATAAGCCTTTTCGAACTGCTTTGCGGAAAACTTCCCTTCAGCGCTAATTCCGCCTTGGGAATTCTGCACGCCCAGGTGTATACTCCACTGCCGAACCCACGGACTTTCCGGCCTGAGTTGCCGGCTGCCCTGGCAGAACTGCTTATGCGAGTCCTGCAGAAAAATCCGCTGGACCGTTTTCAGAGTGCCGCCCTGTTCCGGCTTGCTCTGGAACAGGGCGGCCGCCAAAATACATCAGCCAGACTATTTCAAGTTTCTGCAAAACAGGTCGATGGCGAGCCACTTGCCGAAGCGTTGAACGGAGCCTATTGCCCGAACTGCGGTCAGAAGATAAGTAGTCTTCTACCGTATTGCTTTACTTGTGCTCAAAACGTTGGCAGCCTGCAGGCAGCCAGGGCCGGTACTGATACTGCCAGTGTATACATACTCGGACCAGGTTCCTCTGGCTCCAAGATTGCCGTACAGGACAGGCAGAATCTCATAGAATTGCTGGAATCCGGCGGAGCCGATACTGCCGTACTAAGAAAAAAGCTGCCCCGCCTGCCTTTTGTGCTGATTTCCGGACTTACTCCGTTATCGGCCAGGCAGCTGACTGAAAGAATAGAGGCTCTTGGCATTGAGGCTGTCGCCGGTAGCCTGCGGCAGATTAGACTTCCTGAAGCTGTTGCCTTGCCGGAACTGCTCACAAAAGAAAAATCCGCGCACGCAAAGTTCCGTGAAAAAGAAAAAGCGTTGGTATTACGCCGCTTGGTGGTGCTGGCGGGTTCTTCCACTTGGTTGTGGATCAATATGGGGCGGGTGCTTGAAAATTTTGAGAGGGGATTTTTTGGCATTATTGCCTTGCTTGTTATTGCTTCTGCAGGTGTTGCTGTAGCGACCCGGCTAAATTCCCGCCGTAATCAGGCACGATTATTACAGAAAAATGCTGTCGGTAACCGTTGGCTGCTTGTTCAGCGCAGCCTGAACCCTTTATGCGGGCCTTTGGAAGTGCCTGCGCTGAAGGGTCTGGCTGCAGCCGTGGTACAGAAATTACAGCGTCTGCTGGATGAAGGCAGATTGGACAAGTTGTCTGAATCCGAGCTGGCAGACTTTTTGTCAGATCTTGATGCCTGGGTGCAGCTTTGTCTGGCTGCCCAGGATATAGAGCGCTTTTTACGGCAGAATCCGGAAAGTGCAATGTTGCGGCAGGCAGACCCGGTTTCGGCCGGCTTAGCGTCCGAGGTGGCCAGGCGACGTGATCTTGAGCAGTGTTATAATTATATATTTGACAGGCTCTTGTCTTTTAATACCAGCCTGGATGCCTTGCTACTTTCGGTGGTTGGAGCCGGTCAGGCCGGACTGCTCAGGGATATGGCGGAGTTGAATAGCAGGCTGGACCAGGCACGAGTAATGCTCGATGATCTAGAGAAGGGAGCGGTACATGATTGAAACCGGAATGTTCGGCCGCTACCGGCTGCTCAGAGAGCTTGGCAAAGGAGCTACCTGCCGTGTTTTTTTGGCAGATGACGGGCAGGGGCAGGTAGCCCTGAAAATACTGCACCGCAGCCTGGCCGCGGATCCGGTTATTCTTGCGCGTTTCCGCCAGGAAGCGGTTTTGGCGCGATCATTAAAACATCCGGCCATTGTGCAGGTGTACGACCTGGTGCAGGACGATGACCGCGAGGCCATCGTTATGGAATATTGCCCTGGCGGCAGTCTGGCCGATTATCTGCCGTCGGATGCCACCGCGGCCAAATGCTTCAGCGCGGAGCAGGCAGAGCAATGGCTGCGACAGTTGGCAGCTGTACTGGATTATGCCCATGGCCAAGGCTGGGTGCACCGTGCCATAAAGCCGGAAAACATCCTGTTCGACGCGGATGGCCGGATAAGGCTGGCTGATTTTGGTGCCGCCCGGCTGCAGAACCTCAGTGGCCTTACTACCTCCACCAGCTATCTAGCCAGCCCTCTGTATATTGCGCCGGAAGTAATGGCCGGGGATCCCTGTCGGCCGGCCCACGACCTGTACAGCCTGGGAGCGGTATTTTATCTGCTTCTGGGTGGTACAGCGCATCGCGACAGCAGCTTGTCGGCATTGCTGTCTAACGGAGACGATTCCTATATCCCGCTTGCCGAACGTAATCCGGAACTACCCGCCAACCTGTGCAAAGTGATTGACAGCTTGCTGACTCCAGCTGGTCGTCGGCCGGGCTGTGCATCCCTTATCGGACAGCTCCTTGACGGCAGCGCTAGCAGCAAGATTGAAGCCGGGAAGCATTGCCTTTTTTGCAATGCCCTCATGCCCGAAGACAGTCCTTTCTGCCCGTCTTGTGGCGAGAGCGATCTGTATCTAGACGAATATCGGCAGAAGGACGCGGAGGCCATCGTACTAACCAAGCTATCTGAAAATGCCGACACTATAAACCGCCTGTACCGTTTTCTGAGTGCCTGGACCGGAGAATCGAAATTAAGTTACCGCTTTGTTACTGAAGAAAAAGGAATGTACGGTAAGGAAGAGCTGAAGCAATATCTGCAATTGCCGTATCCTATTATCAACTGGCTGCAGCCCGATCTGGCTGTCAGGCTCATTAAATCCCTGGAGATAAAGGGCTTTGACCCTCTGCATCTGGATCGTCAGGATGCTTTCAAGATCGAAAGGAAGGCCAATAAAAAATCTCCCTTGCTGCGTACCAGACGTCCTGAGCGTTTTAAACCATGCGGTTCAGATATCTTGGTGGCCTGCCATGAAAGCGGCCTAAGCGCTGGGACGGTGGAACGCGACCTGGCCGGTTCGGTGCCTGCAGGAGTAGATCCTGAATATCCTGGACAAGTGGCTTCAGATATCTCGCGCAGTATCGTCTACGATTGCCAGCGCTTGGCCGATCTTCTAGCCGATTATGGAAGCGAAGCCAGGGAGGCGGCAATGGCTGTAGCCAGGTATAGCCATGAACTGGCTCGGCAGCTGCAGGCTAACGCAGTCGATCTTGAGGCAATATCGCTGCCGGCCTTATATACACAGGAATGCCGATTGACCATGCAGTTGGCCGAGGAGGCTACTATGGAGACTGCTGCTTGGCAGGATCTGCAGCAGCAGTTGCATAAAAACCGGCTGGTCTGGAAGCAGTATGACGAGCTCGAAACCAGATATGCCAAAACGGTACACCAGCTGGAAAAACTGCAAACCAGCCTGCGGCAGATTGTGAACGACTTATCCGGAGCCCTGCAGCGCTATGATCCTGTAGCCAATTCCCGGGCTTATGCAGCACTGCAGGAATTACATATCGCTATCATTGGGGGAAAAGGCTGAAGAAAGGTATAAGCTAACCTGATTATTCAAAATAACTGCGTTATACTGACAGTAACAGTTGCTGTTTCGCCTTAGGGGTAACGGTAGCGGCGCGCAGTGCGCGCGTGGTGTAATAATGCACCACAATCAAAGTACGGCTGTGTCTCCGCGGAAATAAGCCAGTGCGACAAGGATGTGTCACTATGAAAATTCTACGCTCAATCGTGTTACTGTCTGCTCTTTTGTTTACCCAGCTTGTTATAAATTCATGCAGCTTGCTGTTCATGGCCGTCGGCAATGGTGATGCCCAGACCAGAACTATCAATCTCGACGCTTTCGATACTGTAGAGTTCTCTGGAGTTTCCGATCTGGTATATGTTCAGACCAAGGGCGAGTTCCGGGTGGAAATCACCATCGACAGCAATCTGATGGAGTATATCGAAGTAGAGCAAAATGGCGACCAGCTGACTATAGATACTTCATTGTTTGTAAACATTATTCCCACGGTGCAGGATGTTATAACCGTCTATGCTCCGGAACTGCTTGCTCTGGAGCTGTCCGGGACTGGTGATTTTACCGCTGCAGGCATATCGGCGGACAGCCGCGACCTGGTGATACTCAACTCGGGTACTGGCGACTGTTCAATTGAGACTCTCGCGGCCGACTCCCTAGTTTTTACCTCCTCCGGAACCGGCGGGGTATCACTAAACAATGTGCTGCTCAGCGGCAGACTGAACTATACTAGTAGCGGCACCGGCAGCGCTACTGTGACTGGCAGCGCAAGTACCCTAAGCCTTACTAAATCCGGCACCGGCGATTTTGACGGCCGTGAGCTGGCTGTGTCGACGGCAAACGTCACCTGCAGCGGTACCGGTTCCGCATATATCCGCACTAGTGGTGGCATCAGTGGAACCTTGTCCGGCACCGGAAATTTGTATTGCTATGGCAATGGTATTTCTTGGGTGCTGGACACCGGTACCGGTTCGGTTATAAGGCGCTAAGAGGTCCGGGTTTTCCCTCATGCTATATGCAAAAGCCGGATAGTAAACTAGCTTGGCAGAAATATGCTCTGCCGTCGTTGGCTATGCGGAAAACGAAATCGTGATTTCCGCTCCGGGGTATGCTGCCTCCGGAGCGGCCGGCTTCCATTCCATTTTGCCGTCAAGCTGTGAGGTAAGTGCCATCACAAGACTGAATCCCAGACTTGGACTGTTTTCAGGCTGCACTTGTGCTGGAATACCCGGGCCGTCATCCTTAACCGTTAAAACCAATTCTGCGTCTTTTTTAACAAAGCTCGCCAGCACCTGACAGTCTGAATCCGGCTTTTTGGCGTATTTAACCGCATTGGTCAGCAGTTCGTTAAGTATGAGTCCGCACGGTAATGCCGTATCGATCGGTAGGAAAAGGTCGTCAACCTTGGTCTGTATAAAAATGCCGGTAGTACTGCCCATGGCGTTTATTTCGCCGATCAGACAGTCAAAATACGAGCGCATGGAGATGCTGGCCAGATCACTGGATTTGTACAAGAGTTCATGTACGATGGCCATGGATTTTATGCGGGATTGGCTGGTCCTGAATAGCTCTACATCGTCCTCGTTATGCAGGGAGGGTACCTGCAATTCGAGCAGGGATGTTATGATTTGTAAATTATTTTTGACTCTATGGTGTACTTCTTTTAACAGGATGGTTTTTTCGGATAATGCCTGCTGAATGCGCTCCTCGGCTATGCGTCTGTCGGTTATGTCAAATACCAGCAGCATAGAATAATCTCTACCCTCAAGTTCCATAGGCGCGCTGGAAATAATGACATCGCGGATCTCGCCATTTTCGAGCCGGTGTCTGGCCTGATAATTGCCTGTTGCCTTTTCACTGTCGATACTGATTTTGCCCATTGGCATGTTTTTCAGTCCATTTGCCGGGTAGCCATAATAATGAACCGCCGCCGGATTAGCGTCGATGATTGTTTCTTCTGTCGCATGTACAAGCAGAGCGGGAGTCCCCATCCGGGTAAAGAACAGGCGGTAACGGGCTTCGCTCGACTGCAGTGCTGCGTCGCGTTTCTGCACCGAATTGGCCATACTGTTGAAGGCTTCGGCAAAAGCCTCAATTTCCCGGGGAAAGGATCCCTCGATGCGATGGTCATACTGTCCTGAGGCAATTTCCGTGGTTTTTGCCGTTAGCGTTGACAGGGGCTGTAATATAAGCCGCCTAAGCCACAAGGCTCCGATCAAGGCTCCGGCTAAAGCCAGTATCCCGATATTCAGCGTATTCAGGTTAAGGATTTGGAGTACTGCAAAAACTTTTTCTCGGGGGCGGTAGTACAGTACCCGCCACTCGGTTCCGGGTATTTCGTGCTCGGCTACCAGCCATTTCCTGCCGTCTTCAATCAATAACGGTACAGCGTTGTCCGCTTGTGAAAGCGGCTGACTGTGGCGTTGCTGTGTTACAAAATCAGGTTCGGTATGGGCCAAAAACCGCCTTCTGCTGTCGATGATGCCTATCCGGTCCTCCGGATCCGGCCGCAAAGCCTGGATGGATTCCGAGAGTTTGTCCAGATTCAGCTGCACAACACCGATTTCATTGCCGGTTCTGGCATAGGCCGAGACAGTTATCCGGCCGGAGCTTATGGCAAGGTAGGGCTGTGAGTAGATGACTGTATCCTGTTCGTAGGCATTTAGCAATCCTGGTTCGCCTGAAAGGTCTATACCTATGTGCCGCAGCTCATACGGGCTGTAATGTATTACTATTCCTTCAGGGTCGGTAATAATTATGGCATCAATATCGCTGCGCGGTTTTGCCAAGGCTAATAGTAATTCCTGGTGCTTTTGGTGGTCAGATTCAATCTTTAGAAAAGTATCTATACTTTCCAGTACTCTTGCTGGCGTGGATAGATAACGGTCGGCTACCGTTGCTATGGATTCGGCTACTGCCCGCATATTGGCGTAGGCGTCGAATTGCAGCCTTGACGAAATGGTAAAAAGCGTTGCCGCCATGGTAAGCAAAAGCGGCAGGATTGTTGCCAGCAAAAGGCTGACCAGCAAGGTTGTCCCCAGGCTTCTTTTAATCACGTCTCATTCCATCCGGTAGAATCGGCCATCCCGTATCTGATACAGATAGTAAGGGCGATTACTGTCCCCATATTGGTCCATTTCTATTGCGCCCTGTAGTCCGGCCACCGGTTCCAGCCGACGCAGGGCTTCCCGTATTCCGGGTCCGTTAAGCTGCTTTGCGGATTTTAAAGCCGCGGCCAGAACCATTGTGGCTTCATACCCGTATACCGCACCAAAATCCGGCGCTTCCCCGTAACGTTTCTTAAAGGCATCCCTGAAGCGGTCCATCTGCGGATTAATCATTTCCGGATCCAGCCCGGCGGCCGCGACTATGCCTTCTACTGTTTTTCCGCCGAATACTATCAGGTCATCAGTCCTTGCCCACATGGAAACCAGTATCGGAAGGGATACACCGTGCCTGGCCAGTTCCTGGGCGATATTGGCTGCGTCATACGAGCTGCCGGCTACCAGCAGGCAATCCGGTTCCGTCTTCAGCCACTCTTCAACTAGCTTGTCATAGGAGGTTTCCTGTGATGATACAAAGGACAGGCCTGGTGCCATTTTGCCGCGGCCCTCAACGAAGCTGGTTTCGAAACCGGTCCAGACCGCACGGGTATAGGATTGATTGCTTTGTTCCCAACCTCCGGCTGCTCTTGTCCAGCCCTGACTGAGCGCCCATTCTGCAAGGGCAGTGCCCTGTTTGTCATTGGCTCCGATTATCCTGAAAAACCAGTCGTCCTTGCCACTATGATCGGTCGAGGAAATAGTGGGGCTTAAGAGGGGGATTTGCAGTTCCGATGCCAGCCCCGCCGCCAACTGGCCGGATTTGCTGGACATATGACCAAGCAGGGCGATTGCGCCGGCCGCATGCAGGGCCCTGTCTGCCGCGACGGCTTTCTGCGGGTCATCCCCGTCGTCCATAATCAGCAGTTCCAGCTGCCGGCCTTTAATCCCGCCTGCGCTGTTGATTTCCTCGGCGGCCAGCTCGATGCCGTTACGGGCGCTTACCCCCAGCCTTGAGGTAAGTCCGGTGAGTGCCAGGGGAACGCCAATTTTGATTGTTCTGGCACTGCAGGTGTACGTTGCCCAGACCGGACAGAGGGCTACAAAAAGAAGGAGCAGCCTATTGCTTGCCCGGTGGCTGCTTTTGGGTTGTACTGCCATAAAGTCCCTCCCGATCCGAACATGAGCTGATCAGGCAAAAATTAATCAATACCGATAGTGTAGTACATTCAAGACAAGAAAATCAAATAATTCAGCAAATATCACTGTTGTGTGCCGAGACCGCGCACCGCCCGTGGATACAATCCGTTCAGCCATGCCAGAGCCAGACCGAAGTTGACGAAAGGCAGGCTAGCTGCTGTCAGTCGCCCATGCAACTGTGCTACAGTGTTGGCAGTGGCCATGCAGCCGCCGCAGAGCAGTACAAGGTCGAACTGCCCTGCCGGCAACTCATCTTCGATGCAGCGGCTGAGAGTCAACACTACGGGTCGCTGAAGCCGTTGTTCCAGTAGTGCCGGAATTTTAACCGTAGCAATATCTTCGTGGGTGCGGTTATGGGCACAGGCTTCGATAGCCAGCAAGCGCAGCGGTTCCGTCGGCCTATCTTCAGCGGTCGTGGTTGCATCCGCCAGCTGGTCCAGCCGCTGCATGCCTTTGGTATAACTATTAATTTCGCCTTTTTTACGAGCGAACAGTATTGAAAATGAGGTCAGACGCTGTTCCGGCGGCAGCAGTGCGGCTACCTCAGCAAAGGCCTGGCTATCGGTTACAACCAAGGCGGGAGGCTTGGCCAGCGCAGCCAGGGCGGCGGCCAGCTGCGTTTCGCGTACCGTTATGGTTATACAATCTTTGTCCAAGGCATCACGCAGGGTTTGGGCTTCAGGCAGAATCATACGACCCCGCGGTGCTGCCGAATCGATGGGGGTAACCAGAACTACCAGATCGCCGGGGTTTACCAGGCCGTCCAGAGGGCCCGGTTCACCCAGGCGCAGCTTGTCCGGAATGAGACCCTCCTGTTTCTGTCGGGCGATAGCAGCGCGTATATCGCTCAGGCCGCCGCGCAGTTCGGCTATACCTTTTCCGCTGGGTGAATCTACCGGGCAGACAGCCAGAATATGCAGGATGCTAAAACCCGGGTCGGCGGCTTGATCGGATTTTACCGCACTTACTTGTACTGTCGCAGATCGACTGGTCCCCCATTCCACCTCTGTGGCCTTTTTCGCTGTATCGCCTGTCTGCTTCGCCCCGGTCGCAAGCAGGGTATCCAGCCAGGCGCTCTTGTCCGTATCGGCCGGCAGCTCGCCAAAGGTTCGTGCGATTAGCAGCGGCTTGCTGGCCGCCGCTATCCGCTCCAGTGCTGCCAGTTCGGCCGGCTGCGGCGGACGGTTTCCGGGAGTCACCAGAATGGCTACATCACAGGTATTCAGAACCGCCAGCGCCTTACCGCTGCGGGCCGAACCGAGTTCGCTGTTGTCATCCAGTCCGGCCGTATCGGTTAGGCAGACCGCTCCAAGCTCGCCCAGTTCCATGGATTTTGCCACCGGATCGGTAGTAGTGCCGGGTTGGTCCGAAACGATGGCCAGATTTTTTTCGGTAAGCGCATTCAGCAGCGAGCTTTTTCCGGCGTTGCAACAGCCGAACAACGCGATGTGAATGCGTTCGGAGCGCGGGGTGCCGGTCATTGCTTTACTCCTTTCCGGGCGGTCCAGGCTGGCGAGTCGCCTCTTGCCAGTACCAGTTGTTTGTTTATGCTTGTTACCCGCAGGCCAAGACAACCCAGGCACTTAAGGCCGTCTTCGTCCAGGCAGATTTTTCCCGGATACAGTTCGTAATCTTTTTTATAGCCGATACTGCCGATATTGGGCATCAGTACATTGGCTCCGGCGGCAAGCATGCGCTCCCGGCCGTCGGCGGCCAGGCTGCCGGCCGCGGTGGTGGCGGGCAGGTTGGCCGCCGGCAGTACTAATCGCACCGCGGCGCAGGCGTCTATAGCAAGCTGTACACCACGGCAGGTGTCAGCGGCTAAGGGCGTATCCGGGTGCGGAATAAAGGGGCCGATGCCCACCATGTCCAGATCCAGTTGTCTGCACAGTTCGATGTTGTCCAGTTCGTCCGCGAGCGTTGATCCGGGCAAGCCGGTCATGAAGCCCGAGCCAACTTCGAAATCCAGGCTGCGCAGGTCTCCCAATGCCTGCAGCCGGCGCGACAAAGTACTGCCGCGTAGTTTTTGATGCAGGCCGGCGTTAGCAGTTTCGAAGCGCAAAAGATAACGGTCTACTCCGGCCGACTTCAGTACTGCATACTCCGCCCGTTCCATTGTGCCGAAACTGTAGGTAATCGCTGCTTGTCCCGCTGTCAGTTCTTTGATCGATCCGGCCAGCCCGGCCAGGCGCTGGGGGTAAAACAGCGGGTCCTCCGCTCCCTGGATTACAAACGAGCGCAGCCCGGCCGCGAATCCGCCATGGACTGCCGTCAGAATCTCAGCGTCACTCATGCTGTATCGGCTGATGTTTGCGTTGGCGTGGCGGATTCCACAGTATAGGCAATTACGTACACAGCTGTTGCTGGCTTCTATCAACCCTCGTACAAAAACAGCGTCGCCGAAGGTCTCCCGGCATTGCCGGTCGGCCGCGGCATGTAGTTCCTCCCGGCTCTTGTACCCAAGCAGTTCGGCGATTCCCGGCTGTGCGGAATTTTCTCCCGGGCTGCTATTTCCGCTTGCCATTATCATTGCAGCGTCATCCATCCGGTTCATAGGTATACATCCCGCTCGCCGGCCTGGATGCGTTCCAGCCCGGACTTCACCGACTCCTGTATCTCGGCCGGACTATCGGCTGCCAGCCGCCGCACCAGGTCGTTCCCGATGCCGCGGGTTTCGGCTGAGGCAAAATCCGCCAGATACTCCGAGTAGGTGAAGTAGGCATTGGGTTCGCAGTAGCATTTAATTAGGCCCGGTTTGGCCAGATCCATAAAGTCGGCACCGACCCGGCCTTTGCGGTAGCAGCCGGTGCAGAACGAAGGCACATAGTTCAACTTTGCCAGACGGCGGCTTATTTCTTCCAGACTGCGGTGGTCGCCGAGCTGAAATTGCGCGGCAGTAGTCGCGTGCGCGGCAGGGGCGTGCGCGGCGGTAGCGGTGTTTATGTGAGCGGCAGCAGCCATGGCGGTGTTAGCCGCATCCTCCGCGTAGGCCCCCGGATTGGTGCGCGATCCAGCCGAAATCTGGCTGATACCATAGGTAAATAATTCGTTGCGCAGTTCCTCGCTTTCGCGGGTGGAAAGGATGATGCCGGT
>JAHIWF010000293.1 GCA_018815555.1 Spirochaetota bacterium | reverse complement strand
CCGGCCGCGCCGCATCAGGCCCGCAGTGCGGCTTTAATCCCCGGCTCGATATGTACCGAAATATAGGTGCCTTGGCCCAGGCCCTCACGCAGGGCTTTTTCGATGCCGGTGGAAACTTCATGTGCTTCCACAATCGAGAGCGCGGGGTTAACCCGCACGTGCACATCAAGCGCCACGTTGTTGCCGATTCTGCGCGTCATCAGATTATGCGGATCATGAGCCCCTTGCACACTTTCGATTATCTCAAGGATTTTGGCTTCGGTTTTCTGGTCGACCGCCGCTTCCAGCAAGTCATTCAGGCTCAGTTTCGAGATGTCGAAACCGACCTTGATGATTAAAGCCGACACAATGATACCTGCCAAAGGATCCAGCACATACCATTTCTCGCCGAGCAGAATGGCTCCGCCGATGCCGACCAATGTGCCGATGGAGGAAAGCGCGTCTGTCCGGTGGTGCCAGGCGTTGGCAACCACGGCCTGGCTGCCGATTTTTTTGCCTACACGCAGAGTCGCTCTATAAAGCAATTCTTTTGTAATAATGGATGCGGCCGCAGCGATGAGGGCTATCATGCCCGGTTGTTCCAGCCGCGCACCCTGCAAAAATCCTATTATTCTCTCGGCGGCACTCCAGCCTAGCTTTGCGCCGACAGCCAGTAAGGCTATGCCGATTATGGCGGTTACCAAGGTTTCGAATTTTCCGTGGCCATAATTGTGGGAGCTGTCGCGCGGTTTTTTGGCGAGTTGCAGGCCGATGACAACTACGATGTCAGTGGCGAAATCGGAGAGCGAATGGATCGCGTCCGCTATCATGGCCGTACTGCGTCCCAGTATACCGGCGGTGAGCTTGAAGGCTGTAAGCAGGAAATTCGCCAGAGATCCCCAGAGTGTTATGCTGTTTGCCTGGGAAATACGCGAATCGGGAGCTGTCATGTGAATCCTCCGCTGTATGGTATCCGAAGTCCCACAGCGGAGAGCTGCTGCCGCGCAACGGCGGCCCGACCCAAGGTCTGATCTTCTAAAAATAATGGTATTGCACTTTCCCGTTTTTTTCAAGTACCGGACCGTGATTGCTCCGGCCGGCAATATGGACTGCCGGCCCTATCTGGCGTAATATATGAATCATGCACAAAAATATGCCGTTAGTACGGAGCATCATTGCTGCCTGGATGTTAATGGGCTTGTCGTTGCCGCTTGCCGCCCAGGTAGTCATCGACAACTATCCAGAGCAGGGAGCCAGGCAGGCCTACGAACTGGCCCTGATCCGCGGCAGTATCAGCCAGGCCGGCGAGTATTCCGTGCGAACGGTTCAGCCGGGCCCCGGCGGCACTCCGGAAAAGGAGCGTCCCGGCATAATCCAGACCGCTGGTGGTCGTTTTGTCGCGCTTGTGCGCCTGTTTCCCGGCCAAAACCTGGTGCGAATCAGCGGTCCGGATGGAAGCACTGCCCTGCCTCTGGAGCGTGTGGCCGAAGACAGTCCGGCAAAAGTGCGCATAATCGCCCTTACTCCGTCCGACGGCAATCCCCGGTACCAGACGCCTTATGCCGACGACCGGCAAAATTACACCGAACGGCTTACTCTGGCCATGTTGCTTTTGCAAACCTTTACCGCCGAATCCCTTAATGACCAGGGCCGGGGACGCATAAGCTTCGAACTTGAACGAGCGACTGACGGGACAATCCCGGTTCATCTGGTTCCGACCGCCGAGAGCCGCAGGTTCTGGATGAGCGACCAGGGCACTTCCGGACAGCTTTCCGCTTCCGCAAGCCAGGCCATTAGCAACACGCTGCCTCCCGGCCCGTACAAGAACATGGTATGGGTGCTGTTTACCCGCGGTCCGGGCAGGGAAGGCAGTTCTGAGTATTATCCTGAACTGCGCGGAAGGGACATTCCCTTGTATGCGCATACCGCAGTGGGCGGAGGCAGCAATGCCCTGATGGGCGGAGCCAATATCTGGACCTTGCCGGACAATCTGGACACGCTGCTGCAGGCCTTCCAGGACCGTGGCGACAATCAGGCGGTAGCCATGGGCGGCTATGACGGTGCCGACCGCAGGCAGATGGTTAATATATTCCTCGGCGCCAGCCTGCACGAACTGGGCCATGCCCTCGGATTGCCGCACGAGGGGGATAAGCTCTCGGTCATGCGGCGCGGCTATGATACCCAGGGCAATCAGGGCTTTGTGCGTATGTTTCTGGTAGAGGAT
>JAHIWF010000292.1 GCA_018815555.1 Spirochaetota bacterium | reverse complement strand
GTACCGATGGTCTTAGCCGTAATTTCCTCGCAGGCCCGGTAACGTCCGCCAATGATGGCCGCGTGCTTGCCGCCGGAACAGATAATACGCTTGTCCGCGACAATTTCCGAGTTGATGATACTCTGCGAAACAATTACATTCTCGCCAGCGGAAACATTGGCGTTCTCGATAAACTTTGCCCAGACATTTTTGCCGGCACTGATAACACCGCCGCCTTTGCCGGTTATGCCTTGATGGACAACGATATCACCCTCGGCGCTTATTTCAGCCTTGCCGACGTTTCCTTTGATTTCTATGTTGCCGGTGGCTTTTACCGAGAAACCATCAGACACGTTGCCCAAAACAATGATGGTTCCCAAAAAGAATTTATTACCGGTCTTCAGGTCAATGTCGCCATTGATGGTGTAGACTGTTTCGACATTTACCTTGCCATTAAGAAAATTGGCCTCACCGTTCACTTCGGCCAGAATGGTCAAACCATCACCGGCCACCTTTACATTCTTGCCGATCGGCATCGGCATGTCCTTGCCGTTCCTGGCAGGCAGAACTTTCCCGGTTACGGTCCTTCCGGCCACTCCCGGCTTGGCTGGAACTTTTTTGGCCAGCGGCTGTCCTTCCATTACGTTTTGAACCAGCTGCAATTCTTTATAATCGACTTTGCCGTTCTTTTCTTCCAGATGCAATTTGGTCTTGTCTGTCTCGAAGAAAAACTGAACACTGGCATCCTGCCCATTCTGCGGGCGCTGCCCGGTTGCTACCAGGATAGGTTCTTTGTAGCGCGGACTGTCTTCCAGCTCCTGAATCGTTTCTTCGATAATGCCGAAGACGACTTTGTTGTTGCGCAGATAGCCGAGTATTATTTCACGGGAAAGATCACAGCCACCAGGTTGCGGCGGCGTAAGGATAACCCGGGCTTCCATATCCTGAGCGCCTACATCGACGGACATTAGGGCATCGGCAGCCGGATTAGCTATGAAAGAACCCACCCGCACCCAATCACCGTTAGCCGCTTTGACAATTTCTCTTACTATGGCTTCATCAAAATCGTGTACGGCCCGCAAATGTAATTTTTCGACAGCTTTTTTTTCACTGGCTTTACGCCCCTTACCCAGCGGCGGAGCTACCTTCAGTAAGGCTCCATCAGTAGACAGACGCACATATACCTGACCGTCCCTATCCTTGATAACCGGAACAGCGTCGGCAATGTCCCCCATATCAAGGTCGAAATCTGAGCTGTGAATCGCTTCTACCTGTTTGCGCGAGGATAACTCGTGAGCAACTATTTTCCATTTTCGTTTTGCCAAACCGACAAACCCGGCCGAACCCTTCTCTTCAACATCATATTCCAGTCGGCCAACCGGACAGTCCAGCTGCACGGCTGCGCTGTTCAGGGCTTCTTCGATGGTATAACCTTCAGCCTCTACCGTTCGCTTATCGCCATCTTCATCAAGATAACGGCGCATCAACTCCCTTACCGAATCCAGTCCGATAGAGCCGGCCATGGCTACACGATACCTTTTCGCATATTGGTCAATTTAGCGCGCAGGCGCAAAATAGCTTTAGTGTGCAATTGGCTTACTCTGGATTCTGTCACTTCCAGTACCTTGCCGATTTCTTTAAGGGTAAGGTCTTCATAGTAATACAATACCAAAACCTTTTTTTCCTTTTCCGGCAATTCCTGAATGGCCTGCACTATAACCCGCTTAATCTCCTCGCGCTCGATAACTGAATCCGGATTCAGGCTCGACGGACTTTCGATACTGTCACCAATGGAAATTTTGTCGCTGTCGTCGGCCGAGTACCAGACATCATTCAAAGACAGTATCGAGGTGCTGGATATCTTCATCATGGTTTTGGCAAAATCGTCTTCGCTCACACCCATGGAACCGGCGATTTCCGAATCGGAGGCCGGGCGTCCCAGTTTAGCCTCGATATTGACTATGGCCTCTTCGATTTCACGCGATTTCTGACGCACCGAGCGCGGTACCCAATCGATACTGCGCAGCTCATCAAAAATAGCACCCCGGATTCGCGTTACCGCATAGGTTTTAAATTTTACGTTTTTTGCCGGATCAAATTTATCAATCGCATCGATGAGACCGAACACACCGAAACCTACTAGATCATCAAATTCTACGGATTGCGGCATATTGGCGGCGACCTTGCCGGCTACATATTTTACCAGTGGCGCGTATTGTTTGATAAACGATTCACGTATCTTGGGATCACGTTTTTTTTTGTATGAAGCCCAGAGATCTTCTTCCGTCTGGGTTTCCAGCAGGGGATTATTCATGCACTATTGCCCTTTCTGGTCTCTGCGTAATAAAGTCTGGACGGCCTTGGCTATGACGACGGGATCTTCTCCACCTTTTGTCGAGGACGCACCGCCGGAAAAAGAGCCGGAAGAATACGATACATCGGAAGCAGCTGAATCTTCCACATCACTATTGCCCGAACCAATATCAGCAAAGGAACTGCTAAGACTGTCGAGATCTGGCAGTACATCAAGATCATCTACCGATACCCTGGGGCGCAACATGCCGGAATTTCCGGAAGCTGCCCGGGGCGATTCAGAGGCAACATCATCAGATACCAGCGTGTTCTGACGGATTTCACCGACCTCACGGGTAAGTGCCGAGATATCAGCCGCCTGTGCGCCGGCCGAGCCAATCTGGTCCGCCACCGATGCGGTTCGCTCGCGTACATTGGCACTTGCATGGACCATTCCCGGCTGGAATTCAGCCGCTTCATCCCGACTGCCGGATCTTGCCGAAAGCGGTTCCAGCTGCCCCTGATCATCCCCGGGGGAAGCAGCGTCTGCATATCCCGGTTCGACCGGCTCCAGGTCGGAAGGCAACTCGTCGCCACCGGGCAATACTATATTTACCGCTGTACCCATACTATCAGCCTGTTCATCGAGCACATCATTGCTGTCGTAGCTGGAATTAAAAAGTTCAGGAAGGGTGCGTTTGAGCAGAAACACCAGG
>JAHIWF010000291.1 GCA_018815555.1 Spirochaetota bacterium | reverse complement strand
GCGGCTTTAAGCCCTACGTAGGGCTTTAGGCCACTCACTGCCTGAATCCAGCCTGGAAGCTAGCGCATCGTGGTCACTATTAGTCAAAGCAGCTAGAAATGAACAATAAAAACTTGAGGTAGTGGCAAAAATATCGTATAGTTAGATCAGCTTCAATCACTCTGGAGGTTTTAGATGGCTGTAAAGGCTATGGATTTGTTCGATGCATACCAGAAGAGCATGCTGCCGCCCGAGCACGGTTTTATTGTATCTTCATTTTTTGCCAGCAGTTCTTCATATTCGCATTATGAAATTGTTTCATATAGCAATATAAAATCTATCTACCCTAACGAAGAAGGGCTTGCCTTTCAGTCTGAAGGGAAGAAATTGCATATTCTCGTAGAACCGGCAAACTATCCACACAAAGCAGAAGAACCCTATTTACGTAAGAATATAGAGAAAATACCGCATCGTTTCAGTGAGCTGGACCTGCATACCTGTAAAAACCAAACCAAGGTATATCACGGGAAAGAAGCCGTAATGTCGTATACCTCTTTTACGGTAATGCGGCCATCCGGTGTAAACTTTGCCTTTGTATTTTTTGATCTGCCCGACGTGTTTGAAAGCATGACCAAATTTTTTGAGCAGACACTGAACAAGGAAGCGGGTGTACCGATGACAGACAGTAAAAAAATAGCCCAGCTTATCGGCATAAAAATCAAAAAAGTACTCAGCTTCGAATATTCTTCATAGAATCAGTGGCGCAATAAAAAATGGGCTGCCGGGATCCCGGACAGCCCTTTTTTTTGCAGGCAGCACTTGCTGCCCGCAGGATAATCCATCAGACCTTTTTGGCCCGCTCTAATTCCAATTGGGCGATCGCCAGACAGGCAATCGGAACCGAATACGGGGAACAAGAAACATAATCCAGACCAGTTTCCATACAGAAACGGATATTGTCAGGATTAGCGCCATGCTCGCCGCACAAGCCTGCAGTAAGATTTGGTCGGGTCATGCGTCCGCGGCGTACAGCCAGCTCTACCAGCTCTTTTACCGGCGGCAGCAGATGACTGAAGGGGTTGCCTTCCACCAGATCAAAGAGCGAGTAATCGGGCATAAAACTGTTAAAATCATCGCGACTGATACCCAGAGTGGTCTGGGTAAGGTCGTTAGTGCCGAAGCTGAAGAAATCACTGTAGCGGGCAATCTCTCCGGCAGAAAGGGCGGCAGCTGGCAGCTCAATCATGGTACCAGTGCGGTAATCACAGGGCTTGGCCTTGAATTCGCGGCGAATTTCTTCTTCGATTTCAACCAAACCTTTGTAGGTAGTACCTTCTATCTTTTTGCCATAGATGATCAGTCTAAGCTCAGCCGCGTTCATGATGATCGGAATCATGATTTCTGGCATAACCACCACTTTTTCAGCCTTCAGCTGATACACCGCTTCAAAAATAGCGCGTACCTGCATGGCATAGATCTCGGGGTAACTGACCGCAATACGGCAGCCGCGATGGCCCAGCATTGGGTTAAATTCAGCCAGACCTTCGATGCGGGCCTTGAGTTCCGATTTACTAACAGTCACTTTGGCTTTTTTGCCGCTGCCGCCGTTAAGGTAATTCATGAAGGCATCAAATTCCTGTTCATTGTGCGGCAGGAACTCATGCAGCGGAGCATCCAGAAGGCGTATGGTTACTTCTTTCCCGGCCATAATCTTGAACAGGTTATAGAAATCGTCTTTCTGCATAACCTGCAATTTTTTGAGCGCTTTTTCACGAGCGGTCATATCCTCGGCCAGAATCATTTCACGGAATACATTGATGCGTTTTTCGTTAAAGAACATATGCTCAGTCCGGCATAGCCCTATGCCGTCAGCACCGAATTGCAGAGCAAGGGCGGTGTCACGCGGATTATCGGCATTGGCCCGTACATGAAAATGCTTCATGTTCTTTTTTATAATGGGAATAAAGTCCAACAAGCCGGAGATAGTCGGATCGGGCTCGATCAGCTCGGCAGTCCCCTGCCAGATATAAGGATCGCCATGATAAGGAACATTAACGGTAATGAAGTCACCTTCAGCAACGGTCAGATCACCGATGATCGCCTTTTTGCCGCGGATTTTCATTTCCGGTTTAACCAACGAAACCTTTCCGTACTGGCGGGCAACTACTGAAGCATGAGCGGAGTATCCGCCTTCGCAGGACAATACACCGGTGGCCACTTCAATGGCTTTAACATCTTCAGCGAAGGTGGAAGTCATGCAGAGTATCAGGCGTTTATCACCGTCCTTCTGCTGGGCCACACGATAGGCCTCCAGTAAGGACTCGGTGGAAAAATATACTCGACCGATGGCAGCACCGGGAGCGCCCGGGATACCGCCGGAAACACCTTTCATCTTCTTTACTGAAGCCGTATTGATGATCGGGTGCAGAATCTCGTTCAGGCGGGCGGGCTGCATGGAATTAATAATAAATGCGTCGTCTACTACCTTACGTTTGTGCAGATCGAGGTACAGCTGCATGTCGGCCTGCGTACTCTTGGCCACAACCTGCCGCTGTTCAATCAACCACAGCTTATTATTCTCGATAGTAAAGCGAATCTGCCGGATTTCTTTATGATGGTCTTCCAGAATCTGGGCAACCTTTTCCAGCTGTTTCAGATGCTGTGGAGCAACTTTGTTGATCTCCTTGCCTTCAGCGCCGATTTCATCAAAGCGTTCCTCAAAAAACTCACCCTGCAGGCGTTTTTCACCGGTAACCACATTTCTGGTATAGAAGGCTCCAGAGGCAGAATTCTTGCAATAGTTGCCGTATACCATGGGCTGCACCAGGATGGCAGTGTCTTCATCATTTTGAGTGTCCAGAGCAAGCATGCGCGAAACACGTTTCAGTGATATTTCGAGCTGACGCTCGGCATCGTCAAAGAAACCTTCCGGCAGAATATCGGCATACGCGTCCATCAACGCTTCTGCCTTGGAATCAGCGGATTCGGAATCAAGCACATTGCTGGCGCCGACGATACGCGCCCGAATGTTCATCAGGTCATCCTGGCGGCCTTCCAGATCGGCTATTTTTTCTTCAATCTTCAGCATACCGCGAGCCAGGAATACTACTTCGTGTGCAGTAAAATTAGCGCCAACGAAAAGATTAAAGCCTTTTACAGTCTGACGGGTAAGACCGAAATTATGCAGGGTCGGATAATTTGATATGGCAAGGTTGGGAGATATGACAATTTTTAGTAACAACGGATTTTTATCCGCAGCCAGTTTTTTATCAACAATATCTTCCATCTTCTTGATGTAAGGGCGTAGAACCGGAATTATGGATTCTTTTTCCAATCGATCAGCCACTTCAGCGTCAATGACAAAACCAGGCAGAATAGGAAAACGCAGTTCAGCGAACTCATTGGCCTGCCGGCCGCGTTGACCCAATTTCTGGAAATCAACTTTAGTTTTTATGACTGTATCCTGGCTGAAAAAGTGTACGTTATTTTTCACCGCTTGCTCCTTTCATATTGTCAGAACAGGGACAGAACGCCATTCACCGGGCCGCGCAGGAAAGCTTCAAACATATTGCTGGCACCCTGGGTGAGATAGCGCTGCAATTTGGCAACGTCACTGATATTTTCGCCAGCTACAGCGAACTGGATAGTACTGCCGTGTTTAACCTTGCCCCATTTAAAAAGAGCATTAAGATTGGTTATACGCTCTCCATCATAATAGACTAAAACTTCTAGATCGGGATGCTTTGCTTTATAACTGTCTATGATACGCTTCCAGGCTTCTACGTTACCGTTGTGGAAAAGTTCGTTGCTTACCGGAACCGCATACATGGGGGTCATACGCTTGCCGCTTGTTACGGGAGCAGCCTTTACCATTACCGGAGCAGCGGCGCTAGGGGCTTGCGGAGCTGTTGCTTCTGTTTTAGCTTTT
>JAHIWF010000033.1 GCA_018815555.1 Spirochaetota bacterium | reverse complement strand
CTACCCGGCTTTGTCCGAATCGCCGGCCTTGCGGTAAAGCCTGTTGATTTGTTCGAGAATATTCCTGCCGGATTGGACTATTTGATGCCGGCTGATGACCGGGACCGGGAAAATCTGCCGTTTCTGGATGCATCGGAGGCTAGCTGCCAAGGGTCAAGCTGCAGGGTGCGTTTTGAGCAATGTATTGAATGCGGCTTGTGCCAGGCCGCCTGTCCGGTGCAGGAAGCGTTTATCGGACCGGCAGCTTTGGCTGCTGTGAACCGGCAGATACTGAAAAAGCCGGATACGGCCACATCTTGGCTGGCAGTAGCTGCAGCCGAAAATGGCGCAGGGGCTTGTCGTCGTCATCTGTTGTGTTCCCGGGTGTGTCCTCAGGCGGTGTATCCGGCCAAGCACATTCAGCTGCTAAAAAACCGGATTGGCCGGCAACCCGCCGATTGATCGTCAGCTTTGAGGAACTATACTCAGTTTATGGCTATTCCCAAGGCCTCACTCAGGGTTTCCACGGTGTAGGGTTTTTGGATAAAAGCCATATTCGGCTGGTTTCTGGTAGCCTGCAGGGTTTCATCACTGATATAGCCGGAAGCCATGATAATGGGTATGTCCGGATTTATCGAGCGTAAGTAGGTGGCTGCTTCATCGCCGCTGATGCCGCTCATACGCACATCCATGATAACCGCCTGCCAGCGCTGCGGGTTTTCTTTAAAAAGCTCGATGGCTTCTTCGCCGGATATTGCGACTTCCGTCTGATAGCCCAATGCACCTAGCATCACCTGAGCAGTATCGCGCAGGACTTCGTCGTCATCCACCAGCATGATCAGGCCGCTGCCGCGCTTAATCTGCCTATGCTTTTCTTCCTTAACTTCATGCGCCTCGGCAATCGGTAGAAATACCATAAAGGTACTGCCTTTGCCGCGTTCGCTTTTTACGTTAATAAAGCCACCATGCTGGCTGGCGATTGAATGGGCCATGGCCAGGCCCAGGCCGTTCGATTTCTCAGATGGTTTGGTACTGTAGAAGGGGTCAAAAATATGCGGCAGAATATGGTGGGGTATGCCGACACCTTCGTCCTGTATGCTTATGCACCAATAATCCTGCTTGTGGGCCGCCGGGTTGATGGCCAGGAAGGCCTGATCCGGCTTAAAGCGGCGCAGATCAACAATAATGCAGCCGCCGCGTTTTTCTCCGGCGGGCCGCATGATGGTCATCGAATGCTCGGCATTGATATACAGGTTAAGCAGCAGCTGCTCTATCAAGCCCGGGTCGCCGCTTACCAGCGCTTCTTTGCCTTCTTTTGGCAGTTCGATGGTAACAGCCTTGTCCATGCTGCGCGATGCAAAATCACTTACCCGTTTTATTACATCTTTAAGCTTGAAGGTTTGCGTTTCCGGCAGTTTCTTTTTGGTAAGGGTAAGCAGGCGGGCCACTGAGGCGCTGGCTCGCGATGCCGAACGGTCTATAATATTCAGCTCGCGTTCGATGTCGCTTATTTTGGTGTAACTGCCGTCTTCTACTCCCATTTTAATCAGGGAGATGGAACCAACAATGCCTCCAAGTGTATTGTTGAAGTCATGGGCAATTCCGCCGGTCAGGGACCCGACCGCATCCATTTTTTGGGCATGGTCCAGTTTACGGATGCGTTCGATCATTTCTTCGGCCGCACGGCGGCTGTCGGTAATGTCGCGAGAAATGGTCGCACTGATAGCGCCGGTATGCAGCGGGATGATAAAAGAGCTGCTTTGCAGGATGCGCAGCTGACCGTCCGGTCGGGCTATGGTCTGCTCGAAGATTTTACTGGTCCAGGGAGAAGAGGAGCCCAGCAAGGCCGTTACCACGGAACGCTTCATGCCGATAGCATCCTGGGGGGTGCGCTTGTTTTCCGGTGAGAGCCGGCTTAAGGTATCCCAGATCTTGGTTCCGGCCACTTCCTGTGCACTCAGGCCGGTAATGCTGACCATAGGCGCGTTCCAGACATCAATGCTGCCGTCTGCATCGGTTAGTATGATCCCGTCGAGAGAGTGCTCGATGAACTCATTGAACAATAATCCGCTGTCTGCCGCGGCATGTTCCGCCTTTTCCAGTGCGTAACTTATACTTATATCCATAGCGGTAACTATGGCGCCGCGAATTTGGTTCAGGTCCATGAGCGAGCGTGAGCGGATATTCACCGGGATGTGGTTGGCTCCCCACTGGGTACGGGCGGTATAAAAATCCAGGCTTCCTTTGGCTGTTTCTTCTACTGTTCCGGCTTCTTTTCCGGACAGAAACAGGTGTATGCTCTTGCCTTTAACATCGTCGATAGATTTATAGCCGATGCTTTCGATGGAACTGTTGTTTGCCCAGACGATGCGGGCGCTCTCGTCCAGAAAGATTACCATATCGGCCAGTGCGTTCAGTATTCGCGGGGTTTCAGTGAGCGGCAATGGTGACAAAAAACCGAAACGGGTCATCGCCATCAGCATGCCCAGGGAGAGTAGCAGCGTCCAGAAAATAGCCAGATTGGGGAAATCAATCTGTAGCATTATAAAGATGCCGTCAGTCAGGAAGCCCATGGCTATAGCCAGGAATGAACTTAGGGCGATTACGGCCAGACGGGCACGAACGGTGTTGTTTCGCGAATGGTGTCTGGCCCGTACTACAAAGATGATCCCGAGCAGGATAAGCAGTACATAGTGTCCGACAAAAAAGTAGTATTGCCAATTGTAATTGACTGTAAGGGTCCAGTGATTCATGCGGTACAGCGGCGGTGCAAGAATGGCGGTGGGCGTAAGGTACATGAGCACTGCAGCCGGTGTGTAGATAAGCGCAAGTATCAGATAGCGCCAGCGGGATTTGCTTATGACCGAATTGCCGCAGATAACTAGATTGAAGTGTAGTACCAACGGCGGAAATATGCACCAGGTCCACGAAAAGCGGCTGTACCACCACTGGGCCGCTTCGGCAGTTTCAGCGGAAAACCAGAATATTGCGGCAAAGGCCCAGATCGCAAATACACTGTTAATGATTGCCGCCAGGCGATTAGCCAGGCCTCGCGAATTCAGCCGCAACGTCCGGTAGGCGGCATATATATATATCGCGATGATAATTGTCGCGGCTCTGGAAAGCCAAAAGGGCAGGCTTTGCGATATCATGCAGCAGCATCCTTTTTGATCAAGCGGTGTGTAAGGTCCGCAGGTGTAGACTTTTTCATATTCTAGTATATCGGCTGTCTTTTATCAAATACAGAATAGATACTGCTGTATAATGAATTTTTATGCGCCTGCCTGGATTGTGCCTGGCCCTGTTTGCTTCTGGTCATGGCTTATTGACTGAGGCCCTCGGTATGGCCGGTTTTTTGCAGAAAAAGTTGGTAGCTATCTTCCGGATCTATTTCAGCCAGCAATATATCAATCAGGTTTGGATCAAAACTCTTTCGGCGTTCGGATTCTAGAATTTTAATGCTTCGCCGAGTGAATAAGGCGGCTTGTAGACCCGTTTGCTGGCCAGGGCATCGAGTACATCGGCGATGGATACGATCCTGGCTTCCAGCGGGATGGCTTCTGCAGAATTTCTTTGGCAACACCAACTTTGCCGATATCATGCAGCGGAGCGTACATTTCAATGTGGTGGATACATTCCTGGGGCAGCCCGGATTTATCCGTAATATATGCTGATACCCTGGCGATGCGCATGATATGCCTACCGGTATCTTCGTCGAAAAAGAGGTTTGCGCTTTCCAAGGCGCTGACCATAGCAAAAGTCAGGTGCTCAATGCGGCTGGCCTGCAGCCGGATCAGTTCCAGCTGTGGAAAGGTACGGCAGGCTTTTTTTATGGTCAGGCTGAGGTCATGGCGGTTCCATGGTTTTACCAGGTATCGGTATAGCACATTGTTGTTCGCCAGACGCAGCACCGCTT
>JAHIWF010000290.1 GCA_018815555.1 Spirochaetota bacterium | reverse complement strand
GGTAAGTATCCCGCTGATTGAATTAAACATACCCCGATTATATCAGTAAGCCCCCGCGATTGTCACGCAGATTACAAGGCGGCACGGTAACGAGGAGCCGAAGGCAGGCTATAGCCTGTCGAGGCTCAACGCGGCTTAGCCAACGCCGCAGACACCCCGCCCTGGTGAAAAGCATGGCAGATGGCGACAGCTAAAGCATCAGCAGCATGATCCGGTTTCGGTATCGCCTGCAATCCGAGCAGCAGCTTTACAAAATTCTGCACATCGGCCTTGCCGGCATTGGCTGAGCCGGCAGCGGCCTGCTTTACCGCATTCGGCAGATATTCCGCCACTTGTAATCCGGCATCATAAAAGGACAGCCGGATTACACCTCTAACTTCTGCTACCTGAAAAGCACTGCTTACATTGCGGGAGAAAAACAGGCCTTCCATGGCTACATGCTGTGGCTGATATTGTGAAACGATTAGCAAAAGCTGGTCGCGAATGTAGGCCAGCCGAGCGGCCGGCGGCATGTCGGCTTTGGTACTGAGGCAACCGTGGGCCTTATAAACAAGACGGGCGCCGTCTTGTTCGACGACGCCCCAACCCAGGGAAGCCAGTCCCGGGTCGATGCCCAGAATCTGGATCTTGCTAATGGACATTACTTATTCTTCGTCAGATTCCGGAAGATTGGCGTTGTGGTACACGTTCTGCACGTCGTCGTTTTCTTCCAGGCGGTCGATCATGCGGTTGATCTTGGCTCCGGTATCGGCATCCACATCCACCCAGGTTTCGGGAACCATGGATACTTCAGCTCCGTCAGTTTCCCATTCTTTGGCATTGATGGCGTTCAGTACGGTTTCGAAAGCCTCGGGTGTGGTATATACCACGATTTCACCGTCTTCGTTTGCGATGTCATCAGCACCGGCTTCGAGAGCCAGTTCCATTACGGTCTCTTCGGTATATTTTTCGCCATCGAGTGACACAACGCCTTTGCGGTTGAACAAGCGGGCGACAGCGTTTGCTGTTGCCAGTGATCCGCCTCCCTTGTTGAGGATATTGCGGACTTCGGCAGCGGCTCGATTTTTGTTGTCGGTAAGAACTTCAATAAGTACAGCTACTCCACCAGGAGCATACGCTTCGTATACAAGTTCTTCGTATATTGCACCACCCAGTTCGCCGGTACCCTTTTTTATGGCGCGTTCAATATTGTCTTTCGGCATATTGGCAGCGCGGGCCTTCAGGATAGCCGTACGCAGCCGGGCATTGGAATCGGGATCACCACCACCCATGCGGGCAGCAATGGAAATTTCCTTTATAAGTTTGGTAAACATCTGCCCGCGCTTGGCGTCAGCGGCACCCTTTTTGTGTTTAATAGTCGCCCATTTACTGTGGCCTGACATCTTGACTCCTTGTCTGGATCGAATTTTCGCGCATAGAATAGCATACAGCGCCATTTGCTGTCAACGATAAGCAACAAAAGCAAAAAAGGCGCAAAAACGCCATCATCCGCAGAAAACAACGGAATTACTGAAAGCAGGACTATCCCGCTAAATAATAAAGGACCGCCGGAATAAGCTGGCGATCCTTGTATCAGGATTTATTTGGGTACAGCAATGCGATTCTTGCTGACACCAGCCCGAATCAGGTCTATTCGCATTTTTTCGTGCCAGGCGAAATCGAAGGGCTGTCGGGAACGTACGGTACTGCGGAGAGCGGCATCAAGGTCGTCATGGCAGATTTCGCATAGATCGAACTCACGGTAATGAAAGAAAGTTCGAGAGGGGATAGGATTGTCGACTATTTTTTTGCAAACATCACAGATAAGCTGCTTCATACATGGACTCCTCAATTAGGCGCTTTATCTGTATAATATATTATAGAAGCCTACTTGTCGAGTGGAAAAACAGCTCAAAAGGATGACAGCATGGATAGAGATAGCGGCTCCGACACCAACCAGGCATTTTTAATAGGCAAGCAATGCTTTTCTGCGGAATCTCCACTCATAATTGCTGAGTTGGGTACCGGACACGATAACGACCTAGCTAAAGGCCGTGAATTGGTAGCGGCAGCTTTGGAAGCCGGTGCAAACTGCATAAAGTTTCAGCATGTTTATGCGGACGAGATCATTCATCCGAATACCGGACTGGTTCCCCTGCCCGGCGGCAGTATTCCACTGTATGAGCGTTTCCGGCGGCTGAGTTGTGGGCCGGATTTTCTGGCGGACATGAAGGAACGAGTTGAACGGCAGGGCGGACTGTTTCTCTGCACCCCCTTCGGATTGCGCAGCGCACGCGAGCTGCACCAGCTGGGCGTTCAGGCCATGAAAGTAGCCAGCCCGGAACTGAATCATCTGCCTATGCTGGAAGAACTTGCAGGCTACGGATTGCCTACCATACTTTCGAGTGGGGTATCACTACTGTCGGATATCGAGACCGCGCTCGACTTTTTTAGCGAAGGCCAGACTGCCCTTCTTCATTGTGTTACCGCCTACCCAGCCCCGGCCGAAGATTATAACCTGCAACTTTTACCTCTGCTTAGCCGCCTGTTCGGCATAGCCCTCGGTGTTTCCGATCATTCCATGGATCCGCTCTTGGTACCGGCGCTCAGTATTCTGCAGGATGCCTGCATAATCGAAAAGCACATCTGCCTGTCCCGGAAGGACAAGGGGCTTGACGATCCCATTGCGCTGGAGCCAGCAGATTTTGCGCACATGGTGACCACGGTTCGCTCACTGGCGGCCATGAATCCGGACTCAGCCCTGGCCGAACTGCAAGACCGTTACAGTCCGGAAACAGTGGCGGCAGTTCTGGGCCGCGGTCGAAAAGTACTGGCCCCCAGCGAGGCGGCCAACTACCAGCGCACCAGGCGCAGTATACATGCGCTGCGTGGCATTGCCGCCGGCGAGCCACTTAGTAGCGAGAATACCGCTTTACTCCGCACCGAAAAGGTTTTGCGTCCCGGTCTGCCACCGCAATTCTGGAAACTGATACTCAATAAAAAAGCCGCCCGGGATATTCCGGACGGCGAAGGTATAGAATGGCAGGACGTAGGCTGCTAGAAACAGCTTAGCGCGAAAGCTCATCCAGGCGGGTACATTCCGCACGGGTAAGCTCGAAAGCCATTGCGCCGACATTCTGTTCTGCATGGCTGGTTTTAGTAGCGCCGGGAATGGCCACTACGGTATCACCGTTATAGGTGAGCAGCCAGTTCAGGGCTACCTGAGCTGGTGTAGTGGAATAAGCAGTGGCCAGTTTGCGCAATTCCTCGATTAAAGGCAGGGTTTTGGCCAGTCCACGCGGGCTGTACATCGGCATGTACTTGCGGTAGCCGGTGCGCGAGCGGATAAGATTCGGGTCTTCATGGAATTTGCCGGTGAGCAGGCCCTGCGCCAGCGGCGAGAAGGCAATAATGGTTATACCCAGCTCTTTGGCTACTGCCATGGTGCCGTCAAAATCCGGATAGCGCTGGACCAGATTGTAGCGGACCTGGTTGGAAACCAGATCAAAGCCTTCATCCTTGAGCACCTTATGTGCCTTACGCAGCTGGCTGGCAGAAAAATTAGATACCCCAACAGTTTTAATTTTTTGCTCGCGCAGCAATTTTGCCATAGCCTTCATTTCGCCTGAACGGGTGGAAAGCCCCCAGGGCATGTGCACCTGATGCAGGTCTATCGGCCAGTTTTTCAAAGCCTCTACCCGGGCCGGGAAAGTCTTGATAATGCTGGAAGAATTGCGGCCGACCGGATACCATTTGGTGGCGATAACTACATCGCCGGGTTTTCGGCCATTTGCCGCCAGAGAATTGACCAGGGCTGTTTCGCTTTTGCCCCAACCGTATATCTCGGCAGTGTCGAACCAGTTGATACCGCCGTCGAGGGAGGCTTTGACTATCTGGTTTATCTGCTCCTGCGGCAGGCTTTCCCAGAATTTTCCACCGACACCGTTTCCCTGCGAAAACTGCCAGCAGCCCAGGCCGATTGGACTGATTTTAATATCACTTTTTCCGAGAGGACGCAAGACCAGAGCCATATCAGTACCCCTTTACTTTCTTGCCGAAAAGCATATTTTGATAACAGCGGACACAGCCGGGGAAAAGGCCGTTCGGGCTGGCCTTGAGCACCTGCCGGAATTTGGCGGCTCGTTCACCGTTCCAGATGTCATAAAAATCATTGTCCATGATGTTGCCAATAATATAATCCGGATAATCGGCGCAGAAATGTACATTGCCATTGTAATCAAAATTTACCTGTGACCAGGGCACAGGGCATTCTTTGCGCACAACCTTCGCAAGATCGGCATAGTATTCGGTGATTCCGTCGGGATTGATAGCCGGAACCGTGATAATAGGATAACCGGGTTTGAGGGCATGTACTTTCTTGAGGATCTCGGAGAATTTCTGGCCATCGATGCCGGCATTAAAACCGGTATCAAAGCCTTCCAGACACTTGATATCGCAGTCCAGCTTATCTTTCATGAATACCCGCTGCTCGGCGATGATATCCTTATTGGTATACGTCCCCAGGTTGATTATATGCCAAGCCAGATCAAAATCGCGGCTGGCGGCCACCAACTGGTCAAGATACTCATAATTCATGTTCGAAACCGTGGTAACAATCCCCATATACGGCAGATGAGAGTTGTACTTCTTCTTGGCTTCATTGATGGCCTTAAAACCGGCTACAACCTTGTCATAGGAACCATCGCCGCGGATCTTGTCGTTCACATCGCGGAAACCGTCCAGTGAAACAAACAGGGCATGCCAACCGTTCTTTACAATGCGCTCGGCATTCTGCTCCAGGAAGGTGCCGTTGGTGTTTACCGAGAGCATACACTTCTTAGTAGTGATATATTCCGCCAAATCCATGAAACCGGGATACAGGAAGGGCTCACCGCCCCACATGTAAAACATCGGCTTGTCTTTGGCCGCCAGTTCGTCTACCAGGCGATAGTAGCGCTCGACCGGAACTATTTTTTTGGCTTCCTTGGCTGCAAAAGCCCCGTTAAGAACGCCGTTGGTACCGCGCTGATTACACATGAGGCAGCGCAGATTGCATAAAGGTGTTATACGAAAATAGACCAACGCCAGCTTTTTGGTTTTGCCTTTACCAAACTTGCGATCAATAACCGTTGCGGTATGCATACGGGTAAAAGCCCGTGCCGCCTTTAAAGAAAATTCCGGATTATGCCGGATCATCTTGCCAATAATAGAATAATTGGTATTCACTTAGGCATTCCTTGCATGTATTGGATGTAGTGTACAGACTTCGACACGTGGACCGAGCGTCAGTTGCACAGCAGGAAACAGAATCTCTATTATGAGTGGAGTATATGCAATTGGTCGAGGCTCAGTCAATAAGTACCGGTTTTAGCCAAGATGCACGATGGTTTTCCCGTGTCCGCCCTGTTCCGGCCGGGCGTAGTAGAAGTCCTTGACTGCAATAGTCCGTGACAACACATCGCGGACGCCCTGCTGCAGGATGCCTTCGCCAGTGCCATGAATAATGGAAAAAAGCAGAATATTCTGCAGTAATGCTGCATCCAATTGCTCTTCGAGGGCATGCACGGCTTCCTGAAGACGCATACCGCGCAGATCCAGCTCCAGCACCGCCCGGCGGCCGGCCATGGCAGCCCCTTCGATGGATATTTTGGTACTGGATTCGGGAAGATTGGGCACCAGCTCCAGATTGTGTTCATCTACGGTGAGGCGCAGGGCGTCGGTTTCCACCACCCATTTGCCTTTTTTGGCCGTACGCAGGACTATGCCGCGGCGGCGGGCTGGCAGAACGAGCACGGCAGCGCCTTCCTGCAGGCAGGGAGCGGTCTGCCCTGCCGCGGGAGCAGTGGCTGTTTTGCTTTTTTTTGACTGTCCGGGAGTTTTGACCCGCTGCAGACCGGCAGCCACTTCGGCCTGCTGTTCGGCTTCCTGGCGTTCGCTGATTTCGCGGCGCAGCTCCAGTTCGCCGGCAGCCAGATCGTCGCCGGCTTTGCCTACTTCGGCATCCAGACGGGCCAGGAATTCCTTAACCGCTTGGGTTTTGTCCCTGGTCAACTCGCCTTCGCGAACTTCGCGTACCAGATTTTCGAGGGTTTTGCGGCTTTCGGACAGCAGTTGCTTAAGCTCCTGTACTCCTACCCGGCGCAATTCCAGCTCTTTCTGGCGCAGCTGCAGTTCCTTCAGATCGGCCTTGCGCTGCTCGTCAAGCGCTTTTTGCAGCTTTACCTTTTCTTCGCGCCGCAGTTTATCCAGATCATGATGCTTGTCCATGAGCCCTTTTATCATGGCCGACACATCGGTGCGCTCGTCCTGCAGATAGTTGCGGGCGCCAGAAACCAGGGCTGCCGGCAAGCCGTTACTGGCAGCGATATCGAGTGCATGGCTCTCACCGGGGATTCCAAGCAGGATGCGGTAGGTGGGCGACAGGGTGTTTTTGTCAAAATCCACCGAGGCGTTCAGTACCCCCGGCTGGGTATAGCCGTAATTCTTGAGTATGCCGTGATGGGTGGTTACCAGGCACATCGCGCCTTTGTCGATAAAATGATCAAGCAGGGCCATGGCAATGGCACAGCCCTCTTCCGGATCGGTGCCGGAGCCCAGTTCGTCCAGCAGCACCAGACTACGCGGACCAGAGGCGGCAACGATGGCAGACATGTTTTTCATGTGTGCTGAGAACGTAGAGAGTGATTGGTCGATACTCTGTTCGTCGCCGATATCGGCCCACACGCCGTCAAAAATCGGTAGGCCGCTGCCCTCCACTGCCGGTATGGCCAGTCCGAACTGGTTCATCAGCACAAACAGGCCGGCAGTTTTAAGTGATACGGTTTTACCGCCAGTGTTGGGTCCGGTGATAATAAGGGTACGGGTTTCTTCGGGTATGCGCAGGTCTATGGGGACGGCTTTACTACCTAAAATGGGGTGGCGGGCATGAAAGAGTTCCAGGCCGGCCTGGCGTTGTTCAACAAATATTCCTTTTGTGAGGGCCGAATAGCGGGCACGGGCATACAGGCTGTCCAGCAGGGCACAGAGTTCGCGGGCTTCGGCCAGGGCGGGATGATGCACGTGAATCTTGGCGGTAGCCTCGCGCAAGATACGCAGCAGCTCGCGCTGGTAACGGGATTCTTCCTCAATGAGGGCGTTGTTCATCTGCACCAGCGAGCGCGGCTCGATGAATACAGTCTGGCCGGTGCCGGAAACCTCGTGCACAATGCCGTCTACCCGGCCTTTAAAGCCGGCGCGGACGGCTAGAACGGTGCGACCGTCGCGCTGGGTGGGTACATCATTCTGCAGAGCCGAGCGCATGGTTTCGTCTTGAAAGAAGGCCTGGGTGGTGCGCTCGATGTCGGCATGCAGCTTCTGGATGTGCCGCCGGATCTCGCGCAGCTCCGGCAGGTCACGCACCGTGCCGTCTTTATTCATGATGCGGAAGCTGATTTCGGCTATGGCGCCACAGTCCGGGGCTTCTTGCAGGCGCTGGCGCAGCTGGTCATGCCGTACGAAATGCAGCCATTTTTTGAGCAGCTGGTAACTTTCGGTCCATAAACCGAGGGCCAGCAGTTCTTCGGGCTCTAGTGCGGTGCCGGCCTTGGATACAATCAGCGCCGGCTGCTCAATCGGCGCAAAATTGCAATGTGGTGCGATATGCCCTTCGTCAAACATCTGGCACAAGGCCTGTACTTTGGACTTAAGGTCATTAACCATGGCCGGGTCGGTATGAGGGCGACTGGCCAGGACGCGCTGGCGGCCTTCATCACTAAGACTGTAGCCGGCGACAGCAGTTCGGATGCGGGTAAAATCCAGCTGCTGCAGGATATGGTCTCCGGTGCCTGAAGCCGTGATGGTACCAGTGGTGCCGGAGGCAGTGCTCGTGCCACTGCTGCCAGCGTGCAGATCCGCTGTGGACACGGTGGCTGGGTCAATTTGCG
>JAHIWF010000289.1 GCA_018815555.1 Spirochaetota bacterium | reverse complement strand
TCGCTGCCGGCAAGCTTGCGGAAACGCGAGAAAAGCAGGGTATCAAAAAATTCGAGGGTATAGGTAAACTGGGCGAAGAAAAAATACAGCCAGAAGAAGGCAAACACCTTAAGCAGGGAGCTGACCAGGTTTCCCAGAATACCGTAGAGTACACCATAGCGCACCGTACTCAGGAAATGGCTGAGCAATCCGGAAAGCAGCCAGTAAAAAATGACACAGAGCGTGGCGGCCAGAAAAGCCGTGCGCTTACGCATTTTATGTTTGGGCATGGAAAGATAGGTAAGGAAGATGAACAGCCAGACTATCAGCAGCGGCAGGTAGGTTATGCCGGCGACGACCAGGCGGCCGAGCAACAGACGGGCGGCCTGCCATTCCAGCAAGGCCACCAGCGCCTGCACCAGCTGCGAACCGGCGATGATCAGAATTACTGAGAACAGGAGGGTAAGCTCTACGACGAAGGTAAGTATGTTTTCGCGCAGTTTGGTTGGACGGGCGGCATCCAGATAAATAACCCGCAGGCCGCGCTGAATGGACACAACGAACAATCTGGAAGCCCAGAGCAGGTTGAGAAGACCCAGTATTCCAGCGATGCCGGCCACCGGTTTGGCCAGAAAGGCCTGCGAGACTTCGGCTGCTCCCATAGCGCCTAGATAGGGTTCCAGAAACTGGTTGGCGGTGGCAAGATCCAGATCCAGGGCAACAAACAGGCGGGAGGAAATGTACAGGATTATCAGCAGTGCCGGCATGGCAGACAGTAGAAAAGCGTAGGCACCAGCGGCCGCGTGGTTGGCCAGTTCGAGGCGGCTGAATTGCTCAAAGGTGAAAACCAGACGCTGCAGGACCGATTTAAAACTGTGAAACAGCCATTTCCTCATACCTTCATTGTGCCTTGAAAAAGCATTTTTAGCAAGCTTGAGTTTAGAGGCAGTTCTTATTTATCGATATTTAAATACCCATAAAGAGCTGCCTGTATTGCGTAATTTTCAAATTAACGGTATTATATGCTTGCTAATACAGCATTTTACTACTTCACGCCGGATATCCGGATGCGATATCCATGTCGGCAGTTGTTCTTAACAAGTCTGCCGACAGCCGTCTGTACCAAACCCTGTCAGGGTGCTGCAGCGGTAATCACACTCTTAAAGGAACCCGTAATGGCCGACACCAAAAACATGGTAATGATCGACGGTAATACCGCCGCCGCACATGTTGCGCACGCGTGCTCAGAAGTAATCGCGATCTATCCGATTACTCCATCCTCTCCCATGGGCGAACTCTCCGATGAGTTTACCGCACAGGGACGTAAAAATATCTTCGGAACCATTCCGCAGGTAGTCGAAATGCAGTCAGAAGCCGGTGCCGCCGGAGCAGTACACGGCGCCCTTACTACCGGTGCCCTCACCACTACCTTTACCGCCAGCCAGGGCCTCCTGTTGATGATCCCTAACATGTACAAGATTGCCGGTGAATGCACTTCAGCAGTCTTCCATATCGCCGCCCGCGCGGTAGCCGCCAACGCCCTCTCCATCTTCGGCGACCACCAGGACGTAATGGCCGCCCGCCAGACCGGTTGGGCCATGCTGGGTGCCGCCAGCGTTCAGGAAACCATGGACATGGCGCTCATCTCCCACGCCTCCACCCTGGCCGCCCGCGTCCCCTTCCTGCATTTCTTTGACGGTTTCCGCACCTCCCACGAGGTTCAGAAAGTCGAAGAACTCTCTGTCGATGTAATGAAGCAGATGATCGATGCCGAACTGGTCCGTGCCCATCGCGCCCGCGGCCTGAATCCGGAAAAACCGTCGATCCGCGGCACCAGCCAGAACCCCGATGTGTATTTCACCGGCCGTGAAGCCGTAAACAAATATATCAACGCTACCCCGGCCATCGTTCAGAAATACATGGACCAGTTTGCCAAGCTTACCGGCCGCCAGTATCACCTGTTCGACTACTTCGGCGCTGCCGATGCCGAGCGCGTTATGATCATTATGGGTTCTGCCGCTGACACAGCGGTTGAAACCGTAAACAGCATGGTCAAAAAGGGCGAAAAAGTCGGTGTACTGGTTGTACGCCTGTACCGCCCCTTCAGCGTAGAGCATTTTATTGGCGCACTGCCGGCTACAACCAAGAAAATTGCCGTACTCGACCGCACCAAAGAACCCGGATCAATCGGCGAACCGCTGTACGAAGATGTACGCACCGCAATTGGCGAAGCCATGGAAAGCGGCAAGACCTCCTTTAAAGGCTGGCCCACTGTTGTTGGCGGCCGCTATGGCCTCGGATCCTGTGAATTTACCCCGTCCATGATCAAAGCCGCACTAGACAACCTTAAGGCCGACAAGCCGAAGAACGACTTTACCCTTGGTATTTATGACGACGTTACCGACACCACCCTCGCCTGGGACGAAGACTTCCAGCTCGATGCCGACGGCGTTAAAGAATGTCTGTTCTACGGTCTGGGTTCCGACGGCACTGTTGGTGCAAACAAGAACTCCATCAAAATCATTGGTGACGAAACCGACAACAGCGCACAAGGCTACTTCGTGTACGACTCCAAAAAAGCCGGCACCTACACCATCAGCCATCTGCGTTTCGGGCCGAAAATCATCCAGAAACCCTATCTGATCAGCAAGGCCGACTTTATTGCCTGCCATAAATTCAGCTTCCTGGAAAAACTGGACATTCTGGCCCAGGCCCGCGAAGGCGGTGTATTCCTGCTGAACAGTCCCTATGCGGCTGACCAGGTTTGGAACCATATTCCCGCCGAAGTGCAGAAACGCATCATCGAGAAAAAGCTTAAGTTCTACGTTATCGACGGTATGGCCATCGCCGAAAAAGCCGGCATGGGCAATCGCATCAACACCGTCATGCAGACTGCCTTCTTTAAAATCTCCGGCGTGCTGCCCGAAGCCGAAGCAGTAAAACTCATCAAGAAATATGCCGAAAAAACTTACGCCCGCAAGGGTGCCGATGTAGTTGCCCGCAATATCGAGGCTATCGACCTGGCTCTGTCAGCTACCCACGAGGTAAAAATCGGAGCAGCCGACAGCAAGCTGCACATGCACGCACCGGTTCCGGCCGAAGCTCCCCAATTCGTCAAAGATGTTATCGGCGAGATTATTGCCGCCCGCGGTGACAAGATTAAAGTAAGCCAGATGCCCGACGACGGCACCTTCCCCACTGCCACCACCCAGTACGAAAAGCGCAATATCGCCGAGAAAATCCCCGAGTGGGACGCGTCAATCTGTATCCAGTGCGGTCAGTGTACCATGGTATGTCCGCATGCCTGTATCCGCCTGAAGACCTACGATGCCTCCGTGTTAAGCGGCGCCCCGGCCGACTTCAAGTCTGCCGATGCCAAGGGCAAGGACTTCGAGGGCATGAAGGCCACCCTGCAGATTGCTCCGGAAGATTGTACCGGCTGTGGCGCCTGTATCAACATCTGCCCGGTAAAAGACAAGGCAGTGGAAGGACGCAAAGCCATCAACTTTGTTGACCAGATGAGCGTGCGCGAGAAGGAAACCAAAAACTGGACCTTCTTCCTGTCCATCCCGGAAAACAATAAGCTTAACCTCGGAACCATCAAGGGCGTATCGATGAAACGGCCGCTCTTCGAGTTCTCCGGCGCCTGCGCCGGCTGTGGCGAGACTCCCTACGTAAAAATGGTTAGTCAGCTCTATGGTGACCGCGCGGTTATCGCCAACGCTACCGGCTGTTCGTCAATCTACGGCGGAAACCTGCCCACGACCCCCTACTGCCAGCGTGCCGACGGCCGTGGTCCGGCCTGGTCCAACTCGCTGTTCGAAGATGCCGCCGAGTTCGGTATGGGTATGCGCCTGAACGCCGACAAGCTGGCCGAATACGCCCGCGAACTGCTGACCGCCAACAAAGCCGCCATCGGCTCGCTGGCCGACAAAATGCTGGCCAACAACCAAGCCGATGATGACGCCATTGAAGTTCAGCGCACTGATGTTGGTGCCCTCAAAAAGGCTCTGGCCGCAAAGAACGACAACTGGGCAAAAGAACTTATCAATGTAGCCGACTATCTGATCACCCGCTCGGTGTGGATCTTCGGTGGTGACGGCTGGGCCTACGATATCGGCTTCGGCGGTCTGGATCATGTTATTGCCAGCGGCCGCAATGTAAACCTGATGGTGCTGGATACCGAAGTGTATTCCAACACCGGCGGACAGGCCTCCAAAGCCACCCCGTTTGGTGCGGTAGCCAAGTTTGCCATGGCCGGAAAAGACATCGGCAAGAAAGACCTCGGCATGATCGCCATGAGCTACGGCTACGTCTATGTTGCCCAGGTTTCCATGGGTGCCAACATGAACCAGGTGCTCAAGGCCATGCGCGAAGCCGAAAGTTACAACGGTCCTTCGATCATCATCGCCTACAGCCATTGTATCAGCCACGGTATCGATATGATGAAGGGCATGAACCAGGGTAAAGCCATCGTCGAATCCGGCATTTGGCCGCTGTACCGCTACGATCCGCGCCTGACCGCCCAGGGCAAGAATCCCTTCCAGCTGGACAGCAAGGAACCGGCATACGAAAAGATTGCCGAGTTCATGGCCAGCGAAACCCGCTTCCAGACTCTGCGCGCTGCCGACCCGGCTCGGGCCGACATGCTGCTGGACAAGGAAAAAGCCCTGGTGGAACGCCGCTGGAAAGAGTATAAGTACCTGGCCGACCGCCCGTTCTGATGCTGTGAGCCGGGGGTAGAAACCCTCCCCTGGCCTCTTCGCCAAATATAGCAAAGGCTGCCCTGCGGGGCAGCCTTTTTTGTCGCTTGATTAGGCGGCTCGCTTGATTAGGCGGTTCCGGCCAGCTGTACTGCTTTCAGTATCTGATACGTGGATCCATGAAAAAATAACTCAGATCCAGCAGACACAGAGTAAAACAATAGATACCGGCTATCATGGCAAAAATTGCAGTAATCAGGTTGATGTCGTTAAACTGCAAAGCCTGCCACAAGGTATAGCCCAGACCCGGTCGTGAAAGAACCCGCTCCACCAGAATGTCACCGGCCAGCGATTGCACAATACCCAGCGAAGTAACCGTAACCAGCCCAGGCGCGGCTGTAGCAAAGGCATGACCATACAGCACTTTGCGCTCTGGTATACCGCGCCCACGCGCTGCAATAATATAATCCTCCTGCAGTGGGGCGAGTATTATATTACGGGTATTAAAAGCAAAAAACCAGGTCTTAACCAGCGCGATAGATAATATAGGCAATAAAAGATAATATACATAATCAAAAAAGAGCAGAATCGCGGATTCCGGAGCCGGTGACGAATACAAGGCACCTACCCTAAAAACCGGTATAATATACACTAGCAGCAGCATGAGCAGCGAAGCTACCCACCAGACGGGTGTACCGACAAAAAGCATGGTAAGCAGACTGTTGGTGCGGTCCAGCCAGCCACCGGGTTTTCTGGCCATTTGAATACCCAGCACCAAGCCCAGCCCCGCAGCAATCAGCGTGCTGCTCAGAAATAAAATAAGGGTCGGTTTTAGTGCATCAAGGACAATATCCTTGATATGCGAAGATCGTTTTGGATACAACGTAGTTATCCGCTGTGAATCACCGAGGTTCAGGCTTATTATTTGCAGGGCTCGGCTGCCTATACGAACGAAGGCCGGTTTATCCAGATGAAAGCGTTTCTCCAACTGAGCACGTAGATCGCGTTTATAATCAGCGATTGCTTCAGCGCTCTTTAGCTCACTGTTGCCCATAACCGCGCCGTTTACCATCTCGGTTATGTCCGACTGTATTGTTGCCTCGAATTGGGCATTGCCAATAATGGCAACCACATAAATGCAAATGTAAAAGGTCAAGAAAGCCATAATTATTCTGCGCACAGCATAGTTGACGAAATTCGAACCCAGTAGCTGCTTCCTGCTGCTCATTCTATCCTCTATCAGATTTATAAAAAAGGCGCACCGGTATCAGATATGTGTCTGCTCCCAGTGCGCCTTATTGCGGCCACTTACTTATGGCCACCAACAAAATTTAACCGATTTCTTTCCATCTGCGGCAAGCATGCATATGACCGCCGCCGACATCCATCAATTCCGGTTCTTCCAGTTCGGAACACTCCGGCTTGGCGAAGGGACAGCGCGTATGGAAACGGCACCCCGAAGGAATGTTAGCCGGTGAGGGGATCTCGCCGGAGATAGGTACTTCCTTGATGATATCCACCTTGCCGGTTTCCGGTTCCGGAACCGCACTGATTAGCGCTCTGGTATATGGATGCAGCGGATTATCAATAAGCTCGTCAGCCGGTCCCATCTCCACAATCCGGCCAAGATACATAACCGCGATACGGTCGGTAAAATAGCGGGCAGTCGAGAGGTCATGCGTGATGTACAGATAGGTCAGGTTCATATGACGCTGCACATCTTTCATCATCGCCAGAATTTCGGCACGGGTAGACAAGTCGATCATCGAAACCGGCTCGTCCGCCACCAGCATCATCGGGTTCAGAATCAGGGTACGGGCGGTCGACACGCGCTGGCGCTGGCCACCTGAAAGCATGTGCGGGAAACGGGTAGTAAATTCCTCGGGAGGATTCAGCTTTACCTCGCGCAAAGCTTTGATAACCATTTCCTCATGCTGGGTACGGTCGCCGGCAATCTTATGGATGATCAGCGGCTCGCGCAGCACATCGTTAATCTTGAAGCGCGGGTTCATGGATGCATACGGATCCTGAAAGATCATCTGCACTTCGCGGCGGTAGCGGATGGTCCGTTCCTTGTTGGAATTGGTAACATCCTCATCGTTGAAAATAAGTTGACCAGAGGTCGGTTCGAGCAGCTTCATGACCAGCTTGCCGGTAGTAGTCTTGCCGGATCCGGATTCACCGATCAAACCGAAAATCTCGCCACGGCGGATGTTGAAAGTAATGCCGTCTACGGCTTTAATTACCTTCTTGGTACCGCCGGTTAAGGATTTTACCAGACCCAGGTGAGGAGTAAAATGCTTCTTTAGGTCTACCAGACGGAGGATGTTGTCATTCTCGTTGATACTCATTTTACACACCTCCAGCAGGCAACCATGTGTCCCGGTTCTATTTCAAGTAGCGGCGGCTCTTCCTCACGGCATTTATCCATGGCTACATGGCAACGCGGATGGAAGCGGCAGCCGGTGGGCGGATGAATGAGATCGGGCGGAGCTCCGGGAATAAAGGAAAGGGTATCGACCTTTTTCTTCAGCAGCGGTGTTGCCGCCAGCAGTTTTTCGGTATATGGATGGGCTGGGCCCTGTTTTCCGTAGATCTGCTGGTTGGTACCAAGCTCGGCTATCTTGCCAGCATACATAACGCAAATACGGTCGCAAATTTCCGCCTCAAGCGCCAGGTCGTGGGTAATGAAAATAAAGGACAGATCGAAAGTTTTCTTTAGCTTCTTAAGCAGATTGACTATCTGAGCCTGTACAATAACATCCAGAGCGGTAGTCGGCTCGTCCAGGATAACCAGCTTGGGTTTCAAGAAGAGAGCGGTGGCAATAACCACACGCTGCTTCATGCCACCGGAAAGCTCATGCGGATAACGCCCGGCAACTTCGGGAGGCAGACCAACCAGACCAAGATACTCCTTGATCAGCTCTTCGGCCTGCTTCTTGTCCAT
>JAHIWF010000288.1 GCA_018815555.1 Spirochaetota bacterium | reverse complement strand
ACTGTTCATGTAAACAAGCTTCTGTTTGTCAGCACCACCATACCCGAATTCAGGTCATTAAGCCGAGGATACCGGCACAACCTGGCGGGTGTTGGCGGCTTCCCGGCAATTTACGAGGAAGCCCAAAGCTTTACCGGCATTATCTCTCCATACATAGCCACTGAACAGCACTGGGGCGGCGATTCCCTGCTTGCAGTCAAGGATTTCGATTTCGAGCGTCTGGCCGGCGAAGCAGGTATCGGCCAGTTGATAGCCAGAACCGAAGCAGGGACCGAACCAGAAGACACGCTGCCAGCTGCGGCCGCCGAAGTAGCTATCACTTCAAATAATCACGTCCAACTGATGCAGATTCCGCTCGGCAAAAGCAACCTGCAGAAGGGCGTGTCACTGGAACTCAACTTCAGCGGCAGCGAGCCCTACTTCGAGCTGCGGCTGGATGAAACTGTGCGTCTGCTCTTCGATGCGGATCGTAAACTCAGTGCTGTAATCAAAACAGCGCAACCGGAAACCGCCGAACAAGTGGTCAATCTGGAGCTACCCTTTGATGCAATTTCCGATAATCAGTTCAAGCTTGGCCTGCGCCTAAAAAACGACATACTGCAGCTGTATCAAGCCGGTCACCCTGACAGCTTAAACATTCCGCAAACCAGCAATCTGGTTCCCGCGCAGCTAAGCCTGCATATGCATACCGAAAGCGGTCCTGACGAAACAGAGGGCTGGATCGCAACAATTCCGCATACCCTGCGCGCACAGACAGACTAATACCAAGCGCTTGCTGATAATTCAGATCATCCACAACATATTTAGGCTAATACTCTTGAAAATCCGGCTCCGGCGCATTACGTTCTAGTAGGCACCGGGGTGTTTAGTAGGCCGCGAATCGGCATGCTGCCGCCCGGACATCATAGACTAGAAAGGATAGTATGAAATTACAACTGCTTATGCTCCTGCTTGCAGCAGGGCTGCTTGTTTCCTGTGTAAGTAATCCACCGCCGGCCCAGGCGGTCGAAGAACCTAAAGCCGAGAGCGGCAATGCCGCCTTCCAATCCAGGGCACAGGAACTGGTAACTGGGCAACCCGGCGGACTGGCTGCAACACCCGCTACGGATACCTCGACAGCTCCGGCCACCCAGCCGGCAAGCCCTACAGACAGTAATGCATCCACTCAGACTGACACCCCGCAATTCGTTCCCGGCCAGCTTAGCCCCGAAGAAGAAGCCTTCCTCGAAAATCATATTGCCCGCCTGCAGTATATGGTATATTACGACCGCGAGGTGGAGATGCAGGCCAGTATTGCCAAAGCCGCCGTTGCCCAAGCCAACCGTTTCCTGATAGACCGGCTGGGCCGCACCGTCATGGACATGGACCAGCTGGAGCGTCTGAAAGCCGACCAGCAGACAGCCTACCAGGCCGAAACTGGCGGCTCCATCGACATCATGCAATACCTGGCCCAGAAGTATAATGCTGACGTGTATGTGGAAATTTCACTTTCTACCGAAACCGAACTGCGCAACAATGTGCATTATGCCCAGGCCCGCGGTTCCATGAAAATGTTTGACACCTCCACCGGCCAGCTGCTGGGCAGTGTGCCCTTCCAGAGCCCTCAGGTGCGGGCCAACACTGCCGAAGCAGCCGTAGCAAATGCGGTAACCGCCTCGGTATGGGTTGGCATGCCGGTTATGGTCGACCAGTCCCGCAGCCTTATCCGCGGCTCGATGTCTAACGGTGTGCGCTACGAGCTGGTTATCCAGAATCCTCCGGACTCGCGTGGCATGCGGGATTTCCGCCGGGCACTGGAGCGCTACTTCCGTATGGTAGAAACTGCATCCAGTTCGGCCAGCGAAGCGCAGATCCTGCTGTACACCTTCCAGACCAAAAGCAAGGTCGAAGATTATATCTATGATGCGGCAGACCGGGCCGGACTGCTGGACATGCAGTCAGTGTATTCGCGCGGCCGCAGCTTTGTGGTAAACAGCGGACTCTGAACAGTTTTTTAGGCAGACACTACTGTTTTTCGGCGTGCTTGCGTTATACTTAGGCATTGTCGGCCGCTGAAGTTTCAGGGCCGCTAAAATATGAAGAAACCTTAAGGAGGTTTATCGTGAAGAAAGTAATTCTTGTTCTCGTTGTGGTAATGACTCTGGCCAGCCTTATTGGCTGTGCAAGCAAACCAGCCGAAATGACTGCTCCTCTTACCGTAGCAACCTATCCGCCGCAGATTCTTGAGCATCCCGGCACTGCCTGGGGTACCAACCCGCCGCAGTGGATACTTGAGTATGTAAGCAAGGGCTATAAAGCCGTAGAGCGCATGCCCGATTATGAAGGCCAGTTTGTAGTTATCGTCAACGAAGAAGGCGAATCCCGCGATGGCGCATCCCTGGCAGCTGCTCGCATGAATTCCCAGACCCGTATTTCCGCCTTTATGGAAACCCGTGTTCGTGATACCTTCGCCGGTGCGCAGGTAGGAGACAAGGACATGATCGAGACCTACATGGAACGTGTAGTGAAGAGCGTTTCCGAAGCCAGCTTTAACGGCTTCCTGATGGAAGACGAGACCTGGGCTTACATGCAGGAGTTTACTACCGAAGGCGAGCCCGACCGCCGCGTCTACCGCGTATACCAACTGTGGACCATCAACAAGGAAGCCCTGGAGCGCCAGCTGCAGGAAATCCTCGATGGTGCCGAAGCTCTTGAGCCCAAGACTCCGGAAAAAGAACGCGCTATCGAAGCCGTCCAGAACGCTTTCTACGAAGGCTTCTGATTATTGCCGGGCGGTCCGCACTCCGGACTGCCCGCTTTGTTTATTACAGGGAGCGCTCTTTGCCCGGCGCTCCCTTGGCGGCTTAAAGGAGCAAGTGATGATGAATTTTACAGCCTGACTACAGTGTAACTGCAGTCAGGCTGGAGCATTTATCAAAGTACCACGCAATCGCGTCTTCGGAGGGTTTTTCTTATGCGAAAAGTTATACTGCTGCTGGCTGTTACAGCCATTCTGGCTTCCTGTGTGTCCGGTCCCGCTGCCAACAAAAAGCTGCCGCCCGACTGGGTGCTGAAAACACCGGCCCCGGACGGCACGTTTACCTACTTTGTAGGGTCTTCGTCCGCCGGCAACGACGAGGCTGTGGCCATCGATGACGCCAGCAACAATCTTATTGCCAACATAATGAACTACATCGGCGCCAGAGTAAGCGTCGACTCAACTGCAACGGCCAAGGCGACACTGGACAGCTACGAGGCGGACATCCTGCAGACTGTCCGTGCCGAGTCCTCGGGCCAGTTGGCCGGTTTTTCGGTAAAAGAGCGCTTTAAAGCCACCGGACCGGACGGGTCCATCATCATGTATATCCTGGCCTCATACCAGACAAATGAACTTGAAAAAGAAAAAGCCCGCATTGCCGCGGTTTTCCAGGAGCGCATCGACGCTGTAGCCAGACCGGAACAGTCAGGCGACAACGCCAAAGCAGCCGGCCGCTGGTTTGACGCTGTACAGTTTTATGTGGAAGCGGCATTGGCCGCCACCGGCAGCGATATCGACAACGCCGCTATAAAAGCCGAGCGTAACGTAAACAAGGCCAGAGATATACTTGGCCGCATGACCCTGCAGCGTCTTGACAGTCCGACTGAAACCAACCTGGGCAAAGACTTTCCAGCAGCCTTCCAGGCCCGACTGGTATACGGCGAAGGTGCAAATGCACCCGGTATTGCCGGAGCCGAGGTGCTGGTACGCTACCAGCGCACCCAGGCCAACGGCCGGCCGCAAACCCGTACCGAGCGGCTTCTGAGCGGCCCCGACGGCATACTCAGCTTTACCCCGCCGCCAGCTGATGCTGTCGGCAACGCCAAACTCAGCTTCGAGCTTAACCTGAACTCTACCCGCGACCTTATCGACCGGTTCCCGCGCAGTTTCGACGGATATGCCGACGCCTTAATCAGCGACATGTCCCGGCAGGTGCTTAGCTTTGACTACAAAGTGGTATCGCTGGCCAGGACCATTCCTACCGGTGTGGCCATCATCGACCTGAACGACAGCGGCAACCCGGCCGGTACCAACATCGGCCAGGGCGGTATTTTCGAGAGCCTGGCCCGTGAGCGCTTCGTCGTCACCCTGGCACCGATCAATGAGGCCACTATTGCCATGATGAACGACAGCAGCATACTGCAGCTGGCCCGGCAGGAGTGGGGAAATAAGGGTATTCAGCGCTTTATCTACGGCACCACCCGCATCGACTCGGTAGTGGCCGATGGAACCATGTGGAAGGCCACAGCCAGCATGAATGTAAAATGTGTAGAGCTGAGTTCCGGCCAAATGATTTACAGCCGTGAACAGATGGCAATAGCCATCGGCGCAACAGCCGACCAGGCCAGACGTACTGCCCTGCTCAACGTTTCCAGGGATGGAATGGCTAAAAATCTGATGGCCACACTGCCCTAAGCTAGCAGATCGCAGCTATAAGACCATAAGCAAAAAGCAGCCCGGCATCTTGCAGGGGCTGCTTTTTT
>JAHIWF010000287.1 GCA_018815555.1 Spirochaetota bacterium | reverse complement strand
GCCTTCAGCCAGCAATGGGCGGATTAGCGCTGGGTCAAGCAGCCAGGGATCAGGCAGCCGTGCGGCCAGCTCGGCGCGCAGTCGCGGCCAGTTAAAACCTGTACTGTCCCACCCCTGCTCCAGCAATCTGATGGCCATGACGGCCAGCCAACCGCCCACGGCATCCGGCCGCACTGTACTGCCCGGCTGCAAGTCGTAGGGCAGCAGAGCGCCAAAAGGCAGTGTCCGAAAGAACATCCCGCTTTCCGGATCTGGAATAAGAGCATATAAAAACAGGCACACAGCAGACTGCCGCGGCAGAAGCAGAACACAGTTGCTGCCGGGAGCAAGGCAGGCACTGCCAAGCTCCCCTGAACTGTCAGCCCAGCGCAGCTCCCAGGCACTGGCGGCAGCCCAACGAGCTGGAAAGTCCGGGACTTCCACCTGTATACCTAGCGGACCCAGCCCGGAGCAAGCCATGCCGGTTAATAGCAGCAGCAAAATCAGCATAAAAATCAGACTTTTCATGCCATACACACGCTGGCCGGGAACTAAAAATCGACGCATTACCGGAAAAAATGAAAACTCGACTATACTGTGCCGGGGAGTCAGCAATGGCCTGTGCAAAAATCCATACCAAAACAATAGTCAATTAGACAAAAAGCCGGAAAATGCGTCTTGCCTGCCGGCCGATTTTGCTTCATACTATATGGCAGTTATGGACGAAAACACCTTTACCAAGCAACTGGAAAATGCCCTCTACGAGAAAATTCAGCATCTGGACGGCGATGGCCTGAAATCGTTGCGCGATGATTTTAAGCTCTTTCAGTCAGCCTTTCAGGGAATGTACAATGTCCTCTTGCGCAAAGGCATAATCCAGGAAGATCCTTACAAATACGAACTCAAGATTTCCGAAGTGACCACTCCATCGGAGAGCCCTTTCGCCGAAAGCGAAAAAGTGGATCAGATGAGCATCCGCCTTTCGCAGTTTGAGTCGTATCTGGACTTTCTGAACAACTACTACCAGTTCAGTGTGGAGTTTCTGAACATGGGCCGTATCAAACGGCTGGCCTCGCTCACCAAATACTTCAACTTTACCAGTTTTTCCGAAAACAGCCCGCATTCAAATACCCGTTTTCTGGCTGAAATGGCCAGTATGATCCGCAAGGGCAGCGACCCGCTCTCCGCCGGCATCATCAACGAAGGCTTGCAGCAACTCGATAAAACCAGCCGCAAAATATTCCAGACACTCAAAGACCTTACCCTGGTACATAAAGAACAGTATAAGATGAACATCCGTTTATCCATACTGCCGGCAGTCAACTTTGAACGCGACTGGGTGGTTACCCACCGCGAGGAAGCCATCCGCAAGATACGCCAGCACTTTGGTGAATCCTCAGCCGAACACCCCTTCTATCCGGAACTGGTGGAAGAAATTCTGATGGAAGAGTACTCCGCCGAAGCGCAAAGCCTGCAGGATGAGCTGCTTAAAAAGCTGGCCATCGGCCAGACAGCAGCCAATAAAAAAACCGCCGAGCGTAATTATAAGGGAATGCTGCTGGACGGCCTGCGCAATATGGTTGGAGTAGCCTTCCAGCTCGAGGATGCCCTGCGCAAACTTTCCGATAATCAGGCTGTACTTGAAACGCTGGATAAATCCTTCATTAAAAAACTTAAACGGGCGCTACGCGAAATGATGCACAAGGATCCGGAACCGGTTATTCATGAAGTAGAATACCTTGATCCGGTAAGCAGTGAACGTAAAACCGACGCCATCAATTTTTTCGAATTCATCGACCTGGCTACCAAACGTAACCAAGCCCTGATGGCATTAACCAATCGCAATGGCGGAGCCTTCAAACGCATGGAAGCCGCCTCCGAAGATCAAATTTACAAATATCTGGAAAAGGCCCTCGAAGACTTACAGTCATTTTTCCGCAAGATGACCGCCCTGGACGAATTTTTTCTGGATGCCATGGCTGATCCGGAAATTCGCGGTAAATACCGGAACATCAAAATAGAACTGGTGTCCCTGAAAAATGCCGCCGTAAAGGCCAATCAGAAGCGTCACGAATACATTGCCCAGAAAGAAGAAGAAGAACAGATGAAGCGTCTGGGCATCAAGGATATGTAGGGCACTTAAAGTGTCACCCTGCTATTTGAAAATCCTGCCGATTTCGATATAGTAATCATAGCCAGAACTCAAGAACACAAGGAGCTTTTATGCGGCGGACAGCCCTTTTATTGCTGTTGACCATGGTTGCAAGTATGGCATTTAGTCAGACGGAGCAGGTACTGCGCATAGGTTATGGCCCTTATGATATACAACTTAATCCCTACCTGGCCTTGTACTCGCACGAAATGCAGATTTTTACCGGCCTGTATGAGGGTCTTTTCGCCTACCATCCGGAAACACTCGACCCACTACCGGCCCAGGCGGAAAGCTTTAGACGCTCCGCCGACGGAAAAACCTATACCTTTACCCTGCGACCCGACCTGCGCTGGGCTGACGGCAGCCGCGTTTCTTCTGAAGATTATGTCCAGTCCTGGCGCTATCTGCTGGCTCCGGAAACCAGGGCGGATTTTGCCGTATTCTTCGACATAATCGAAGGAGCCAGAGAATTCCGCACCGGTATGAGCAAAAATCCGGAATCCGTGGGCATTAAGGCTCTGGATGCAAGAACCTTGCAGGTGCAGCTGAAGGCCCCCGCCGCCTACTTTACCCGGCTGCTGTGCCACAGCTCCTTTGTACCGGTACATCAGTCGCTGCGCTATAAGGCTGACTGGCCGCCGGAATCCGTAATCGGCAACGGCCCCTATAGCCTGGCCGCAAAAAACGAGCAGGAAATGCAGCTGGAAAAATCAGACAGCTACTGGGACCGCAACCGGGTAGCCATAGAAGAAATCGTCATCCTGTTCCTGGATAGCGAAGAAGAAGCTACCCGGCGCTTCAATACCGGCGAGATTCACTGGCTGAGCGACATGATGGATGTCGACTTTCTTACTTTAAATGAAGGAATCCAATACAGTGCCATGTTTGCCACCAGTTATTACTACTGGAACTGCCGCGAAGAGCCCTGGAATGACGCGCGCATCCGTCGGGCACTGGCGCTGCTGGTCCCCTGGCAGATCATCCGCACCAAAGATAACTATTACAGTCCCAGCGACAAATTGGTGCTGCCGTTCAGTGGCTATACGGCGGCTGAGGGCGTAGACCGGCAAAATATTGTCGAAGCACTGGAGTTGCTTACCGAGGCCGGGTATGCCGATCCGTCCAAGTTGCCGCCCTTGGTGCTGCTGCTGCCGGATAACAGTCTGCAGCAAAGTAATGCGGCCATTCTGCAGCGGGCCTGGGCGGAACAGGGTATCAGCGCCGACCTGCAGTTTGTACCCGGGTCGCAATTCTCGCGGGTGGCCCGCAGCCGCGACTACACTATCAGTTTCTCCAACTGGATCGGCGACTTTGCCGACCCGGCAGCTTTTCTGCTGATGTGGACCAGCCAGTCGACGCTTAACGAAGGAAGCTACCGGAACAGCGAATATGACAGACTGATCGATGAATCGATGAACCAGGAAGGCAGCAGCCGACTGGAAACGCTTGCCCGGGCCGAGACACTGTTGCTGCAGGAAGCGGCTGTAATGCCTACCAACCACATGCCCTCATTTAACCTGGTGGATACCGAAGCCCTGCGTGGCTGGTACACCAATCCGCTTGATGTCCATCCGCTTAAAGATCTGTATTTCGGCACAATTCGCGAACCTGGCCTGCTGGCACAACTCGGAAAATAAAGGAATCAACCATGAAGCCACTGAGAAAACTAATAGGGGTACTGATTTTTGTCTTCGCCGCTCTTCCGCTGGGACTCGGCGGACTGGCCCTCCTGTCAACCCGTACGCTGGTAGCCGGCCCGGAGGTCTACATGAAAATTCTGGATGACGAGCGCACCGACAGCCTGATCCAGACTATCGAGGCACCCTCGGAAGAAAGCAGACCGTTGCGCATCGAAGGCTACGAGCTTGACAGTGCCGCCGTTTTTTCAGCCGCCAAACAGATTCTGCCGCCCCGGCTGGTAATCGACACTCTAAAAACCAATGTTGATATTTTTTTCACGCAAGCCGCAAATCCGCCACAGGACAATGTTCTGGCGGTATTTGATCTCGGTGAACTGCGCACGCAGCTAATCAATGAAAGCGGCACCGCAGTTCGGCTCTACCTTGAACAAAGCAAAGAGCTGCCGGCTGAACTGATTAATGAGCTGGCCACTCAAGTGCCCCCGGCGGTACTGCAGGATATCAAAAACGACCCACTTAAATACGAGACACAAATCGCCGCAGTATTGCAGGCTAAACTTAAGGAAATGCCGGCAACGCTGCCGTTTAAATTACCGGCCGACGTACCAGCCGGATCGGTAAACTTGGCTTCCATTCAGAAAAGCCACTTAAAAGGATCCTACATCAGCAGCCTTACCGCCCTGGCCTTGTTGCTGGCCGCGGCTTTTATCATGAAAAACCGCTGGCCGGAACGGGCGGTGCAGCTGGGAAATTTCTTGATGGTTCCCGGTTTTATAATTCTGCTGGGCGGTGTCATACCCTACCTTATTAATCCGACGGGGCTGATACGGCAGATGCCCGAGCTGCCCTTCCTGGTTCCGCAGCTTATTTCCTGGCTTAAGTTTGCCGGGCAAACGCTGATGCGCCCCTTCCTGATAACTGGCGGCGTAACCGTAGTTATAGCCTCCGGATTGCAGGCCTTCCGCTTTATCCCGTCGCACGAAGAGGAACAGGACTGACATGCAGGAAGCAAGCCAAAGCTCTTTTTTAAAAAACCTCGGTTTTCCGGATATTAAAGTACACCACTCGTATGACCATTTCGACTTTACCCGTCCCGGCCGGCGTATTTTGGTCATCGGGCCCATGGGCTCGGGCAAAACCGAATATTCAGCCCGGGTATGGCGGGATTCGCGGGTGGCTCTAAAAAAAAGCAAGGAGCTTGCCCGTTCAACAACAACAGCCGGAGCCGACCGGCGCCAGCTGCACTTCGTGCGCTTCAGCATCGACAAGGACCGTTTCCCCGATTACCCCGATGATGCCCTGGCTTACCGGGGCGGTTATGAGCGCTGTGGTGACGACATCTCCAGCGCATCCGATTCTTTCTCGCTGGAGTCCATATTGGCCTGCACCCAGACTTCGGGAACTTTCATAATCGACGAAGCTGCCTTTTACGACGAGCGTATTGCCTACCTGATCCGCAACGAAGCCGACGCGCGCGGTCTGGTTTTTATACTGCCGACTCTGGTCCTGAATTTCCGTAAAGAAATATTCAATAACACCGCGCGGCTGCTGCTGGAGCAGGCTACCGACGTGTTTCCGCTTACCGCCTATTGCGAGCACCCGGACTGTATAGCCGATTCGCTGTTTACCTACCGCTATTATACGGTGGACGGAGCGGAGTGCCCGGCCTTGTATTTTGATCCGTTGATTATCATAGGTGGTGACCGCAAAAAAGCCGATCCGCGCGAACCGGATTATTGCACACGCTGCGACGAACACCATTATCTGCCGGCCAAAGAGTACACTTATTTTACCTTAAAACCATTGGGTGAAAGCGCCAGCCGTGGTGATATAAAACCTTTACTGGCTGAGCTGGCAACTATTCAGGGCGACATTAGCCAGTCGCGGCTGTTCGCAAGTCTAAACCGGGTACAGAACGACCGCAGCGGCAGCAATAGCGACAGCGAAACCATACTGAATGCGCTCAAGGTTCCCTGTATTGCCGAAAAAGCGCTCTGTTATCTGTATGCGGAACAAAACCTGCTTTCAGCGGACCAGCTGCGCAGTATCTGCCGCGATCTTGGTCTGGACAAGGAATACCTCGGCCGTCGGCTGTCCGACAACCGCCGGCCGCTTAATCTGGAATAAGCTGCAGCCACCCTGCCAGCAAAGGCCCAAGTTTTTCACGGTTCCGGGTACGTATATCAAAGCCCTGCCCAATGCAATATTCAAGCAGGTTTTTGTAAGCCTCAAAATGGCTGCCGATTCTGGCGGCGGCTGCGTTGATCAGAGCATCCCAGTGATGACTGTTGCCGACTGAATCCAGCAATTCGTCTATCTGCTTCAGGAAGCTCAGGTCTTTTTCGGAAAGTGTGGCAGTACGCAGTATCTCATACGGCGCTTCCAGTTGATGCACCAGGCCATACTGTTCTTTGCGCGCGGCCATAAGTGTTCCCGGCAGTACCTTCAGAAAACCAAACTGCACATGGTCCGCGCTCAGGGAACACAAGGCATTAAAACTTTCAGCAATGTCGGCTATGCCCTCGCCGGGCAGCCCGGCAATCAGATCAACATGGATGTGTATGGTCTTCAGGGCGACCAGGGACCGGATGGCTTCCTGTTCCCTGGCCCAGTTGCCAGTGCGGCGAATTTCCTTGCGGCTGCGTTCATGTATCGTCTGCACGCCGATCTCGAACTGAAACAAGCCGGATGGAATAGCGGCCAGCAGCGCAAAGTCTTCCACCTCCAGTAGGGCCGGATGAATCTCAAAATGAAAGCGGGTAGCACCGCTGCCATGTTTGGCAATCAGATGAATCCATATCTGCCGCGAGCGGACAGCATCGGCGTTAAAGGTACGGTCGACAAATTTTATAAGGCGTGGCTGATGCCTGAGCAGCTCATCCAGCTCGGAACACACCGTAGCGCTGTCTTTCAGCTGCAGGCGGTGCGCTTCAT
>JAHIWF010000286.1 GCA_018815555.1 Spirochaetota bacterium | reverse complement strand
CCCCCGCAGCCAGGCCCCCGCAGCCAGGCCCCCGCAGCCAGGCCCCCGCAGCCAGGCCCCCGCAGCCAGGCCCCCGCAGCCAGGCCCCCGCGGCCAGGCCTCAGCGGCCAGGCCCCCGCGGCCAGGTCCCCGCGGCCAGTCCCCCGCCTGGGGCAGCAAGCTCCTCCTCGATCGCAACTAATCGTCTCGTGCAAACTGGTCTGGTCACTGGTCAAGCTACATTGCTTATTTATCGCTATTTTATTATTCAAAATACTGTTTCATTGGCTGTACCTTGTCGTTTCTCGCTTTATATTGTAGACTTCGGTAAATATTTGTTCCCGGTTTTAATTCTCGCTGAGGAGGGCCTTTTTTGAATACTACCCGTTTGCATGACTGGCATATCGCCGCTGGAGCCAAGATGGCGCCTTTTGCCGGCTATGATATGCCCATTACGTATCCGCTTGGTGCTGTGGAAGAGCATCTGGTGTGCCGTCGCTCGGTTGGTTTGTTCGATATTGACCACATGGGTCAGCTCGAGATCAAAGGACCCGGTGCCGATGAGTTCGTGTCCAAAATGGTCACCATGAAGGTGCTGGACATGGCCGACAACGATGCCCGTTACTCGCTGCTGCTGAACGAACGCGGCACGGTTATCGACGATTTGTTTATTTACCGTCTGCCGGGCAGCTGGTGGATTGTAGTTAATGCCTCCAACCGCGCCGAAGATGTGGCCTGGTTCAATAAACACAAGCCGGCCGGGGTAGAGCTGATTGACCACTCCGAAGGCACCTATATGATAGCCGTACAGGGTCCCCGTGCCATCGAGCTCTTGGACAAGGTTTCGGCCAGCCCGATTTCGGCTTTCCCGCGCTTTACTTCCGGCCGCACCAAGGTACTGGGCGTAGACTGTCTGGTCGGCCGTACCGGTTACACCGGCGAGGATGGCGTGGAGCTGTTCTTCCCGGCGGATGAGGCCGAGGCCCTGTGGACCGGTCTTCTGGCCGCCGGCGAAAAGCACGGCATCGAGACCCATGCTATCGGTCTGGCTGCCCGCGACAGCCTGCGCTTCGAGGCCGGCATGCCGCTGCATGGCCATGAAATCAGCCAGGATATCTATCCGCTGGAATCCAACTTTAAGTGGGCTTGTGATTTCGAAAAAGATTTTATCGGCAAAAGCGCGCTGGAACAGTTGCAGGCCGACGGAATCAAGCGTAAACTGGTAACATTGGATGTTACTGGCGGTATTCCGCGCGAGGGCTTTGAAGTTCAATCGGCTGATGGCCAGACCATCGGCACGGTTGTGGCCGGCATGTTCTGCCCTACCGTAAAAAAAATGGCAGCCAACGTGCTGATTGATCCGGCTTTCGCCAAAGTCGGAACTGCCCTTAAGGTTGTTATCCGCGGTACCGGCAAGGACGCGGTGGTGGTTAAACGGCCGCTGTACATTCCGGCTTACCGCCGTTGATACTTGTTGCGGCTTGCCGCCGTCGGTCCGGGCTTCCCGGAAACCGGCCGGGCACACGCCGCCGCTGATACTTGTTGCGGTTTGCCGCCGTCGGTGGCCGCAACAGTGATTCTGGAACCATGCAGCAGGCCGCCAGCCTGTCATACTATATTATTTGGAGGATTCTACCATGAACATCGACAAGAACGCCCGTTATGCAGTTTCACACGAGTATGCCCTTAAAAGCGGTGATGAAATTATCACCGGTATTTCCGACCATGCCCAGTCCGCTCTGGGCGACATTGTGTTTGTTGAGCTGCCTGCCGTCGGCAAGACCCTTAAAAAGGGCGAGACCTTCGGTGTTATCGAGTCGGTAAAAGCCGCCAGCGATGTGTACATGCCCATGGGCGGTACCATTACCGAAGTGAACGGTGCACTGGAAGGCGACCCGGCCCTGGTTAACCGTGAACCGCATGCCGGCGGCTGGCTGATCAAGTTCAAACCCGCCGATCCTGCCGAATTCGATGCCCTTCTGGATGCCGCCGCTTACGAAGTAGAAGCCGCCAAGGAGTAAACTGTGCCCTTCATCGCCAATACCGACGCCGACCGCCAGAAAATGCTGGACACAGTCGGCGTCAAGTCGGTAGAGGAACTCTTCTCCGACATTCCGGCCGCCCACCGCTTCCCTCAGTTGGGGCTGGACCGCGCGCTTTCCGAAATGGAAGTGATGCGCGAACTGGAATCCATGGCAGCCAAAAACGCCAGCGCCTCCAACAGCGCCTGGTTCCTGGGTGCCGGTGCCTATAATCATTTTATTCCCGCAGCTGTAGGCATGCTTGCCACCCGTGGCGAATTCCTCAGTGCCTACACCCCCTATCAACCAGAAGTTTCCCAGGGTACCCTGCAAGCCATCTTCGAATATCAGTCGATGGCCGGACAGCTCTTGGGCATGGACGCGGTTAACGCCTCCCATTACGACGGTTCAACTGCCCTGGCCGAGGCTATCCTGATGGCCTACAACCAGTCTGCCAGCCGCCACCGCATCCTGATTCCGGCTGCTCTGCATCCGGAATATAAGGACGTTCTGCGCACCTACTTCGAGGCCTTCGAAGTGGAGCTGGTGGAATATCAGGGCCTGCCGCAGGACGGCCTTAAAATGCTGGATGACCAGACTGCCTGTCTGGTGGCCTCGTATCCGGATTTCGAGGGACGTATTCAGCAGCTGGCCGGCGTGGCCGATGCAGTACATGCCGCCGGTGCCTTGTTTATCGTGCATGCCGACCCGGTTATGCTCGGGCTGTTTAAAAGCCCCGGCGAACTGGGCGCTGATATCGTAACCGCCGAGGGCCAGAGTCTTGGCAACGCCATGAACTATGGTGGCCCCTTCCTGGGCATGATGGGCGTTACCCAGAAACTGGTACGCAAGATGCCCGGCCGCCTGGTCGGTCAGACAGTGGACGGCAAGGGCCGGCGCGGCTTCGTGCTTACCCTGTCGGCCCGCGAACAGCACATCCGCCGCGAGAAGGCTGTTTCCAACATCTGTTCCAATCAGGGCTTGGTGATGCTGATGACCACCATCCACCTGGAGCTGCTGGGCAAACACGGTCTTAAAAAAGTAGCCGAGCTGTGCTGGAACAAGTCGCATTACGCTGCCGAACAGATTAACAAGGTCGGTGGGTATAAAGTGGCTGAAGGCCAGTTCTTTAAGGAATTTGTGGTTAAAACACCGCGCCCCGCCGCCGAGATCGCCGAAAAGCTGGAACGCCGCGGCATTGTGCCCGGGTTGCCCTTGTCGCGCTATTACAAGGACCGCACCCATGAGCTGCTGGTGTGCGTAACCGAAATGAACACCAAAGCCCAGATTGACCTCTTGGCCCAGGCACTTGCGGAGGTGGGCGTATGAACCTGCAACCAGAAAAACTGGCCTATGAACTTTCCAGCCCCGGCCGCATCGGCGTGGTGCTGCCCGAATGTGATGTTCCGGTAACTGCCCTGCCCAAAGACATGCTGCGCGACAATCTGCCGCTGCCGGAGATGGACGAACTTACCGTTGTGCGCCATTTTACCCGGCTGTCGCAGAAAAACTTTTCTATCGACACCCATTATTATCCGCTGGGTTCCTGCACCATGAAGTACAACCCCAAGATAAATGAGGCTACCGCTGCGCTGCCCGGCTGGCGGAACACCCATCCTCTGGTTGGTGCCGAATTCAGCCAGGGTGCCATCGAGCTGATGTTCCGCCTGCAGAAAGAGTTGAACCTGATCGGCGGTTTTGTGGCCGGCAGCCTGCAGCCGGCAGCTGGTGCCCAGGGCGAGCTGGCCGGTGTACTGATGATCCGTGCCGCTCAGGTCGCCCGCGGCCAGAGCCAGCGCACCAAGATGATCGTGCCGGATTCGGCCCACGGCACCAACCCGGCCACCTGTACCATGGCCGGCATGAGTGTGGTACAGCTTACCAGCGACGCTGACGGTGCCATCGACCTGGAAGCCCTCAAGGCAGCCTGCGACGACACCGTCGCCGGAATCATGATTACCAACCCCAGTACCATTGGTGTATTCGAGCGTAACATGAAAGAGATTGCCGATATCGTACATGCCGCCGGTGGCCTGGTCTACGGCGACGGTGCCAACATGAACGCCATCGCCGGCATCGTCCGCCCGGGCGACCTGGGTATCGACGTGATGCACTACAACTTGCACAAGACCTTCTCTACTCCGCATGGCGGTGGCGGTCCGGGTGTCGGTTACGTCGGCGCCGCTCCGTCGCTGGCCGAGTTCCTGCCCGGTCCGATTGCGGTGCAAGAAAACGGCAAGTACCTCATGCGCATGCCCAAACAGAGTATCGGCCGTCTGAAAGCTTTCTACGGCAACTTTGCCGTGCTGGTGCGTGCCTATACCTATGTACGTATGCTGGGCGAGGGTGGACTGCGCAAGATGTCCGAGAACGCGGTACTGAACGCCAATTACCTGAAAGCCCGCCTGGAGAAAACCTATCCGGTAAAATATCCGCGCCGCTGCATGCACGAGTTTGTGGCCATGGGCAACATTGCCGAAGGCGTGCATACCCTGGATATTGCCAAACGCCTGATTGATTACGGTTTCCATCCACCGACCATCTACTTCCCGCTGATTGTGCCGGAAGCCCTGATGATCGAGCCGACCGAAACGGAGAATCTGGAAACGCTGGACGCCTTTGCCGATGCGATGCTCAAAATCGCTGAAGAGGCCAAAACCAATCCACAGCTACTGCACGACGCACCGCATGATACACCGGTAGGCCGCCTCGACGAGGTGGGTGCCGCCCGCAATCCGGTGCTTTGCTACCGCAGCTGAGCGCGGTTTTTAGCTGCCGGCGAGCTGCTGACAGCCGCCACCGGCAACTGTAATCCATAAAAAATAAAGGCTGCTTCCGCCAGGGAGCAGCCTTTTCTGTTGGCGCGGACGCTGACTGCCGCGCTCAACTGGTCACTCTGAAATTTTTATTTGAGTGCCTGTTCGATGGCCGCTACGTTAAAGCCGATGATGATGCGGCCGTTTACGTCGATTACCGGTACGCCCATCTGACCGCTTTTTCGTACCAGTTCGTCGGCCCGGCGCTGGTCGCGTGACACATCATACTCTTCGAAGCGGATGTTGCGCTGCTTGAACCAGTCCTTTGCCTGCCGGCAGTACCCGCAGCTGGGGGTGGAATACAATGCTATTGCCATGTTGTGCCTCCTGTAATATATGAAAAATTATATATATAATAATAAAGAAAAATGCGAGCGTCAAGTACCCCTGCTGCGAGTCTGATTCAAGTGTGCTTTGGAATGCTGTGCTTAGCAGTATGAAGCGAATTGTACACAGAGTTGGCTTTGCCGTCGTTATGTACATATGTACATAATGATCAGTTTTCGCAGCTGCCGCTTCGGCTGTATGCAGCGGCGGCCTACAGCAACGCTATGGTATCTACTGCCCCTTTGGATAGCTTCCATCAGGCACCGCCGCGGGTATGTGTGTTGGAAGATAAGCTTGTCTGTGCTGCTGCTGACAGCCTTCACCGGCCTGGCTGCCCAGCCAAGCGATACTCCAGCTCTGGATGTACAGGCAAAACTGTCGCTGCAGGAGGGGCTGGCGGTTCAGGCTAACGTGTTGGCAGGGCAGTCCAGCGTATATGGCGGTTGGCTATATACGCCGGAGCCGGAGCAGGAAGCTGCCGTCTGGTCGGCCTGGCTGTCTTTGCGCTATCCCTGGCTGATGCTCGGTGCGCTTGCCAAAAACGGAAACGCCATGCAGCTGCTGCAACCCTTCGGAGCGGAAATGCGTCCCTTTGCCGGAGATGACCAGCCTTTTAAGCCAGCTACTGCCAGCACTGCCGAATATTCCGGTCTGGCGGTCGGCCGGAACGT
>JAHIWF010000285.1 GCA_018815555.1 Spirochaetota bacterium | reverse complement strand
CATGTTATGCGCTATCAGGCACATGACGGCCATGATGCTTACTTCGCGGCCGGTGAATTCGAGGGTCTGAATCACCGCTATGGCGCTGTAATTATTGAGTAAAATTGACGAAACGAAAACCAGGGCCGCTTCTCCACGCAAACCGAGCAAGCCCATCATCGGCTGCAAAAATTGCGCCAGCCAGGGCAACACGCCGCTGAAGTTCAGCAATGATACCGCCAAGCTTACCGGCACGATTATTTTTAGCAAAAAGATACAGGACTTAAGGCCAGCTTTTAAGCCGTCTTTTACTACAATGTTCAGCCGGTCGGGAATGCTATTCCGGGATGGCTGTGGAGTTTGTTCCATCGATTCAAATCCTGACTTTCATGCCCTCGCGTGATACCTGCACCTGCAAGGGAGTGCGACTCTGTAATTTAGCCTGATAGAACAGTTCCAGTTCTTGCAGTTCGGTATCGCCACGGTTGGGGTCATGATGAAATAGCAATAGTTTTTTTACCTTAGATCGACTGGCGGCATTTATGGCATACTCAAAAGAAGAATGCCCCCAGCCTACTTTATTTAGCGTATATTCCTTGGCGGTATACTGGGTGTCATGCACCAGCAGATCCGCTCCGGCGTAAAAGTTTTCGATGCGCTCGTTTTCTTCTCGCGCGGCGTTGTCGCCTTCTAAAGCGATCGATGCATCATAATCCGGATGGGTCGGATCGGTCGGAAACAGGTTGCTATAAGGTTCATGGTCATACACAGTTACAAAGGATTTACCTTCATACTCCACCCGGTAGCCAAGGCAAAGCACTGGATGATTCAGGTACTTGGTGCGTACTTTGATACCGTCACCCAAATCCAGCAGAGTTTCGCGCAGGCTTTCGTACTGGATTTTTGCGGCCAGTTCATCCTGCCGCACCGGCCAGTAGCGGTATGACAACTGGGTGCCGATAATCTGCTCAAGGGTTTCATCTTCGAAATTTACCGGGCCGTGCACCTTCAACTGGGTGCCGGGAATATAAATAGGCGTAAACATCGGAAAACCCATAATGTGATCCCAATGGGTATGTGTTAAAAAAATATCAGCACGAATCGGACCGTTTTTAAGCTCGGTGCGTGCCAGATGGTCACCCAGACCGCGGATACCCGATCCGGCGTCTATAATCAGAATCCGCGAGCCGCAGCGTATTTCAATACATGAGGTATTGCCGCCGAAAATGACAGTATCAGGACCCGGAACCGGCATGGAACCGCGGTCGCCCCAGATAGTTATTTCAAACATGTCATGAGCCCGCTTTCAATTTAAGGAATACCGAAGCTTTGTCGATTTCCTTTGTTACCGTATCGTCGATTTCCTCCAGCCAGGTTTTTTCGATACCCAGCCAGGCATAGATTTCCGGAGCTATTTTGTCCGGATACACACTGCCGGAAAAGCCGATGCCTTCGCGGCAGGCATAGTAATCGGCCACCGCAATGGTAAACACCATGTCTTTGTGCGGCCCTTCGTAGGTGTCCAGAGAGTGGTGATGCCGGATGCCGTCGGCCAATGCCCCTTCCAGCTTCCAGGCAGCGGCAATCATGGCTCCGGCCTCGGCATGGTCAAGATCCATCCCGCGCCGCTCCGCCAGATACAGCGGAATACGTTCGCGGTCAGCCAGACTCATCACCTGTACATACTCGTCGGACAATATGTTGTTTAAAGGAATTTTGCCTATGTCGTGCAGCAAACCGGCCGCAAAATACTCGTCCAGCTTGGTTGTTTCCACATTGCGTTTACGCGCAATAATTTTAGCCACCACACCCACGCAGAGCGAATGCCTCCAGAAGCCTTCCATATTCAGCGCCCGGAAACCATTCTTGTCCACCAGCTTGTCCAGCACGGCGGTACTGAGCGCCAGGTTCTTTACCGTATTTACACCAAGCATGATGATGGCACGCACCAGACTGGTAACCTGATTCTGCAGACTGTAATACGCTGAGTTGATCAACTTCAGCACCTTACCCATCAGCACCGGATCAAGTGAAATAACTTTGTCCAGATCGGTCGGGCTAGTACGCGGATTATTGCATATTTCCATAACCTTGGTTACCGTCGTAGGAAGACTGGGCATGGAACTGATATAATTTTTT
>JAHIWF010000032.1 GCA_018815555.1 Spirochaetota bacterium | reverse complement strand
TTTCATGTGTTACATCCTTATTACCAAAGAAAAGTAGTTGTTCCAGGCATGGCTGCCTTCGATATTGCCTTTGTTAAGGGTGCGCTGCAGCTGCCAGCTGCCGGCGAAGCTTATCGGCAGGCGGGGCAGGGTGTATTCGGTATTCAGGCCGATGCTCCAGCTGGTTTCGATTACAATGCCGGGCATGCCGGAGTCGAGGAAGCGGTAAAAGAGCTCATTCAGAGGTACTCCATAGAATACGGCTTCCTCGCCCCAGAGAGCCGGTGTGTTTATATTACCGCGGCCTTTCTGGCTTACCCAGGCATTCAGGCCGGCCTGCCACTGTGGCTGTATGCTGTAGTCGGCTTTCAGGCGCAGCATCCAGGAGGTGGGGTCCAGTGGATGGCCCAAGTGAGTGCCCCAGTGGGTGTATTGCTGGTTTTCTATGTCGTGGGTATACATCCAGTGGCTAAGGTAGATGGCTTCGGCGTTCAGCACCAGGCCGGGAACGCTATAGTTGGTAGCACCCAGGATGCCGGCCCAGATGTTATGAAAGTAATTAAAACTGAACAGCTGGCCGAAGTCCCAGTCGTCGGCATAGAGGCTGAGGTAGATCTTGGTGTCCGGTGCGCGGAAGATCAGGTCTACCCCGCCCAGTTTGTTGTCCTGGTCACCCTTGTTTACTTCACTTATGTAATACAAAGTTAAGGGGTTCATGTAGCTAAGCTCGAAGCGGTAGCTGTACACGATGGATTCCTGGATGGCAAACATAAACCAGGGGAAAAACTGGTATTCCAGGCGGTGGGCGCTGATCAGCTTCGGGTCCTGCTCTGTAGTAAAACCGAAGGGCTGCAGCACATTGGTAGTCCAGATAAAGCGGCCTTTGCCGGCTATGTCGAAGCTGTAGCCGAAATATTCGTAGGGCTTGCTGGTTTTGCTTAAGGCCAGGTTGGCAAAGGGCGAGGGGCCCCAGTCCAGGCTCTGCCTGCCTACCTGGATGTGGCCGAAGGGCAGCCCGATGTTGAACTGCATGGTGGCGGCTGCTGTTATCGAAATATCACGATCGCCGGGAGTGTGGCTCATCACATGGTTAAAGCCCTGGCTGTCCTTATCCAGAAAAAAAGTGTACATGTTCATGTCGGGCATGGCCGGCCGGTCGAAGCGGTTGAAGGGCTGGTCCAGCCAGCTGTAATAGGATAGGCTGAAGTTTTGGCCGACGCCCAGAAACAGGTAGTCGCCGAAGCCGATGCCCAGGTCAACTATCCAGCTGCCCTTGGCCACCAGGTCCTGCGGATTGGACAAGTCCATATCGAAGGACAGGCCGGCACGGGTGTTCAGCCGCAGGCTATTGCTGCCTTCGTCCCAGCTGCTAGCCAGATTAAGGCCGGGCGCTTCTGCTGCCAGATTGGCGCGCAGGGCTTGCTTAAGGGCAGCCGGCGCGCTGGAGGCGTCCAGTTCGGCCGCCAGTTCCTGCACCTGTGCGGTGGTATAGGGGCGTACCTGCGGCAGATAGTCCAGGTAGCCGCCGGCCCAGGCCTGCTCCAACAACAGGTATATTTTGCTGCTGTGCGGCACAAAGCCCAGCCCCTCGGCTGCGGCCGGCAGCAGGCCGGAGAGCAAGAGTACGGTTATCAGCAGTATATGCTGGATGCGGGTATTTTTTAGGGTTTTCATGCAGACAAAGCTATCACAGCGCGGGCATTAAGTAAACGTGGCAGGCTTGGTGGCCCCCTGATTTAGCTTTTCACTCTTCGAATTTCTTGTCGCTGAGTAAAGTAACCCAGTCTCTTCGTGCGTATAATATTCTGATTATGGATATTTCGTTTTTATCTTCATGTATCCTAAAAAAAATGATATAGCTCTTTACCTGTAAAAATCTGATTCCTTTTTGCTGAAAGTATTCATTGTTCAGCAGCCTGCAGCTAAATGGGGAATCTGCCAGGAGTTTTATCTTCTGTTCAATCAAATCCAATAAATTATTAGCCGCTATGGGTGCTTTTAGTTTTTCAGAAATATATTCAACTGCTTCTGAAAGATCTTCCTCTGCAACTCTGGTGATTTTTACCGTATACATTTATAGCTTTATTTTATTTTTAATATTGCTTAGTGCAGATGTAAAATCCTGCACTTCTCCATTCTGCTCTTGCTCCAAGCCTTCGTCTAAGAGTTTATAAAGTTGCATCCTTCCCGCTAAATTTTCATAGGTTTCAATACTCATAACGGCAAGATCTCCCTGCCCGTTCTTGGTAATAAATACTGGTTCCGGATACTGGTGGCAAAAAGCAGATATCTCATTATATTTATTCCGCAGGTCAGCACTGGGTCTGATAGTTGGCATTTGCTCCTCCATATCAATATTATACCTGTATAGTGATATATTTTCAAGATGTATGTTTAAAATTGGTATTATACCACTAGCTACCCGTGTAGCTGACTATCACAGATTCAAAACCAATTTTATCCCTTCGTCTACTTCTGCCAGATTTGCATTGTTCAACTTTTTTATCGGCTCGATTAATCTTGCCCTGTCAATTGTAGTAATTTGTGAAACCACAAGTATAGAGTCTTTTGACAGGCCTGAATCAGTTTGATCAATGAAAACATTGCCTGGAGCATGCTCTAATATTAGATTAGTGGTAAAAGGAGCCACAATAATTGTATGTATTTTACTTCTGTTAAATGCGTCATCCTGAATAATGAGTACCGGCCTTCTAAAACCGGGTTCGCTTCCAAAAGGCATCCCGAAATCAGCCCACCAGATTTCACCACGTGTCATTTTGGGTTAATTTCCTGATTGCTTCCAGGCCGGCGTTATCTATTTCACCGTCATTCATATAACTATTGTCATACAGAGCATTTAAGCGCTCGGTTATTGCTTCCTTTTTGTGATGCTTGATAAATTCTTCCAGAGCTTTGGCAAAAAGCTGGCTTCGGGGGATTCCCATCGATACCGCTATCTTTTCCGCATCTTTATACAGTGTATCTGGAAGTGAAATTGCAGTCTTCATGCTTTAAGCATAACCACGGTTATACCGTTAGTCAATCTAAGAACCTGGTACCTAAAGTGAAGGCTGGACGGCTTTAGCGCTTGACCCGTAATCCCAATAGTTCTTCCATCGGATCAAAGTCCTTGTCGTTGTGTAAAAGTTCGTATCCATATTCGATGCAAAAGGTTGCGATTAATACGTCGATGGTTTTTCTGACGGTAATCCCGCTTCTTCTCAGCTTTCTGAAGTTTTGTGCTGCGCACACAGCCAGTTCTTTTGCGACAAAATCATGGTATTCAAGCGAATCCATTAGATCCTTGGCTTGCTGGAACTGTTTGTCATCCCGAAATCCCTGTAAAAATTCTGCTATTATCAGATCGCCTGTGGCTACTCTTTCATGGGCCAGTTCAGCATCAAGCAGATTTGTCTGCGCTGATACTACCCCGTTCACATAGTCAATCCAGACGGAGGTATCTGCAACGATCATGAATCACTTCGCATGGCATCAAGGTCGCC
>JAHIWF010000284.1 GCA_018815555.1 Spirochaetota bacterium | reverse complement strand
CCGTGGTGTACGTATCGTCAATATTAACCTACCGGACACTGTAGTCGGTATGGATCGTATTGCCAACGAGGATATTGAGGCCGAGATTGAAGCCGTAACGGCTGATATTACAGGCGAGACTATCGTTGGCAACGATTTAGTGCAAACGGAGCAGCAGGATAATCTATTGGATGACGAAACAGCGGATGCTGCTGAAGATCAGGATGAAACCTCTGCGGAAGAGCCGGAATCTGAAGATTAAACAGTATTTGCAGTAATAAGAAAGGCGGCTATCCAGGTTTGGATCAGCCGCCTTTTTGTTTCACGTGAAACAATTGACTAGATTAGTCTCCAGGTTGTAAGGATTTTAGAAAACCTGATGTATCTGCTTCTTCAATGAGCTGCTTAAGCATATTTGTGATTTCCTCCTGAATTTTTGCCATATCTTCTTCCAGACGAGCTTTATTTTCAGGATTTGACTCTTTTTCTATTTGCTGAGTAACTGCAGTAATCTGTTCCTGCAACTTCTCTAATTGAACCTGGGCATCTTTGCTTGAAGACAGGAAACATGATGCCAGAAAGATAGAAAATAGTATCATTGTAAAAGAAACAATAAAGAACCTGGTTCTTTTCTTCGGCTGCATCATCATTACTCCTCTATGGTATAAGTCTGCAATAATCCTTCGTAGAAACTGCTAATTGTTTCACGTGAAACAATCGCTGCTTATATCTTGTCGTTAAAGCTGTTTTTTTCTTCCAGATCGATTAAAGCCTGAGCGATGTGATAGATGTGCCGGTTAATTCGATTGAAATGATTCAGCAGATCCATATGTATCTCAGTAGTTTCAATCGAAACGATTACTCCCCGGTTTAAGCGCTTAAAATGCCGGTGCCGGTATTCCTGCTGCAATTCCCAGCAAGACTCGGCGTTGGCAAGGGTCTCTCTGGCTTTTATCGTGTTTTCGGTTTCAAATGATTCCATGACAGAGTGGAAGTTCACAGCAATTATTTCTTCCAGCTGCCTGACTTCCTCAAGACCTTCTTTGGAGAAGTGCCGGTTTTTGTTCATCAGCTTTTTGGCTCTATCGAGGATGTTGCGTTCTATTACATCAGCCAGATTTTCCAATTCGGTGGTAATAAAGAGATAGGCTACTTGCAGCCGGCTCTGGTCGGCATTTATATCACGCTGAGCGATTTTAGCCAGATATAGGATTATTTCACGGCGAAGTGTATCTATCATCGAATCTTCGCGCTTTATGTTCTTGGCGGCTGACAGGTCATGGCTGATGAACATCTGCATGCTTTCATCAAGCATTTTTTCGATTATCGGTCCCATACGCAGCAGTTCCTGCTTAACCTGGTACAGGGCAACTTCTGGTTCATTAAGCATTGATTCACCGAGGTAACGTGGTCCGAACTCTTCGCTGGGCGGAGCCGGGGGAACCAGTCGGTTAAACCCTTTTACCAATAGGGGCAGCAGGGGGAAAATAATCAGATGATTCAGCACCGGCATCAAAGTATGGGCCATGGCGATTTGCCTGGCCAGGTTATCCTGACTACCGGTGATCAGTTGCGTTACGGCTTTTGCCAGGAAAAGATAGAGACGGTCACCGCGGAAAGGAATCATGAGTAGCAGCCAGGCCAGCAGCACGCCGATGCTTTGAAAAACAACATGAATATAGGCACTGCGTTTTGCTTCCCGGTTAAGGCTGAGACTGCCCAGTATGGCTGTTATACAGGTGCCGATAGATGCCCCCAGATTAATAGGTACAGCCTGGGCCAGGTTGATCGTGCCGGCCATGGCCATGGCTATAACCAGACCGGTAGTAGCACCGGAGGACTGCACAATCATGGTAAACAGCAGACCGATCAGGATACCCAGAGCCGGTTGTTCAACCCGGGCCATGAGAGCCATAAAAGTTGCGGAACTGCGCAGCGGTTGCATGGAATCCGACATCAGGTTCATTCCCAAAAAGAGCAGGCCGAATCCCATTATTGATTGTGTTATGTTTTTGTAACGCTTATTGCGAGAGAGCAGAAAGCCGAAAAAGCCGATGGCCACAAATAAAGGAGCAAAGCCGGTAATCTTTGGAAAGGCGAATAGTTGGCCGAGGAAGGTGGATCCAAGTTCAGCTCCCAGAGTTACCGCCAAGCTTTGCTGAAAGGTCATCAGGCCGGCGCCCACCAATACGGCCTCCAGGACGGTGGTAGCGGAGGATGACTGGTTGACTATGGTAATGCCGACACCGGTAAGGTAGCCGCGGAGTTTGGTTTTGGTCAAACTGAGCATGATGCTGCGCAGCCGCGAACCGGCCAGTGCCGTGAGGTTGTTGTTCATCATGGTCATGCCGAAGAGGAAAATTGCCAGGCCGCCGATCAGATCCAGTATGCTGTATATGCTCATGTTGTTCCTGCACTATAAGTATAGGCATTCGGGTTGATTTGGCAAAGACAGAATGAAATGTCGTACCAGGCGGCTGCGACCGAGCTGGCCCGTCAGCCGCAGTTGCCCCGGCATTGCAAGCCGGCCGTGGCAAGACCGCCTTCAGATGTTTCCTTGTAAATGCGCGGCAGGTCATTGCCGGTTCGGTTCATAGTATCAACTATCAGGTCGAAAGAGATGCGGTGCCGGCCGTCGGACAGGACTGCATAGGTATTGGCATCCAGAGCCCGGGATGCGGCGAAGGCATTGCGCTCGATGCAGGGAATTTGCACCAGGCCGCCAATGGGGTCGCAGGTAAGGCCCAGATGATGTTCTAGGCCCATCTCGGCGGCGTACTCGATCTGGTCCGGTGTGCCGCCAAACAGTTGAGTAGCGGCTGCCGCGGCCATGGCACAGGCAGTGCCAATTTCTCCCTGGCAGCCGACTTGTGCGCCGGAGATGGAAGCGTTGGTTTTTACCAGATTGCCAACCAGACCGGCGGTGGCCAGTGCCCGGATAATTTTGGTATCGCTGAAATCATAGTGGGCGTGCATGGCATACAATATTCCGGGCAGAACGCCACAGGAGCCACAGGTCGG
>JAHIWF010000283.1 GCA_018815555.1 Spirochaetota bacterium | reverse complement strand
CGATGAAGGATCTGCATGCCCTGCTGTTTGACCGTCTGCAGGGCTTCGACGAGATTCAGTCCACCGAAACCTTCGTCATTCTGGATACCACCCTGAATCGGGACCTGCCCTTATGACCCCGCTGGAGCAGCTTTTTGCCGGCCTGCGTGACCGCGACTACGCCCGCGAAGGCCTGTTTGTACTGGAAGGCCGTCTGGTGCTGGAAAAAGCTCTGGCCGCCGGCATAGCGGTGGCGGCAGCACTCTGTGTACCCGCCGATGCCGAAGAATGGACCGGCCGCCTACCGGCCGGAACCCCGCTGCAGGTGCTGCCGCGCCCCGAAATGGAACAGCTGGTCGGTTTCGCCTTCCACCGTGGTGTCCTCGCCCTCGGGGTCAGACCCCGCAGCGCCAGCCCTGCAGGGTCTGACCCCAAGCCTGAAACCGGCTCAGTCGCTCTGGGGTCAGACCCCGTTCTGTCGGGGTCTGACCCTCGTCAGAACGCTGCCAGCGGGGGCAGACCCCGGCGCTATCTGGCGCTCTGGCAGGTGAGCGACCCGGACAATTTGGGGGCACTCATACGCAGTGCGGCGGCTTTGGGTTTTGATTGCGTGATTTTAGGCCCGGGTTGTGCGGATCCGCTTGGGCGCAAGGCACTGCGCTCTGGTATGGGCTGTGCGCTCAGTCTGCCGCTGGTGTCTGTTGCTGATATCGGCCAGCTGCGGGCTGCCTGTAGCGATTCACTGCTGCTTGCGGCCGCCCTGTATCTGGTGGCCCTGACTCCGGATGAGCTGTATGCCCGGCTGCCGGCCGACCGCGACCTGGTGCTGATTCTGGGTAACGAAGGCTGGGGCCTGCCGGCCGAGATGGTGGCTGCTGCCGATTATGCCATACAAATACCCATGGCAAATCAGGTGGATTCGCTGAATGTCGGAGCGGCCGGAGCCATCCTTATGTGGGAACTGACGCGGGCCAGCCGGTCTTAGCCGTCGATATGCTCCCAGTCGATGGTATAGCCGATACGTGAGGCCACCGACTGCAGTAATTCGTCGGTATGAAACTGCATACCTGCTGTTTCCATGGTAATGGCCGAACCAGAGCGCGTGTACATCCTTGCACTGTGGTGTGCGGCCTCGATTAGCTGCTCGTTGCCGCCGGCATTGTCGATAGTGCGCACGATGCCGTTGCAGGCGCAGATATAGGATGACTCCTCGTTGGTCCAGACGCAGAAGGAGGTGCCGCGTACCCCGGCTACGGCCGTTTCTGTCTGTACAACAAACGAATCCTTGTTTACCAGGGTTTCCAGCTTCTTCATCACCGAACTCAGGCTGCCCCGTTCCAGGTTCACCTGTGCGGTCGGGGAGGCGAAGTCCAGTGCGGCAATAGCATTCTGTCCGACCGAAATGGCATTGCCGTTATTGAACACCAGATCGCAGCGCGCATCGGCACCAGTGCGTATGCTGAAGGTCAAACCTGGCTTGTCGCCCAATTCCGGAGCTGCCCCGTTAATCTGGACTTCTCCCTGGATATACACCACTTCGATGCTACGTTGGCTGGTCTGGGCCGGACTAATCTTTGCATCCGCAACTGTCTCTGCCGCCCTTGCTGTGTCTGCAACCGGAGCTGAGCGTGAACATGATACAGCCAGAACAGCCAGTAAAAGTACCATTCCGGCAACCGTACTTCCCCATAATCTGATTGATGAAAATTTGGCCATGACTAATCCTCCTCGTTTCAGTACTATATATGATACTAAAGCTGCGGCCCTAATGCTACAGGTTACCAGCATAAATATCTGCCGGTCCTAATGCAGCCTGCCACCATTCCACCTGGCGAGTACTGCTATGCCTGTCGCGGCAGAAGGTTGTGGCACCCTTTGGTCACTATTTTTTTCTTCGCCCTTGCTCCATCAAAAGAAAAGTGCTAAACTTTGCTTTGTATACCCCGGTTGTGGAGGAATTATGGCCGAAAAAGAAGTGCTCCTGCAGTTGGTAACCTTTCAACTGAGCGAAGAGCTGTACGGTATTGATATCATGGACGTCAAGGAGATAGTCCGTGTACAGGATATCCGGCCTATTCCCAATGCCCCGACCTATGTCGAAGGCCTGTTCAACCTGCGCGGCGAGATCATTCCGATCATCAACCTGCACAAGCGCTTTCATCTGCGCAAGGCCCAGCTGGACGACGAGGATGAGCTGCTCTCCGGCTTCATCATCATCGAGCTGGATGGGATGAAGCTGGGCGTCATCATCGACCGGGTAGAACGCGTAATCTCCATCGACTACAACGAGATCCAACCGCCGCCGCAGATGCTTACCGGCATCGGCGCCGAGTATATCCAGGGGGTAGCCAACCAGAAGACCGGCTACCTGATCATTCTGGATATCCGCAAGCTGTTCAGCGCCAAAGAGCTGCAGAAAATAGTCGACATCAGAAAGTAGGCTCCGTTCCCATGAAGATTCAGACCCTCAGTTCATACATTCGGCGGAAGGACATGGATTCCGTCCTCAATTGCATGGTCACTGACCATCTCGACAATGGCGAGTATTACGATCGTTTTCTGAAAACCGCCAAGGAAAAACTGCGCTTCGAGTTTGGTCTGGCCCTGCGCAGTCCGGCACTGGCGCTGTCGCTGGCTCTGGACTGCCTGGATCTGCCGGAAGGCAGCATTGTGGCCTTGTCGGCCCTGAGTGACCCCTGGGTGCCGCGCCTGCTGGAACAGCGCAAGCTGCTGCCTTTCTGGCTGGATGTAGATGCCGGTTCGGCCTGCATCAGCGCGGCGGCCCTGGAAACGCTGTCGGGTTCCGGTGCCCGTGCCCTGTATCTGGCCCATCCCTGGGGGGTCATGATTGACCCGCTGCTTTTGCAGGATGTTGGTATTCCTATAATAGAAGATATTTCCACTGCCCTGGGCGGGTCGGTAGACGGCCGTCCTCTGGATGCTGAGCTGGCTGCGTCCGCTCCGGTTCCAGCCGCAACTGGGTCCGGGGCTGGCGGAAGTTCGGCCGAAGCCGATGACGAAACTCTGCCGGACGACTCGCTTAATTACAGCAAGGCCGGCAGCCTGGGCATGTTCGTAATTCTGGGGCTGGAGCACGCCAATGCCATCACCGGCGGCAGCGGAGCCCTGTTGTATACCAACAACCGCCGCGACGCCCAGGTTCTGCGCAATCTGGCCGAAAAAGTGTCCGCGGTGGAGCTGCTGGCCGACATGAATGCCGCACTGGCTCTGTCGCAGCTTAAAGATGCCGAGCGTTTTCTGGAAAAACGCGGCGAATTATTTAAATTGTACGAGCAATCACTTATCCGTGCCCACAAGAAATCACTCATGTCGACACGCGAGGCCCGGCCGGCGTATTATGGCTGTGTCGTGGTGCTGGATTCGGGTATCAAGGATGTGCGCGCCTACGCCAAGAAGAAGGAAGTGGACACCATGCTGGCTTTTGAACGCAGTTGCGTGGCCCTTGGCCTGGTACCCGAGGGCAGCTGTCCGGTGGCCGCCTCGCTGGCCAACCGTGCGCTGGCCTTTCCCCTGCATCCCCGTCTGGGTAAAACTGCGGCCCAGAAAGTGGCCAAGGTTCTGGCAACCCTGCCATGACCGGCCGGCATCCGCAAGCGGGGAGCCGGCAAGACCCCTGAAAGGAAACAGCGTTGTCGATAGCCGCGCATGTTCTGGTTATAGCCAATAATCACCGACCTGGAGTTGCTCAGCTCTCCGCCGAGATCATGCAGCGACTGCATGACGAAGGCTGCAAGGTGCGCCTGTTTGCTTTTTCCGGCAAGCCATCCGGCACGCCCGATCTGGACGGTGTCGATCTGATGCTTACCCTGGGGGGCGACGGCACGGTGCTGTACTCCGCCCGGCTGGCCGCTCCGGCCGGTATTCCGCTATTACCCATAAATCTTGGTCGCCTTGGTTTTATCGCCTGGGTGCGGGTGCACGAGTGGTTTCAGCAGCTGCAGGCAGCCCTGTCCGGCCAGCTGCCGGTAAGCAGCCGCATCATGCTGGCGGTAACGGTGCACAGGGAGGGCAGGGTGGTCGCCGACTTTCTGGCCACCAACGACGGGGTGGTTTCCGGTGCCGGACCGGCGAAGCTGGTCAATCTGGGCATCCGGGTCGGTTCGGCCTCCTTGGGCACCTATCGTTCGGACGGCGTTATCATTGCCACCCCTACCGGTTCTACTGCCTATTCGCTGGCCGCCGGCGGCCCTATCGTCGATCCGTCCATGCAGGCCATGATTTTTACCCCGGTCTGCCCGTTTACCCTGTCCAACCGGCCGATGGTTATCCCCGGCTCTGATTCCATCGAGGTGTTTGTGGAGGCCGAACAGCGCGAAAAAATCATACTTACCGTGGACGGCCAGGATTTTTTCGACCTGCAGGAAGGCGACCGGGTACTCTTTGGCGCTTCGGCACATCAGCTGCAGATTTTCGGCGCCGGCCCCGGCTGTTTTTACGAAGTACTGCGCGCCAAGCTGAACTGGTCGGGAGGGCCCGATGCTTGAAGAATTGACCATACGCGATTTCGCCATCATCGACCGCCTGCAGGTGCGCTTCGAAGCCGGCCTTAATCTGCTTACCGGCGAAACCGGTGCCGGAAAATCCATTCTTATCGGTGCTCTGGGCTTTCTGCTGGGCAGCAAGGCCGAAACCGGCATGATACGCTCCGGTGCCGAGGAAACCCTGGTGTCCGGCATTTTCGATGTAAGTAATAATTCCTCCGCCCGCCAGTGGCTGGAGGAGCATGGCATGTCGGCGGAGGAGGGTACGGTTATCCTGCGCCGTAGCCTTAAAAATACCGGCCGGGGTGCTGTTTATATTCAGAATACTCCAGTATTGCGCCAGGATCTGGCCGAGTTTACCGCTACATTGGTGGAAATTCACGGCCAGCGCGATGGCATTGCCCTGCTTAAAAACGAGCGACAGCGGCTGCTGCTGGACCGCTATGCCGGTTTGCAGGCCGAGCTGGATGCCTACGGCCTGGTGTACAACGAGCTTTGTGCCAAACGTCGTAGTCTGGAGCGCCTGGTGAGCGGCGGTCAGGCCGGCGAGCGCGAGATGGAGCTGCTGCAGTTTGCGGTCGACGAAATCAGCGCTGCCAAGCTGCAGAACGGCGAAGAAGAGCGCCTGCAGGAAGAAGAACGCCGCCTCTCCCAATTCGAAAAACTAGGGTCGGCTCTGGCAGCCAGCCTGGAGCTGCTTTCCGGCGAAGACGCCATCCTGTCGCAGCTGCGTAAATTACGCACACAGGTAGAAACTGCTGCAGCCGTCGATACCGCCCTCGGCGAGTACGCCCGGGTGGCTGATTCGGCGTATTTTGATCTTGAAGACTGCTCTAGTGCCCTTTCCGCCTATGCCGACCGCCAGAGTTTCGATCCAGCCCGGCTGGAAGAAATTGAAAGCCGGTTGGCCCTGCTGCAGAAGCTGAAACGCAAATATGGCGGCAGCATCGATGCCGTACTGGCCTACCGCGACGAGTCGCTGCAGCGGCTGTCCTCCTTTCAGAACCGCGACGAAGAAATCGCCGCGCTGCAGAAAAGTGTGGCAGCCCTCGAAAAAGAGGTACACCGGCAGGCCGAGGCTATCAGTGCCGGCCGGCGGAAGGCCGCCGCCGAGCTCGAGCCGCAGGTGCAACGCATCCTGGCCGACCTGGGTATGCCGCATGCCCGTTTTAAAGCCGACCTGCCGCGCAAGCCGCTGGAAAACGGCAATGTGGTTGTAGGCCCGTATGGTGTCGACGAAGTGCAGTTTCTGATCTCGGCCAACCGCGGCGAACCACTGCGCCTGCTTTCGGCCGTAGCCTCCGGCGGCGAGCTTTCGCGCATCATGCTGGCCATAAAAACCGTGTTTATTGTAAACGATGATATCCCCAGCATGATTTTTGATGAAATCGATACTGGCATCGGCGGCGAAGTTGCCCTCAGTTTGGGCCTGCATTTAGCCGAAATCGCCAAAAACCGGCAAATATTATGCATTACACATCTGGCATCCATGGCCGTTCGCGCCGATAATCATTATAAGGTGGAAAAGCAGATCGAGGGCGAGCGCACCGTTACCCGTCTGGTGCGGCTGGATGAGGCTACCCGGGTGCGCGAAATCGCCCGCATGCTTTCAGGCGACAGCAGTGCGGAAACTTCATTGAATCATGCGCGCGATCTGCTGGCAAAATATAGTGGCCGGAGAGGAAGCTGATGGCAAAAATTACGCAGGAACAACGCAATCGTTATGCGGCGAAAGTAAAAGAGTATAAAGCGACGATAGACGCACTGCTGGCCAAGGAACAATCCATGCTTACCCTGGTAAACAAGGGCCCTGAGCGTTCCAACGGCTACGCCCGCTTCAAGCTTATTCAGGATCTGCTGCCGCTTACCTCCTATCACATTCTGATGAATACCCTGTCGGTTTCGATGCTCGGCGTAAAAAACGAGGACGCCTTGGCTGAAGCCCGCAAAACCCTGGCACGCGCCTTTAAATATCTGGAAGACATCGTTACTCCCTATGTGGACGCGCCTTTTTCCGAATACGAGAAAAATCTGGAGCTTATCGCCGATATCGGCTACGAGGACCGCTATACCCTGGTGCGCAAAATTGCCTTTGCCATCTCCGAGATCGAAGAGGGCTATGGTGCTAATTCCAAGTGGAAGTGGTCCTTTGTGGATCTATGGGCCAAGCTGGCGGTGGTCGGCAAGAATATGCTGGATCTGAAAAAAGCTTACACCGATCTGGATCTTACTTCGCCGAACCGCATGATCGTAACTTCGTATCTTTCCACCATTAAAAACATGTTCCGCAATACTGCCGACAAATACCGTGAAAAATACGAGACTTTTTCCTCAAAAATGGACGACTTCAAGCAGGCCATCACCTTCCTGCAGGCCCTGCGCCGGCTGCATACCGTTTTTGGCGAGCGCGACGATGCCGAGGAGCTGAAGAAGAAAATCGATATCTGGAGCAATAAGCTGGAAACCGATAAAAAGCGCCAGGACGAAGAGAAGAAGCGACAGGCTTGACCAGTTGCCGCCGGGCTGCCGCTAATCCTGTTGGCCGGGCAGCAAGCTGCCGCCGGCATCCGGGCCTGGTCACCCGCTGCAGTTCAGCTCGCAGCCGGTCGAACGTGCGCCGGACTGCATCCCGGCCTGGTCACCCTATGCTGCTTATTTCTGCGACAATTCGTGCAGTGCATCGTGCGGGAATAATTCCGCCATCGTGCTCTGCACCAGTTTGCCGTCCCCGCCACCGAAGGCTATAGGAAAATCCGGAGTAACAAATTCACTGATAACCTGACGGCAGGCTCCACATGGGCTTACCGGATAAGCTGCGTCCGGACAGGCTATTACCAGTGCCTTGAACTTGGTTTTACCCTGAGCCAGGGCTGCGACAATGGCCGAGCGCTCGGCACAGATAGTAAGGCCGAAGGAACGGTTTTCGATATTGGCTCCGGTTACAACGCTGCCGTCCTCGCAGAGCAGCGCAGCGCCCACCCGGAAATTGGAATATGGTGCATAGGCCCGATTGGCAACTACCAGAGCCTGTTCAAACAAGTCTTTATTATCCATGGCTTCAATTTCCTTATTGACGGAATGCTGCTTAGTATATACGATTTACTGCGACTGTCAATAAAGGCGCATTTCTCGGACTGGAGTAAACATGTTACGTGACAAGAAACCCCGGCCTCTTCTGCTCATTGCCCTCCTGTGCGCTGTTGGGTTCATTGTTTTTATGGTATTTCCCGAACCACTGGCTGCCGAAATAAGCATGGAGCCGCAGTGGTGTCGTTCCTTTAATACTTCCACCGTAGACCAGACAACCCAGCAGGCCCTGCCGCAGTCCTCCTCGCAAACCAAAGCACCAGCTGACCTCGCGGAGGCAGAAGCCAATAATACCCCTATCGGTTTTCGCGCAGGCAGCAGATATGGTTACTTTACCTCCGAGGGATATTTCCCGGTTCTGGCCACGGTGCAGGGTGGTGTGGCCGTAGCGGACAAGGCCTTCGTCAGCTGGGGCAGCGCTCCCTCCAGCCCGCGTATCCTGCAGCAGCCGGACAGCACTTCAATTGCTGAATTACCGCTCGGCTCCGTCCCCTTTTTCAGTGGCGAATCCCTTTTTGCTGTTTCGGCCGATGCGCTTTCGCTGCAGCATTATAACCAAGCCGGCATACGTCTATGGTCCTATGAGCTCAGTTCCCATGTTAGCGCCTTCGCCCGAGGGCGTACGCTCACTGCCTTGGGTATGCTGGATGGCAGCATTGATGTTGTTGACCAGGCCGGCCAGCAGCAACTGCGCTTTTATCCTGGCGGCAGTCGTCTCGAAGTACTACTAGGCCTGGCAATTTCCGAAGAAGGTGACTATATCGCCAGTCTCAGCGGGCTGGATCCGCAGCGGCTGGTAGTACTTGGCCGGGGCGAGGGCGGCTATCGAGTGGTAAGTCACCGCTATCTGGAAACAGCTTTTCGTACACCTTCTTCTGTCGCCATTCTGCCGGGAGCGCCTTATGTGGTGTACCGCGATGCCGGCGGGGTAGGCGTATCCGCTCTGGACGGATCCTTTACCGGGCTCTTGCCCGCTGATGTAGAAACCTTCGATCTATATCCGGCTCATCATCATGGTGTGTATTATCTGGTGGTGCATGCCGGAGCAAAAAGCGAGCTGCTCAGTTTCCGCCCTCCCGCACGCCTGCTCGGACGCAGTTCCCTCCCCGACAATACAGAATTTGTGCGTATCATCGGCGATACTATGTATATCGCCTGTCCGGACGGCATGGCCCAAATCCGCATCGGGGAGCTGTAAACCATGAAACGACTATTGATCGCCGCCGGTTTTTTATTTTTCATCACGGTGCTGGTTTTTGCTTTTCGCTGGCCGGTTCCGGAAATTGCGCTGCGTTCCACCTTTGCGGTTGCCGAACTGGGCCAGAATTTACGCGGTTTGCAATTCGACAATCAGGATGGCGGAGTGCAGGCAATATCTGACGGTGAATTGCTTTTTCATGCCAGTGGCCGCTCCCTGCCGGGTAATTTTCCTGTACCCGACGGCAGTATGGTAGCTTTGGCCCATCCGCGTGATATACTCAGTGTGTATACCGGTATCGAGCAGTCACTTGACGAGCAACTATCCGGTCCGGTTTTTGAAGGCGATATTCTGGGCTATAGCAAGCCCGGTGTGCCGCTGAAGTTGTTTGTATTCGACCGTAAGGCCGGGCTTTTTATTAATCCCCTGGCTTTGCTACCGCAAATGGCTGATACTCGAGCTCCGCAATTACGGGCTCTGTCTCTACGGCTTGGCGGCGCTGATATTGCTGCCGACAAAGCTAAAGCCATAGCCCAGGGCCAGTATCAGCTGATACTTGATGCCCTCGATCTGCTGCCGGTACCGGCACAGGCCCTGCCGTTTTCCATCCGATTGCTGCTTAACGGCGTAGAGCGGCAGCGTTTAGTCTTTGATTCAATAAAAGCCGAGAAAGGCAGTCTGGTGTTTCCGTCAATGCTGAACAGTCAGCCTGCAGCAGTGTTTACTGCCGAAGGTTTCCTGAATCTGGGTACCTATATTTTTGCCAGTGGTTCCACGCTGGTCAGTATCAGCCTGCAGGACTATTTTGGCAATCGCATCGAGCGCAGTTGGACGGTAACGGTACCCTGAGCGGCAGCAAGCAGCGGCACTAACGAGAGGCAGTAGAAACATGGATACAAGTCTAAAGCAGACAATTAGCGACAATCTGGCCCGCCTGGAAGAGCGCATTCAGTCTGCCTGTCTGAAGGCCGGGCGGCCACGGGAAAGCGTCCGCTTGCTGGCGGTAAGCAAGTTTAATCCGGCAGCCGCGGTGCAGGCGGCCTGGGACGCCGGCCAGCGCTTGTTTGGGGAAAACCGGGTGCAGGAGGCGGCAGAGAAATTCCCGCTGGCCTGCGGTGCTTCCGAGCTGCACCTGTTGGGTCATCTGCAGAGCAATAAGGCCAAAAAGGCCGTACAGCTTTTCAACTGCGTACAGTCGGTCGATTCTCTGAGTATTATGCAGGAACTGGCAAGGCAAGCCGAAAAAATCGGTAAAACACTGGATATCCTGCTGGAGCTGCACACCGGCGAGGAATCGAAAAGCGGCTTTGCCGACGAAACCGAGCTGTTCCAGGCCTGTGAAACCGCCCTTGACCTGTCCAGCCTCCGGGTGCGTGGTCTGATGACCATGGCTCCCTTTACCGATGATGCAGCAGCCATTACAAAATCATTTGTAGCCTGCCGCAGTACTATGGAAAAAGCTGCCGGTCGCTTCGATATTCCGGATTTTTCGGTGCTGTCGATGGGCATGACCAATGATTTTGAGCTTGCCATAGCCGAGGGAGCCACCCTGTTGCGCATAGGTACGGCCATTTTCGGGGCCAGGCAGCCGTAATGCGTCGATTTTTTGTTCTGATGCTTGTATGTTTCGCTGTGACCATGACCATGGCAGCACAGGGCACTGCTTCGACAACAGCTTCGGCGGCTGCCGCCACTGGCAGCCTGCCTGATGCCAAGGCCTACAGTGCCGATGAATTTCCTCCCTGGATGAATTCCACCCGCCGTTTCGAGATTATTACCCTTGGAGTGTTTCCTTTTGCGCTTTTTTATACCCGTGCGGCATTTGACCTCTACCGCTTTGTGGATAATAATTTTGAAGGCAGCTATGCTCCCTGGCCATTCAAAAATGAACTGTCTTATAAGCCGACTGATGACGAGCAGATCCGCAGTCTGCTGGTAGCCGGTGGCCTGGCTGTATTGTTTGCCTCCGGAGATGCACTGATTCAGTATCTGCAAAACCGGAACAGGTGATTTATGGCTGAAAATGCCCTGGGAAGTCCGCTTAATTCGCTGTCAGATACTGCCAGCCTTGACAGCAGCAGGACTCGATACTAGTATGGAGGTATCGTGAAAGCCAATACCAAGAGTTTTTTAATCGTATATGAAGATGACAACAAGCAGCTGGCCACTATCGCCCAGTCTGTAGAGCAGACTGTGCGCAGCAGCCTTACGGTAAAACTGCGCACCGCGGCGACCATGACCATCCCTGATCTGCTTGCCGCTGACTGCTATGCATTTCTGATTGCCGATACTGCTGCCGATGGCTGGAAAGAGCTGATTCGCGTGCTTCCCGGCATTAATCTGGCCGGCCGTTCAGGCTTGCTGCTCTCCAGCGCACCGCTAGGCACAAGCGACAGCTTTGCCGCCCGTTTCAAAGATTCTGAGATTAAACTTACTGTAAGCCCGGACTGCCAGTCCAGCGCGGTGACCAGCTGGCTGGCCGCACTGGCTGGCTGATGCCGTATGGCGTTGGCCGCCCTGTCGGTGTCGCGCCTTACCCTATCTGAACGGAGTTTCTATGCAATCTGGATTCAACCTGGACGATGCCATCCGGAAAATTCCCGACTTTCCCAAGCCGGGAATTCTTTTCTACGATATTACCAGCGTTCTGGCCAAGCCCGCCGCCTTTAATCATGTGATACAGTCCATGATAAAGATGTACCGGGACCAAAAAATCGATGCCATAGCCGCAGTCGAATCGCGCGGCTTTCTGTTTGCTGCGCCTCTGGCCGATCATCTGCAGATACCCATTATTCTGGTGCGTAAAAAGGGCAAATTGCCGGGCAAAACCATTGCCAAGAAATATGCACTGGAATATGGCGAGGCCGAAATCGAGATTCAGGTAGAAGACATACCGCGCAACGGCCGGGTATTGATCGTCGACGACTTGATAGCTACCGGCGGCACACTGCGCGCTGCCGCCGACTTGCTGGTAGAGGGCGGGGCAGTCCCGGCCGGCGTATTCGGTGTTATCGGTTTGCCCTTCCTGCATTACGATGAAATCCTCGGCGATCTGGATGTCCGGACCCTAATCGAATACTTTGCTGAATAAAGCCGGGTAGTCCGTCTTTATTGCTTATCCGCATGATGCCGCACCGCTTTCGCTTTATGCCGGTTTGCGGACGGCTCTTATCAGACAGGAGTAATTATATGACAGAGTCTTTAAAGAAGAATCCCGCATGGCAGCCCCGGCGCGGCCCCCTGCTGCTGGTTATAATGGACGGAATCGGCTACGGCACATACAAAGAAGGCGACGCGGTAACTGCGGCGCTTACTCCCGCCCTGGACGCACTGCGCTCAGAATGCCCGCATACCCGCCTGAAGGCTCATGGTACCGCCGTAGGGCTGCCGGCCGACGATGATATGGGCAATAGCGAGGTAGGGCACAACGCCATCGGCTGCGGTCGCGTTTTTGCCCAGGGTGCCAAGCTGGTCGGTAAATCCATCGAAAGCGGAGCCATGTTCGAAGGCGAAACCTGGAAGAAGCTTACCACTGCCCTGATCCCGGCCAAGAAAACCCTTCATTTCATCGGCCTGTTCTCTGATGGCAATGTACACAGCAACGTAGCCCATCTGCGCGCCATGCTGGAACGGGCTGCCGCCGACGGCGTAGCAAAAGCCCGGGTGCATATTCTGCTGGATGGCCGCGATGTAGGCGAGCAGAGTGCCCTCGAATATATCGAACCCTTCGAAACCTTCCTGGCCGGCTTGAACGCCAAAGGCTGCGATTTCCGCATTGCCTCCGGCGGCGGCCGCCAGTACATAACCATGGATCGCTACAACGCTGACTGGAGTATGGTAGAACGCGGCTGGAATACCCACGTTCTGGGCAAGGGCCGGCAGTTTGCCAGTGCCAAGGAAGCTGTCCTGGCCTACCGCCAGGAAAAGCCGTCACTTATAGACCAGGATATGCACGAATTCGTGATTGCCGAGAACGGCACGCCGGTAGGCACGGTCGAAGACGGCGATGCCGTCATCTACTTTAACTTCCGCGGCGACCGTGCCCTGGAAATAACTGCCGCCTTCGAGCAGGACGACTTAAGCCGTTTCGACCGCGTCCGCCGGCCCAAGGTAATCTACGCTGGCATGATGGAATATGACGGCGACTTGCATGTACCCAAAAATTATCTGGTAACCCCGCCGGCCATCGACCGTACCATGGGCGAGTATCTGGCCGCCTCCGGCGTGCCTATGCTGGCCATCTCCGAGACCCAGAAGTTTGGTCACGTTACCTATTTCTTCAACGGCAACCGTTCCGGCAAGTTCAACGACAAACTGGAAGACTATGTCGAGATTCCCAGCGATATCCTGCCCTTCGAGCAGCGGCCCTGGATGAAGTGCGCCGAGATTACCGATTACGTACTCAAAGACATACAGGAAGGAAAGCACAAGTTCATCCGGCTGAATTTCCCCAACGGCGACATGGTCGGGCACACCGGCAATTACCAGGCGGTAGTGTGCAGCATCGAAGCCATGGACTTGCAGCTGGAGCGCCTGCGCAATGCAGTGGCCGATGCCGGCGGCATAATGCTGATCTCGGCCGACCATGGAAACGCCGACGACATGTTCGAGCACGACAAAAAAAGCGGCGAGGTATCACGCAAGAGCGACGGCCGCCCCAAAGCCAAAACCAGCCATTCGCTGAATCCGGTGCCCTGTATCCTCTTCGATCCGGAAGGGGCGGGCGAGTACAAGAGTACCCTCAAGGAAGGTCTCGGTATCAGTTCGCTGGCCGCCACCTGCATGGAGCTGCTCGGCTTTATTCCTCCCGCCGATTATGATCCGTCGGTGTTGGAACATAACTGAAAACGATGCTGGAAATAGAGCTGAAAGCCCGGGTACGCGACCCGGCCGCCGTAGAAAAGCAGGTGGCCAGCTTTGCCACCCGCCTGCGTGCCTTTGAAAAATCCGATTCCTACTGGCACGGGCCGGACTGGCGTTTCGCCCGCGGCACCAAGGGTTTTCGCATCCGCAGCGACGACGGCCGTGCCGTGGTCAATTTTAAGACTAAACGGACCGATTCGGGCATCGAGATAAACCGCGAGACTGAATTTGAAGTAAGCGACCGCGAGGCCTTTTTGGCCCTGGTCCAGCGTATCGGCTGCGAGCCCTTCTACGAAAAACAGAAAAGCGGAACGGCCTGGCAATACGGCGACTACCTTATCGAACTGGTGTTCGTAAACGGACTCGGTCATTATATCGAAATCGAGCGCTTGCTGGAGGTCGAAGATCCGGCAGCCATTGCCCTGGCTCAGGGCGAGCTGAAACGCATCCTCAAACAGGCCGGGGTGGCCGAAACCGATATTGAGGCCCGCGGCTATTCCGAGCTGCTGCTGAGCGATCCGAAATGACCGAATACGTGGTCAGTGGCAACCCGGACTCACGGGTGCTGCAGCGGGTGGCCAGAATACTGAATGCCGGAGGGCTGGCGGCCATCCCGACCGATACCAGCTGGAGTCTGGTCTGCTCAATCAGCTCGGCCGGCGGTATTGCCCGGCTTAACAAATTCATCAAGCCGGGGGCGATACGGCCGCTTACCGTAATCTGTGCCTCGATTACCCAGGCTTCGGCCCTGTGCGAAATCAATACCGCCGCCTTCCGGACCATCAAGCCGCTGATACCGGGACCGTATGTCTTTGTGCTGCCCAGTACCAGGGCCGCCACCCGCGATTTTGACCTGAAACGGGCCGAAATCGGTGTGCGTATTCCCGACAATGCCGTGGCTCTGGGCCTGGTGGAAACCCTGGGCCATCCTTTATTATCCCTGACGGCCAAGCGCAGCATGCTGGAAGACTATAGTGACGAAGCCGCCTTTCCCGAAGACGAGCTGTTTGCCGCCGGCTGGGAACTGGAGGAGCTGCCCGATCTAGAGCTTATTCTGGACCCCGG
>JAHIWF010000282.1 GCA_018815555.1 Spirochaetota bacterium | reverse complement strand
CCGGGCTGCGGCCACCGCTCGGCCTTCTTTGCCATCAAAAAAGCGCTGCGTCCGGATGATATAACAGTTGCCGACATCGGCTGCCACACCCTCGGCCATCTGCCTCCCTACCGTATGGGCCGGGTACTGCTGTCCATGGGCCACTCCACCTCCACCGCCAGCGGTCTGTCCATATTTAATTCGCAGCGGCGGGTGGTATGCTTCATGGGCGATTCCACCTTCTTCCATGCCGGTCTGCCCGGCATCGCCAATGCCGTATACAACGAGCATCCGGTTTTGCTTATCGTTATGGAAAACGGCACAACCGCCATGACCGGCCATCAGGATCATCCCGGTACCGGTTACAATTTTAACGGTGAAACCGGCAAGCTCAGTGTACGAGCCGCGTTGGAAGGCCTGGGCGTAGGCAATATACGCGAGATTGATACCTACAAGCAGAAAGAACTCAGCGCCATGGTAAGCGCAGCCCTGGACGAGCCGGGCTTTAAGGTCATTATCGCCCGGCATCCCTGCATGCTCAAATTTACCCGCGAAGCCAGGCGCAAACCCGGCTGGGCGGTCCGGCATGTGATGATCGACCAGCAGCTGTGCAGCCAGGCCCATGTCTGTGTGGAGCAGTTTGCCTGTCCCAGTTTCCAGCGCGCCGCCGACGGCACGGTTACGGTAAGCTCCGATCTTTGTATCGGCGACGGTTCCTGCCGGCAGACCTGTCCGGCATCCGCTATAGTCCCGGAGGCAGCCAAATGAAGCAGATATACAATATTTACATGTCCGGAGTGGGCGGGCAGGGTATCGGCCTCTTGTCCGAATTGCTGGCTCGGGCAGCCGGCCATGCCGGGCTGGAAGTACACGGCTGTGACACCCATGGCCTGGCCCAGCGCGGCGGCATGGTTTCCAGCCATCTGCGTCTGGGGGCCGCCGCTTCACCACTGATCCGTCCGGCCAGTGCCGATCTGGTACTGTCGCTGGAGCGCAGCGAAGCGCTGCGGGCGGCGCAGACCATGCTCAAGGCCGGCGGCACGCTGGTCTGGTACGATACGGCCTGGCAGGCACTGGATGTGCGCAGCGGCACGAATCCGGCCGTGACGCCGGAACGCGTACACGAAGCGGCGGCTGCACGGCAGGCAGCAGCCTTCGCGGTGTACCGGCCCGAGCTGCCGGACGTGCGCATGCAGAATATGGTATTGGTGGCCGAGTTGCTGACACGCCAGTTGCTGCCCGGCATCGGCCTCAGCCACGTTACTGCCGCCATGCAGGATCTTATGGGCCCTGCCATGTATGAAAAAAACCGGGCTCTTCTGCCTGCCTGAAGGAGTTATTGCATGAACGGATTCATTGACGACAAGCTTATCGATCATACGGTAACCAGAATTTGTGAAGAAAAAAATACCGATCTCAGACACGAGGCCCTGGAGGGTGTGCGCTGTGTGGCCGGTCTGTGGCAGGCAAGCGATGGCGACAGCCAGGATTTTACCGACTTCTGCGTACTGCATTTTGCTGCCACCGAAGAAGATCGGGCCGAGCTGTTTTCACGGCTCGAGGCAGTGTCCGAGAAGCTTTACGGTTCGGCACTGGCCGTAAGCGTGCAGCTGCAGTGGGCTGTGCATGTAGACCAAGGCAAGCTGCTGCCGGTAGATGATATACTTTCGGCCTGGTCGCCGGATGCCCATCTGGGCGACGACCTGTTCGCCAACAAACTGGCTTTCGTAATCCATCTTAATTTTCCCTACCGCCCGCTGGAACTCAAACTGCATGATGGCGGCAGCTGGTCCCGGCAGAGCTGGGCTGAAGCTCGTCTGGGCGATATGCTCAACGAACGGGCACCGGCCTCGGTGCTCCAGGACTTGTCCGCTGCTTATGCGGCCGCCCAATCCTATATCACCAGCTATAATGTGTATCCAGCGGCTCTGCTGGATGAAGGTGCTGCCACGGATTTTCCAGCAGATAAACGCCTGCTTATGCATTGGAACATGCGCGACGAAATCAAGGCCCAGTACGCGCAGCCCGGCGGATTGCGCCGCCAGCAGCTACTGGCCAAGGTCATGGAACGCGTCGTGGACGGCAGCATCCCCCTGGCTGCGGTAGACAACCCCGCCCACAGCTGGGATCCCTTCGCCCCTTGCGCAGGTCATGAAGCCGATCGACGCTATGAGCATCTGCATGCCATCTTCAAGGCCCAGCGCGGCTACGATTTGTGGTCACCGGAAAATCCGACTCATATTGCCCGGCGCTTTAACGTGCACCGCGAAATACCGGAAAAAGAAGTCGAGCACCTTTTTCATGAACTGCTGGGCGCACCGCAGCTGAGCGCTACGGCCAAGCTTCTGTCTTCCCAGTTGGGCCGACCGTTGGAGGCCTTTGATATCTGGTACCGCAGTTTCGACCAGAGCAGCAAGCCGGACGAGCAGTCGCTGGACCAGCTCTGCCGCCAGCGCTATCCCGATGCCCGCGCCTATAAGGCTGATATTCCGCGCATCCTGCAGGTGCTGGGTTTCGATGCGGACACTGCACGCTGGCTGTCCGAACGCATCGAGGTAGATCAGGCCCGCGGCTCCGGTCATGCCATGCCGGCAGCCATGCGCAGCGAACATGTGCGGCTGCGCACCCGCGTTCCGTCCGGCGGTATGGATTACAAGGGCTTCAATATTGCCTGCCACGAGCTCGGCCACAATGTGGAGCAAGTATTTTCGCTGCACGGCATCGACCAGTATTTCCTGGCAGGAGTACCTAATACCGCGTTTACCGAGGCCTTTGCCTTTGTATTCCAGGCGCGCGATCTGCTCATTCTTGGTGTGGACAGTGTAGCCCGCGAGCATAATCCGCTTACCGCATACTGGGAAACCTGCGAGATTGCCGCTGTGGCGCTGGTGGACATGGAAGTTTGGCGCTGGCTGTACGCCAACCCGGAGGCCGGAAGTACCGAACTCCGGCAGGCTGTTATCGATATATCACGTTCGGTATGGAACCGCTGGTTTGCCCCGGCTTTCGGCATAAAGAATTCCTTGTTGCTGGGCTCTTATTCGCACATGATAGACAGTGCAATGTACCTTCCCGATTATCCATTGGGTCATATCATTGCCTTCCAGATAGAGGCGGCGATGAAGGGCCAGTCGGTAGGCGACCGCATGGGCAGCATGTGCCGCCTGGGCCGGCTGGCTCCCGGCCACTGGATGCAGCAGGCGCTAGGTACCGGTCTTTCGGTAAAGCCGATGCTGGACGCTGCCGCCGCGCTGGCTGGCCGCTAGAACGCCGTTTCTGCAGCGCTGACCGCCCTCCAGGCCATGCGGCAGTGCTCTGCTGCCGCTGTAAGCTGCAGCCCTTCCTGACGTCTAAATAAAAAAAGGCCGCCCCGACAGGAGGCGGCCTTTTCTTCTAGCTACATATGCTTGGATCTACAGCTACTGCAGCAGGCGCTTCAGCAAAATTTCGTTTTTCTTCCAGCCGGCATCAACTTTTACTTTCAGCGATACCATTACTTTGTAGGGGAAAATGTCGTCCAGGTCCTTTTCGGCTTCTTCGCGGATCTGTTTGATCATGGCGCCGCCCTTGCCGATAATGATGCCTTTCTGGGTTTCGCGCTCCACAACCAGGTCGCCCTCGTACACCAGGGTGCCGTCATCGAGCATGTGATGGCTGCGGTAGTCAACATAAATAGCGTGCGGCACCTCGTTGCGGGTGTGCAGGAATACTTTTTCGCGAATTACTTCGGCAATGCGGAACACCGGTTCCTGATCGGTATAAAACTCTTCCGGATAGTAGGCTGGTCCTTCCGGGCTTACTTCGATAATGGCGTTCAGCAAGGCTTCCACGCCGCTGCCCTTTTCGGCGGAGATATCGAAAACGCGCAGGCCGGGCAGCTGTTCGGCCAGGAACAGTCGGGCGGCGGTGCTGTCCGACTCGCGCGAGTCTATTTTGTTTACCGCGGCGAAACATTTATCCTTATAGGGGGCAACCAGTCCGGCAATGGCTTCTTCTTCCTTGCCGGGAGCACGGGTGCTGTCTATCACGTACAGGATAACATCCGCGTCGGAAAGGCTGCGGGTAGCCAGATCGCGCAGTTTGCGGTTAATGGCTTTTTCCGAATCATGCAAGCCGGGGGTGTCCATAAACACCAGCTGGTAGCCCTCACGGCTGAGTATGCCGCGTATGGTATTGCGGGTCGTTTGCGGTACTGGTGATACGATTGCCACTTTTTCGCCGCACACCTGGTTCAGCAAGGTTGATTTGCCGGCCGAAGGGCGTCCGATTACGCTTATAAAGGCAGCCTTGTGCGCTGTTTCCATCTGATAAAGTCCTTTCATATGCCGGGTAGCTACTGTTTTACTCCGGACTGTAATGCGAAAAAACAGTATAATGCTTTTTTGCAACTTTGTCTTGGTCAGCCGGTCTATCCTGTAACTGAGAAAGGAAACTCAAATGCCTGAAACCCTAATTAAACACCGTCTGGTGCACCCGACCATGGGTGAAGAGATAGCCAATTCAATAACCCATGGGATTGGAGCCTTGCTGTCGGTCGCCGGACTGGTCATTATGATCGTTCTTGCTGCCACCCGCGGTACTGCCTGGCATGTCGTCTCGTATGCCATTTTTGGCGTGTCGTCGATTATGTTGTATACCATGTCTACCCTCTACCATGCCTTCCCCTGGCCGCGGGTAAAGCGGGTATTCAAAGTGCTGGATCATTCGTCCATATTTTTTCTGATTGCCGGCACCTATACGCCTTTTTGCCTTACCGTGCTGCGTCCGACAGTGGGCTGGTGGGTATTTGGCCTTATCTGGGGTATGGCCGCGCTCGGCATCAGCCTGAAACCTTTTCTGGTGGGCAAACTTCGGGTTATTTCCACGCTGGCCTATGTCGGCATGGGCTGGGTTATTGTGTTGGCCTGGAAATCTTTGGTGGCGGCGGCTCCGGCCGAAGCAATCACCTATCTGGTTTTTGGGGGGGTAGCCTATACTGCCGGAGCTGGTTTCTATATCATCAAGAACACCGTGTGGTCGCATCCGGTCTGGCACCTGTTTGTAGGTGCTGGTACCATTTTGCACTTTTTTGCGGTGCTGGCCCTGCTTTAATGTACACTTGTGACCAAAAGCCGCCGGCTATTCGCGGCCCGGCGGCTTATTGGGGTCTGTAGCTGAGCTTTGTTATGTGCTCAGTGGGCGCAATCGTGGCTGCCGTGTTCGTGGCAGCCTTCACCGGAGTCTTTCACAGCACCGGCCAGCCAGCTCTCCACCACCGCACGGGTAGCCCCGCTGGTGCCACGCACTACTTCGATGCCGTTTGCACTCAGCACCCGTACTGCACCTTCGCCCATGTTTCCGGCCAGCATCAAACTTACGCCGTCTTTGGCCAATATGCTGGCAATGTCGGATTTACAGCCGCAGCCGGCCGGGCTGTCCATCCGCTTCTCGCTGGTAATACTGCTTCCTTCTACTTCAAAAACCGAAAAGTATTCGCAATTGCCGAAATGGGCGTCTACCTGACCGCCGCGGGTTGGTACTGCTACTTTCTTGTGCATATGGGATTCCTCCTCCAGAGTGATGTGCCCGCCTTCGATACGCAGGGCTTTTCCGGTCAGTATCGCCTCGGCAATACGATGTCGTGCTTCTTCCAGTATGCGGCCGAAGGTCTGACGGGAAACTCCCATCCGGCGGGCGGCCGCTTCCTGATACAGGGCTTCCAGGTCGGCCAGCCGTACTGCTTCAGCCTGGTCGTAGGTCAGAACAACTTCTTCAAGCTCACGGGTCGGAATACCGGCCGGTTTAAAGAGCGTTGCTGCCAGGGGATTGGATCGCACCCGGCGTTGATTGATTGGTCGCGGCACTGGCTACTTGCCTTTACGCGATACACTGGCCAGGGCCAGCTCGGTTTCGACGGCCAGGGCATCCGCTCTGTCCGTAAGGTCCTTCGGCAGTGCCGCCCAGCGCAGTTCGCGGGCCTGGGCGATTTCTTTGCGCCAGGGGAAGCTTCCGAGTAGGGGTATGCCCAGGGCTTCCTGGATGCTGGTTCCGTCCAGCGAATCAAAGAGCGGCACTTCCTGGCCGCAGTGCGGGCAGAGCAGGCTGCCCATGGTCTCGGCCACACCAAGTACCGGTGCGTCCACCATGCCGGCCATGCGCACCGCTTTGGATACTATCATCGACACCAGCGACTGCGGGGTGGCTGCCACCACCAGTCCGTCCACCGGCAGGCTGTTAAAGCCGGTTATCTGTACATCTCCGGTTCCCGGAGGAAAATCCACAAGCAGGTAATCCAGTTCGCCCCAGTCGGTATCATGCCAGAACTGCTCCACTGCTTTGGATAACAGGGGGCCGCGCCAGACCACCGGGGTGGCTTCGTCTTCGACATAAAAATTGATGGATACAACTTTGATGCCTTCTTCGTTTATCAGCGGTATCAGCTGGGTGCCGTTGTTTTCGCCGCGGAACGACGAAAGCCCAGTCAGGCGGGGAATACTTGGGCCGGTAATATCGGCATCCAGGATGCCGACTTTGCGGCCGCGGGCGGCCAGGGCCTGGGCCAGCAGCACGGTAACCGTGGATTTGCCTACGCCGCCTTTGCCGCTTACAACTCCAATAACCCGCTTAACTTTAACGCCGACACTCTTAGTTTCATCGCCGATGCCGGGAATGGCGGTGGCGTCACATCCAGATTCATTACTCATATACGCTCCAAATTATAGTTGGCATATGCCAGTTACTGCAGTATAGAAATACCTTTGGCTTTGGACAAGCCCCCGTCGTAGCGGCGGGAGGCTCGTTAGCATCAGGCTTGTTCTTTTAGTCGCTTAGACCAAGTCTGCCAGTGCGGTTCCGGCTTTTACTATGCTGATATGCACTCCACCGGCTACCAGGGCATCATAGGCTTTGGGACCAACTTCGGCCGCAAATACTTGCTGCACCGCTTTTTCAATCAGGCTGGCAGCTGCCCCGGTTCCAGCGCCATGTTCGGCATTGCCGCTGCCGTCCAGAAATTCGGCTTCTTTACTGCCGTCTTTATAAAGCGCGAACCATTTTGCCCGTCCAAATACTTTGGATACGGTTTGCTTGTCATCTGTCGGTATGGCTTTTATCATAAAGTTCTCCTTAATCTGTATCACGGTCGTGCATAAGCAGCGGCTGTGTTCTGCTACAAAACTGTCTGTACACGTATGCCAGGCAATGCCTTGTTCGGTAGCTTCCCTGAAGCGCTTATCATACGGCAGTTCGGCCAGTATCCTGGATCCGAAATGTTCAGCTAATTGGCGGGCCTGGGTATCTGCCCCTGCATCGATGCCGGTTTTATTTATTATGCTGGCATGGGGACGCTTCATGCTTGCCAGCAGTTCAAATAGGCGCTTGGCATCACGGATTCCGGATTGACCAGCTTCGATAACCACTATGGCCAGGTTACAACCCTGCAGGGCTGCAATTACCGGACAGCCTATTCCCGGCGGTGCGTCGATGAT
>JAHIWF010000281.1 GCA_018815555.1 Spirochaetota bacterium | reverse complement strand
TGTCATATTGTTAATTATTTCTACCGCTTCTTCCCCAGAATTGGCAATAACTACTTCATAGCCATATTTACCAAGACTGATTTTCTCACTATGTGCAATGATTGCATCATCTTCGACCAGAAGAATTTTTTTCATTGGCTTTGCATCCATGCTGCATACCCTCGTTCGGCTTACTGCCCACAGTATAAGTGCTAGTAATTAACATTACAATCCATTTGCTGATTGAACTATCTTCAGGAATTGGATCCGACAACAGAGAGCACTTACAAGCCCTGATCGCTGGAGTGCATGAACACGGCGTCCGGGTCGCTTTCCTCAGGCTCCTCGTTTAGCACTCGCTCCATTAAGGTGTACAGATCCTCGTCGTCCAGCTCCAGGCGCGGCATCTGTCCTTCGGGGGCGGCCCGGATGCGTTCGGCGGCGGTACTTACGCCGCGCGCAAAGGCGCAGTCGGGATTGCTGTGCAGGATAAGCTGGCGCGCGGAAACCGAAGGGGAGACCAGCGGGTCGCGCATGATGTAGGCGATATAGTCCATGCTGATGCCCAGGTTGCGCGCGGAAATTTCGCGCAGGCGCATGGCAATTGCCGCGTCGTTGCCGCCGTTGCCCATGTTTACCACCACCCGGGGGTGCAGCGCCGACAATTCCTGCAGGGCTTTTTCGCCGCTGGGACCGTACTGGGCGGCCATTTCGGCTGCGAACTCGACAAAGGTTTTGCCCTGGCCTTCCACCCGGTTGATCACATAATCGACGATACGGTCGCGCTCCTCGCTGCCGCGTTTGAACGAGCGGAACAACAGGCGGAAGGCGGCTGTCTTAAAAAATGAGTAGGCGTTCAGTATGGCCGGAATCTCCGGAGCAGTTACCAGCAGTCCGTTGCCAACCATCAGCCAGAAATCAATGATGTTATAGGATGCTCCGGCACCCAGATCCAGCAGCACAAAATCGGCAGTAAGCTCGTGCAGCTCTTTCATGATGCGTTTTTTGGTAAAGAAATCCAGATTGGCGGTTCCCGGCAGCAGATTGTCGCCAGGTACCAGATACAAGCGGTCCTGCTCGGTGGGGACAACCAGATCCTCGAGCCTTTTTTCTTTCTTCCAGATGATTGACCCGACGCCGGGATGCTTGTTACGTACTCCCATCGCGGTATGCAGATTTGCGCCGCCCAGATCCAGATCGACCGCGATAACTGTCTTGCCCATGCCGGCCAGAGCCGCCCCCAGATTGGCTGTAAAAACAGTCTTGCCGACGCCTCCTTTTCCGGATGCGATTGGTAGAATTGTTGCCACGGCGGTCTCCTTGATACAAGCTGACACAATTCTAATACCATATACCCCATCACGCAAGTCTTGCCCTGAAACTGGTTTCAGCAGCAGCTGCTGCTGCTGCCGCCTTGAGAAAGCAGCTCAAATAAGATACAGTTCTGTATATGAGACACTTTGCAGTTCTGTTACTGGCAATGGTTTCGCTCGGCCTGCTTCAGGCTCAGAGCAACCAGCCCTTTCTAAGCATCAGCACCACCCATCTGGCGCAGGACGGTCTGGCCAGCCTCAGCGTAGAGAGTAATATCGGTTCGGCTGGCATAAGCATCGGCCGCAATTATGCCGGCACAGTACCGGTATCGGTTGGCAAGCTGACACCAGGCAGCTATCTGGTAATCATCGAGGCCGAATCCTACGACCGTATGGTAATCGAAGTAAGCCTGGCCGCGGATACTGCCACCACGCTGTACCTGCGCCTGGTGCAGGAAACCGGCTACCTGTCTCTGCAAGTAAATGTGCCCGAGGCACAGATCCGGCACCGCGGCAAAGAGTATCCAGCCGGCCTGATCCGTCTGCCGACCGGCCCACAGGAACTGGAAGTACGAGCTTTCGGCTATGAAAACCAGGATATCGTGGTGTTTATTCCGGCCAATCTGCTTTTTAATTATGACCTTACCCTGCAGCCGGCGGTTTTCCGGGTCGACTCTGCAAAAATCTCCCGCGAGCGCTTTAATCCTTTTAACAGCGGCATGCTCGGCTCGGTAAGCCTTGGTTTTATGGCAAGCAGCTACGGCAGCGCCTACTACAGTATTGTAGACGAAACTGAAACTCTGGTTTTCGAAAAGCAATCCGACCCCTTCGATACCTGGCAGCAGGACTGTTTTTGGGATGGCCGCAACATGGACGGGCAGGTAGTTGCAGACGGGCTGTATTTTTTCCGCGCCTCCATCGTTCCGGAAAACCCGGAGGCAGCCGAGCAAGAATTGTATCAGCTGGAGTTTCCACTATACGTCGACAGTTCTATACTGGTGCTGCCGCAGGGCTCCCGGCGACCGACCGCCGGGCCGGTGTTTGGTTGGGCCGGATTCCTGCCTTCGGAATCCAGCCTGTACTGGGGCGGCGGAGCACTGTTCAAGGCGGCAGACCCGCTGGCACCCATGCTGCATGTACTGATGCAGGCCGGCTTCAGCCTGCGCAATTTGCTTGATTTCGGACTAGCGCTGGAGGTTGGAACCGAGGTCGGCAGCCTGGTTGTGCAAAGCAGTCTGCGCAGCGGCCTGCCGCCGATCGGTATCTTCTCGCCTGGGCTGGCACTCTCGGCAAGCATCCCGGCGAACACCCTGCGCCAGCCACTGTCGCTGGTGCTTGGCCTGCCGCTAACGCTAGGCTCTTCCTTTTTCCATGTTACGGTCGCACCGGAACTCGAGGCTTATTACATAGAAGATTTGCGTTGGCGCATGGGCATATCGGCGGCAATCTCGCTCAGTAACTTCATGTTCGGGGCCCAGTTGTCGGGTCGTATTGCCAGCACTGCTTTCGGCTACGCCCCGCTGGAATTTGGCCTGCCGCTGGCTGTAGGCCTGGACCTGAACCTGATACCGCCGGACTTTCCGCTGCGTATCAACCTGACTTCAAGCCTCAGCTTTGCTAACGGTACGGACGGCCAGTCTACTTTAGGCTGGGAAGCCGGACTGCTCTTCGGCGCGGATATACTGCCATGAACAATGAAGTATTTGTAACACTCAAAGCTTGCACCGATTACAACGACGACAAGGTTCTGGCGACTCTCAGCCAGGCCTGCGAGCTGGCCGGCTTTCCGCAGGTAAAGGGCAAGACAGTCTTGCTCAAGCCGAATATCCTGAACGCCAGTGCTCCGGAACGCTGCACCACCACCCATCCTGTAGTTCTACGCGCCGCGATCCGCTATGTGCGCAGCCAGGGAGCGGCGCGCATTCTGGTCGGCGATGCGCCCGGCTGGCAGCCCCAGGACATGGCCGGCAGTAAAACCGGGCTGTACCAGGTGGTGCAGGAGGAAGGCGCGGAATGGGCGGACTTCTCGCGTGGCCGGCCGGTAGATGTAGCACAGGGCAAGCTGATCCGCCGTTTTACCCTGGCCGAGGCCGTTGGCGAAGCCGAGGTCATCATCAGTCTGCCCAAATTCAAGACACATGGCTTGATGTATTTTACCGGCGCTCTTAAAAACATGTTCGGCCTGATTCCCGGACTGCAGAAAAGCGCGTTTCACATGCGCTTTCCCGACCGCAGCGATTTTGCGCTGATGCTCAATGATCTGCAGCTGGCCGCGCCAACCCATTTTGCCATCATGGACGGCATCATGGCCATGGAAGGTAAAGGCCCCAACAGCGGCACCCCCAAGCACCTGGGCCTGATTATGGCCTCGCGCAGCGTATACGCCATGGACTGGGTTGCCAGCGGCTTGATTGGCTATAAACCCGAGGATATTCCTTACCTGGGCCTGGCCGTTCAGGACCTGCGCTACGGCTTCTCGCCGGATACCATACGGTTGAACGGTGATCCGCTGGAGCAGTTCCGGCCTCAGCATTTTGAGCTGGTTAAAGTGCTGCACGAAAATGACATCATCCGGGCTCATGTACCGGACTGGCTGCACCGCATCCTGAAAAACTTGCTGGTGCCCCGGCCGGTATTCATCGAAAAAAAATGCATACACTGTGCCGGCTGCGTCAAAATCTGCCCGGCCAAGGCGTTAACTTTTGTTAATGGACGCAAGGCTCCGGATATTGACTACGAGGCCTGCATCCGCTGTTATTGCTGCGACGAGGTTTGCCCGGAGAAAGCGATCGAGCTTAAAAAATTCCTGTGGGGACGGGGACGCCGGTGAACAGCACCGCCTCAGTCGACAGGGCCGCTCCCGCTGCAAGCAGTTGGGATTTTGGCGAGGCTTGCCATCTGGCAATTCAGGCGGTCCAGGCGGACGGAAGGCTTTTCGAGAAACTGATCGGGCCGGCGTTTGAGCCGCTGCAAACGCTGCAGGGCTTCCAGACAGCGGAACTGCGGGGTACGACCAAGCAACGGCAAGCGGCTCAGGCAGATTACTGTTCTCGGTTAACGGAAGCCGGCAAGCAGCGGCTGTATGTGTTGCCGGCACAAAGCTTGGAGCTGCTTGCCGAGCAAGCGTTCACTCGACTGCAGTTCGGTTTCCGCCAAACCTTCCTCGACGACCTGCAACGACTGGCTACAGCAAACGACAGTAGTCCGATGGACCAGATGGTCTGCCGGCAATTACTGGAAAACTGCAGCCTGGCCGGCGGGAAAACCTGGCCGACCTGCCAGGACACGGGAACCGCCGCTGTATACGGCTGGAGAGGCAGTCAGCTGCTCAGTGATTCGGCACAGCACGACCGCCAGCATCTGCAGGCCGGCATGCTGAAGGCCTGGCAACACTACCGGCTGCGCAACAGCCAACTGCTGCCCCGCAACCTTTACGACGAGCATAATAGCAACGATAACAGTCCGCTGCTGACAGAGCTGTTCCATGAAAACGGCTCAGCCTACCAGCTGCTGTTTACCGCC
>JAHIWF010000280.1 GCA_018815555.1 Spirochaetota bacterium | reverse complement strand
GCAGTAGCCACATCAAGCGGTGAAAGTTCGACTGCCACTTGCGTGGCCAGACGCTTAAATACCACAGTTTCTCCATAACGGGCCAATGCCGCTTCCAGCACCGCCAGACTGATGGCGTCACCCGGCTCGGCATACAAAGCTGCCGCCCGGATAGCCAGAGCAAAGCGTCGCGGATCACGCTTGTTTACCGGCACATCCTCCAGGCCCTTAAACATCGAATCGAGTATCCCTACGTCATGGCGCAGCCTCTGAACCAGCGGATCGTCCTCAGGCAGCCGTCCGTTGCCTGCTACTTGCAGCCGCGCGCCGGCTTCGGAATTGGATTCAAGGTCGGCCGCTGGTACATTTCCGGTTTCGGCTGACAGTCCCACGCTGCGCCCCAGTGTTTCCTGTTCTTCGGTAATAGCCCGGGCATGCTCGATATCCAGCTGCCGCTGCAGAGCGGTCAGGCGTCGGCCCAAACCGGCAAAGGCTTCTGCACACTCGGCATCGGGCTCGCGTACCGACAGAGCTGCCCAGATTTTCTCGAAACTGGCCAGATCCACTCTGGCCCTGGCCGCATCGCGCCCCGCCGGCTCAATAAGACCGCCGGCAGGCAGCCCGACAGGCACCTGCACAGTCAGACGGGCCGGCACAAAGGGGCCTTCCAGAATCTTGCCCCATTTCAGAAACAAAGCCGAAGTAGAGCACAAGCTGCGGTCCTGACCACTCAGACCGGGAATCAGCGAACGCAGCAATAATTCTTCTATAACTGGACCGCGGGAACTCCATTCCGACAGTCGCCGGTTGTCCCAAGCCCGATCCCTCCCGCGGCAGACATCCTGCACCAGTTGGCGGTAGCTCTCAGCCAACCCCGGATCGGCCGTAAGCATGCGGCTATGCAAGCTATCCACAACTGCAATACCGCCACCCTCGCCGGCAAACAGGTTTAGCTGATCTTCACTGAAGCCGCAGGCCAAAGCCAGTGCCGAGGCATCCGGCTTATGTGGATCCGGCAGCTGCAGCCTGCGTTGCGGACAGCCCGGATACACGCCGCCAGAAGCTTTGGTCTCCTGGATAAACACCGAGCGCTTGTTTTTAGGCGTACGGCCGAGCATCTCAAAATGCCAGCGCAATACAGCCGTTCCTTCGCGTTTCTCTAAAACAGCGGTCAAGGCCAAGGCATCCGTCAATAACTCCCCGTCCAGTTTAACACTCATCGCCGACAAGCGGCCAAGCAAAGCCGGCCCGGCGTCAAAGGCTGACAACATATTGGCCAGTTCGATGTAAGCCCGCAATTCCCTGGCAATTACCAGCGAACCACCACCCTGCGTCTCGTCGGCCCGCCGTTGCACCCGCAGATCAAAACTGTCCGGCAGATCAGCCTTGGCGGTAAACAATTCCTGAGTACGGGCACTCATCGAATTCAGCCGCCGCCCCAGACTGCGCTCCAGTACCGAAAGGGCCCGCCCGATCGGCGCAAGCTGCTCCGGATCTATCCGGCCGGACATGCGATAGAGGCAGGGCAGTACCACCCGACGCATGTAATGCAGAAAAGCCGGGCTTTTAAAGCTAAAACTGCGCCAGGCATCACGCCAGGACTCAAGATGGCCTTCCTGTCCGGTCAGACGTTCGCTTACCAACCGGGCCAGCGGCCGGCCGACGTATTTACACAGGGCAATATCAGTTATTATAGAAGTATCACCAAGGCGTTCAGCATCCCAGGGCGGCTGAGAACGCAGCGACGCCAGCAAGTCTACGATGGAATCCAGAATCCAGACATGCCTGGCCTTCCAGCGCCGCCAGTCATAATCGCTTGCCATGCGCGGCAGTACCACATGCGTGGCAAAAGCCGCCGGCGAAATTCCGGCCCGGGCCGCTTTGGTCAGAACATAAAACACGCCGCGGTCAGCCACCGGCGGTGCTTCCATCTTGAATAAAATATCACGCAGCGGTTTTATAGCCACCAGTGGATCCAGCCAGTGCGGTGCGCCATGCTGATACACTGCCTCCAGCAGCAGCATGGCCCCGGATTGCTGTACCCGCACCCGTTTCTGGTCCAGCTCGGCCGCGCCGATCAGGGCGATACGGTGGCGGAACTGGGATCGGGTCCCCTTTTTTTCCATTGCCCGTACCGTGGCCCGCATCGATTCCGAAACCCGCAGCGCTCCGATGGCTGCCTCGTCAACAGCCAGTGCGCCTTCAGGCCCTGCATCTTCCTGGCCGCCCCCCGCAGACTGCGCGCTTTCCGCCTCGCCGGCCGCCCGCGCCGCCTCTACCAGCGTTCCCGGATCAGCCGTTTTAGCCACCGCTTCCGCAGCCAGCTTGCCGCGATGCAGTTCGTTTTCCAGCTCGTCATCACTGGAAGGCAGCGGCGCAATCGGAGGCAGAACAGATTCGTCATAATCAGGTGGTACAGCATTGTTGGGCATAGCCTAATCCTAGCCCCTATCCGGTCATTTTTCAAGCATGCAAGGCCGGGGGGCGCCAGCTTAGCTACGATCAGCCAGCATGGCCAGACGCACCCCCCGTCCGGAGCCATGCCGTCCGCTCCGGCCTGCGCCCGTAGCAGCCGTCAGGGTCTCCGGACTCCCCGAAAGCATGCATATACAGACAACGACACTGCCCTGGTCCTGGGCATACCGCACTTCGATCGGCTGCGCACCTGCTTCTGTGTCGGCTATTTACAGAAGCAGACGGCCGCTATACACTTAGCTGCATGAAAGAAAGTGACCGGCAATTACTGGAAGGCTTCCTGAATTATCCGCTTCTGCACTGGATAGACAGCATGCCTCTGCCTATGTTCATCCAGTTGGCAAAACAATTGCTGAGCACCAAACTGGTCACCTGGGCCATGCTGCGTACCATAACCAACGCGCTGGACTGCACCCAGGACTTCCGCGAACTGCTTACCCCCGACCAGCAACAGGACTTTCTGGCAGTCGAAGCCAGCCTGCGCAAGCCGCCGACAGAGGAACTCATCTGGACCTATGCTGTCTGTTACCTTTTTCTGCGCAACTGTGTGGAACTGATTCACCGGCAGGAAGCGCTTATACACCGGGTAAGTGCGCTGGACGAACTGAAAAACTGGGAATTCAAGCAGCTGCAGCAGCGAATGGAAGGCGACATTTTCCGCAACACCATGAAGGCTCTGCATGGCAACAAAAAAATCGCCTATCCCTGTTACACCAAAATCGGCAGCCAGACCCTGGCGCTGGCCCTGCATGGCATACCCGCTCCGGCCTGCCTTCAACTGCTGGATGGAGCGGTTTCGGCCAACTTCATCAAGGACACTCTGCAGTTGCGCGATGGCGCATTTCTGCATTTCAGCGCCTTCAATGTCTTAAGCGCCCGCGACATTCTAATTAATGCCTGGGTTGCCAGCCAAAGCAGCGAGCAGCCGCAATTGCCGGTAGTACTCGGGCAGACACTTACGCTGGAAAAACGGCAAAGGCATCGCTGTCTGTATCAGGCTAACCTGATCGACCTCGGTTATGCACTACAGGCCGAAACCAAGCCAGCCCCCCTAATGGCCAAGCTCAAGGAAGCCCTACACCCCATTTACTACATGCTGCTGCAGGCCGCCCGCGAAGGCAAACTGAAGATAAACCGGACTGATCCAGAGGCAGTACGTAAACTGGAGATGGAAAACCTACGCTGCAGCTTGCAAAATGCCAGCGGCTCAGACGCCCCCGTGGGAGCGCCCGCTTAGGCCGAAATTTCAGGCCGACTGGCCCTGCAGGCAGCCGGCCTGAACCGGCAAACCTTGATCATGCATAATTTTAGCGGCCAACTCTACCGCGTCGATGATGTGCTGGTACCCGGTGCAGCGGCACAGATTGCCGCGCAGGGCCTTGCGTATCTGCTCCCGGGTCGGCTGCGGGTTTTCCAGCAATAAAACATAGGCGGCCAGCACCATTCCGGGGGTACAAAAACCGCACTGTATCGCGCCGGCATCCATAAAGGCCTGCTGGATGGGATGCACCCGACCGTCCGGATATTCCATGCCCTCGATGGTAATCAGCGATTTTCCGACAGCTTTCTGCACCGGAAATTTGCAGGAGCGCATAGCCTTGCCGTCTACCACGATAGTACAGGAACCACACAGTCCCTGCTCGCAGCCGTTTTTTACTCCATATAAGAAATGCCGCTCGCGCAGAAAGCGCAGCAAAGTCATCGACAGATCGCTATCCTGCACTTCTATCTCACGGCCGTTCAGCTGCAGCTTGTTCATTCCAGATCCTCCGGATTAATTTTTATGGGCATACTGCGGAAGCGTTTGCCGCTTGCGTTGAATACAGCATTGGCGATCGCCGGAGCTATCAGTTCCAGAGCCGGCTCGCCGATGCCTTTAGCGCCGGTAAGCGAATTAGGATCATGGTTCTCCACGATAATTCCGCTAATCTCCGGCAGGTCAGTAGTACGCGGTATTTTATAAGCGTCGAAGTTAAGGGTACTGATCCGCCCCTCCGGACGCAAAATCTCTTCCATCAAGGCCATACCTACCCCTTGGGCAATACCGCCATGCATCTGGCCGAGCACCATTGCCCGGTTTATGGCCTTACCGATATCATGACCGGCAACAATGTTCAGCAGTTTTATCTTTCCGGTTTTCTTGTCTATCTCCAGCTCAACCGCCTGGCAGCTGTACACGTAGGTAAAATAGGCGTTACCTTGGCCGGTCGTGTCGTCCCAACTAACATCCGGTGCCTGGAAGGTGCCGAAAGCGTAGGGGGTAACCCGTTGCAGGAACAATTCCTTCATAGCTTCTTCCCAGGTAAGGCTATAATCGAAACTTAGGCCCCAAATTTTGTCATCATGGAAACGCACATCCTCCGGTTTGCAGCGCAAGCGCTCGGCCAGGTGCCCGGCCAGCAGTTCCTTGAACTTGCGGGCAGCAATCAGTACCGAGCTGGAGCCCATAATGGTGCCGCGGGTAGCCACGGTGGTACCGGAATCGGGAATATTGCTGGTGGAACCGCGCCGGTAGCGCAGGCGTTTCAGATTAACTCCAAGCTCCTCGGCCAGCACCAGCAGCATTACCGATTCCGAGCCCTGGCCGTTCTCATGGATGCCGCTCTCTACCAGAATGCTGCCGTCATACTGCCCGTTGATGATGGAGGTACAGAAATCCATACCCTCCGCACCCAGGCTGGACCCGCGGTAACTGATGGCCAGGCCGATGCCGTACAGCGTATCGCCTTCGCTCTTGCCGCGCGAACACTGTTCGAACTTTTTGCGGTAGCCGATCTCGTGCACCACCTTGTTCATCACTTCTTCCAGGCTTACGGTATGATTGTCCAGGAGCTGGCCGGTTACGGTGCGGCTGCCCTGCTTTACCATATTCATCCGCCGGATACCCAGCGGATGTATGCCCAGCTGCACCGCTGCCATATCCATCAGCTGCTCGATGGCAAAGTTTACCTGGGGCGAGCCGAAACCACGCATGGCACCGGTAAAGACGTTATTGGTAGCCACCGCATACACGTCGGCATGTACATTTTCCACACTGTAGGCACCACAGCACTGGGCGGTTGAACGCCAGGTAACCCAGGGCGATACCGACAGATAAGCGCCGGAATCGGCCAAAATTTTTGCCTGCACAGCCATTATCTGCCCTTCACTGGAAAAACCCACCTTGTAATGCAGTTTGTAGGGATGCCGCTTGTAGGATTCACGGATTGACCACTCACGGGTATAGGTCATTTTAACCGGCCGGCGCAGCAACCTGGCCGCCAATGCGGTACGGGCACAGACACAGGCAGCGGTATCATCCTTGCCGCCAAAGCCGCCGCCCACCGCAATGGTATACACCTCAAAGTTAGACAGTGGTTCGCCCAGGAAGGCCGCCGTAAAGCGCCGGGTGCTGAAGGGATGCTGCATACTGCCGTAAATTTCGATAACACCGTCGTGGCGGGGTACACTAATGGCCGATTCCGGCTCCATGTAGGCCTGCTCGATGGTCTGGGTCTCGAAATCCTCTTCCAGCACCAGCTCGCAGCCGGCAAACTCCGGGTCGGGATTGCCGTGGCGCATGGCATGATGCACCACAATATTGCTGTTACCATACGACGGAATCACCCGGGCATACGGGTCCATGGCTTCCTCTATCGTCAGCAGTGGCTTTTGCGGTGTAGCTGTTACTTTTACCAGGGCAGCGGCGGCCAGTGCCTGTTCGCGGGTATCGGCCAGTACCAGTGCCACCACATCCCCCCAGGAACGGATAGTATCGCGCACCAGAATCGGGTAATCCTGCTCGATCTGACCGTAGGTACAGCTGCCGGGAACATCCGCAGCAGTTAGTACCCGCACGCAGCCGGGCGACCGCAATGCATCAGCACAGTCAATCTGAAGATTTGTAGCAGCGACAAAATCGGCATACACCGGAACCATATGCAAGGCACCGGCGAAGTTAACATCATCGGCGTAGGCTGCCCTGCCGCTTACCTTGGCATATGCGTCGTTGCGATAGTTTTTTTCAGTGGTCACCTGATATCCTCCTCCAGGCTGACGGCCTGTACTTCAGAAAAAGCTGGAGGTATCACTGTAGTATTGGTGCGCTGAAAATGCAAGAAAAAAATGGACTAGCAGAAAAGCGAGAGCTGAACAGGACGGAAATCAACTAAACAGCTACGTGTTCCAGATCCAGGCGGCGCAGTTTTTTTCGGAAATTCGTAGAATCGTCCGCCAGGATACCGCGCAGGTATTCCATCATGTGATCCATAGCTTCGGCATAAAAATCGCGATCTTCCTGCTGGCGGTTGCGGAAAAACAGCCGGGCGTAGGATCGTACGCCCCTAAAATCCACATCCAGTCGGTGAATGGCTAAATCATAAAAATCGATAGTTTTACGCAGAATATCAAACTCGGTTTCATAGCCAGGAAAGCCGGCCTCGCGGAATTCACGATATAAAAACAACAATTTTTCCAGGTACACCCGGTCGGACATCTGGCCGATTATGTCGGCACTGCCGAGCAGGGCGGCCAATTCTGATTCCTGGGTATTTTGCCAATGTTGTGCTGCATATTCGTTTTTCAGTCCGGTAGCCCAAATAAAACGTACCATGCGGTCGACACTTGTCCAGCCGGCTTTCTGGCCATGTTCCAGCACAAAATCAGCAGAACGGGCTACATGAGAACTGGTATAACGGGCACCCGAGCCTTCTTCTTCACCGGTCCGGCGGATATAGCCGGTATCGTGGGCTAAAGCGGCCAGAAGCAAGTCTACGGCAGCATCCTCCGAGACGATACTGCCGGCACTGATGTAGCCATCCAGCAGCCGGAAAGTAGTCTGAAACACGGTTACAGTATGGAAAATATCATGATATTCGGTATCACAGGCGTGAAAACCTTCAACCTGGCCGGCGAATAATTTCTGAATATGGGCAAAGAAAAGTTTAACCTTAGAGATTCCATCCTGACTGAAGCGAAAAGCCCAAAGAGTCTCAACTTCTGCGAGGGCTTCGCCAAGGTCATATACTGTTGTCCTGGAGCGATCTGAATCGGAGGAATGTGTCATAAGGCCGAGTCTCCTTGATAATTCATCCAACTATAACGCAAAAAATAGAAATTTCAGGGTTTTTTGACTTTTTCAGAAAGAAAAAAATTGACAGTACAAAAAATGGCTTCATAATAATTCCATACAGGAGGCATTCATGAGTACACAGCAGACTGCACAAGAAGCAAAAAGAGAACTTATCTTCCAATTGCATGAAAAACCGCCCCTGGGCCAGACCCTGGTCGCGGCCCTGCAGCACATGGCAGCTATTTTTCTGGGTATCGTAACACCTGCCATTGTTATTTCCGGAGCGCTTGGTGTGGACATGGCCATGCGCGGCTACCTGATCTCCATGTCGCTGCTGGTTTCGGGCCTGGCAACCTATATCCAGATCCGAAAAATCGGACCGATCGGGTCAGGTCTGCTTTCCATTCAGGGAACCAGCTTTACCTTCTTGGCTACAATAATAGCTATCGGCCTGTACATTAAAAACCAGGGCGGCAGCCAGGAAGAAATGATGGCTGCCATTTTTGGTACTGTTATTGTTTGTTCGGTAGTGGAAATTATCTTCAGTCGTTTTATCCCATTCTTGAATAAGATCATAACGCCGTTGGTATCCGGCGTAATCGTGTTGCTGATCGGTTTTAACCTGATTAAGGTAGGACTAACCGATGTCGGCGGCGGCGCCTGGCTGCTGCAGAACAAACCGGAATTTTTCGGTGCCTGGGACAATATGATGCTGGCCGGCATCGTTCTGGTTTTTATTGTAATATTCAACCGCAGTAAAAACCGCTGGCTGCGCATGGGATCCATATTCCTGGGCATGATGATCGGCTATATCGTGGCTGCCGTTCTGGGTAAAGTAAACTTTGCAGCCATGGGCCAGCTCGGCATCATCACCGCTCCCATTCCCTTCCGCTACGGATTCTCGATTGCCTGGCCCTATGTTATTCCGATGTGTCTGTTATACCTTATTACCACCGTGGAAACCATGGGTGACCTTACCGCCACCAGCATGATCTCCGGCGAACCGGTCGAAGGCGAAGTATACATTAAACGTATTTCCGGCGGCGTACTGGGTGACGGTATCAACTCCACCCTGGCCGGTATCTTCAACAGCTTCCCTAATACCACCTTCAGCCAGAACAACGGCGTTATCCAGATGACCGGCGTAGCCAGCCGCTGGGTAGGCTATTTTATTGCCGGCATACTGGTGCTCTTCGGCTTGTTCCCGATAGTCGGTGGTATATTCAGCATCATCCCGCCTTCAGTAATTGGCGGCGCCATGATAGTGATGGCTGGAACCATTGCGGCCAGCGGAATTCGTATCATCTCCACCAGCACCATCAACCGCCGCGGCGTACTCATCATTGCCATCAGCCTGGGCATGGGTATGGGCGTTGTACTGGTACCGCAGGTACTGTCGCACTTCAGCCCCTTCCTGTCCAGCATGTTCGGCAGCCCGATTACCACCGGCGGACTTACCGCCATCCTGCTCAACATCGTCATGCCACGCGAACTGCAGAAGCAGCCGCTTCCCAAAGATCCGAGCAAGGACATTATGGGACAGGAGGCGCTCTGAACAAGGGGCAATCGACAGCTATCAACTGAAAAAGACTTTATGCAGCAGACAGCCCGGCCAAAACCGGGCTGTCTTTTATTATCTAATTACGAAGACAGAATAAATCAGTAGGCATTGGCAAAACCTGCAAAAGTAAGGAATTCGTTCCACTGAGTATCCACACATAGATCCAGCTGCCGGTAAATCGCGGTATCGGACTTCAATGTTATGGAAGTACCGTAGGCTTTTCCAGTCCAGGTAGAGCCGGTCCAGTTTTGTAGAACCAGCTGGCCGGTGCAGAGTGTGCGCAGCGCTTGGGCACTGGTCTTCACAGTTTGAGGAACACTGGATGAGGCAAGAATCTTGTCCAGGTAGGCCACAAGGTCTTTTGTATAGCCGGTAAAATTGGGCAATGCGCTGGCTAAAGTACGGTAGGTACTGCCGGCTACACCTGAATTGATTGCAGCCCGGGCAAAGCTGTCCAGAGCGCTTCCGAGTTCATCCGCATAAGCCATATCGACGGTGGAGAACGTTACATCGCTTTGATTGCTGTACCACGCTTTATAGTAGTCAAAAATAGCCTTGGTGGCAACCGCTCCATCTGCGGCCGGATTATTGCGCAGTACCGACAGCCACTTCCAGTCCCAACCATCGCCGGGTTCGGTCTGCTCGCTGGCCGCAATATATTTTGCGACATCACGATACTGATAGTAAATTTCGGCTGTGGCCATCAGGCAGGCATCAAAACCGACGGCTTCGAACGGTTTGCCTAACACCTGCACTCCGTAGTTCATCAGATCCAGTTGTTCCACTTCGCTCAGATGGTCTTCACCATTACTATCATCCCAGGCAATACCCCGGTCTACCGCACCACCATGATTCCAGTAGACAAACATGTATTTGTCCGCCGGGAAATTCTCGGCCGCATAGCTGATAAAAGTCTTGGCTGTTTGCGGATTGCCCATGTTAGGTTCGCCGATATCGGTCAGCAGCGTGGCACTACCCTGCTCGATATAATAATAACCGTGGTTGTTGGACATATTGTCCCATAACACAACAATATTCAGCCCGGCATTGGAACCGGCAAGCTTCATTTCTTCTATGTCTTTGGTACCGTAGCTGGACAGGTTATTATCGGCATCCAGATACACCAAAACTGTCCATTGCTTCTGCGGCTGGGGCAGAACAATGCCGCCACCACCGCCGCCACCGGCCGTATCGCTAACGGCAATACTATAACCGCGGTTAGTACCTTTGCGACCGTTATAGGAATATACCTTTACAGTATATGTCTTGCTTACAGTCGGTGTAAAAGTCAGCTTGGAACCGTAGTCGCCGGAGGCCTTGTCATCATTGTACACTTTTCTGGTGTAGCCGTCGTATACAGATACAATAGTATCCGCACTACCGATCACCCAGGTTTCGATCTCGTAGGTTTTGCCGACAGTAGCCTGAAAATACAGCCAATCAGTGGCATCATCATAAAAGTTGTGTTCTTGCGGATTGCCGGAAGCAGCAATTGATTTTGCCAGACTCTGAGTATCATCATTCTCGTAAGCATCGGGGCTGGACAAATCGATAAGCCGCAACGGGTCGCGGGTGATTTCGGTCTTTGCGGGCAATGTTTCTTCAAATTCGACATCAACCATGACAGGGTTGGTACAGGCTGTTAGCAGCAGCCCGAAAGCACCCAGTAGCACCAGGATCTTCTTCATTGTGAGTTCTCCAGTTGTAGTGTACGGAAGTCCGCCATGGCGAGACTTTACCGACCGGCAGCATGTCGACAGGCGCGGTGCCATCCAGGTTCCATACCGGAACCCGAAACAGGCTATCCGGATTATCAGCCCGTATCGCGGCACTGTCAATCAATAACCAATCATTAACTGAATAAATTTTAACAAAATACCTATTTTCTGGATATTCGAAGGTAGTTTTGTTGAAATACGAAATTAACAGGCATTTACAGCAGGCCGCACACGCAAACCATGACTACCACAGTCAGCAAGCACACCAGGACCGTCGCACCAATTCTGCCACCTCAGCCAAGCCTCAAGGGCGGACACTTAGTGCTGCGGCCGTTGAATGTACAACCGCAGCGAGGAATCGGCAGACTGCTTTATTTCACCGGCCAGTTGACCAAGCATGAGCTCAGCCATGGCCGGACTATTCCGACCGCCGAAAACCGGACTGCCAGAACGATCCACGCTGCGCATAGTTGTAACAAAATAATTATTATCGATGGAAAATTCTATTTCCAGCCTGAGAGCTTGCGCATCCAGCACCCGTGATACAAGGTCGACAAAGGCCAGTGAAAAAGGAACCGCCATATCCATGCTTATCATACAGGCACTGATGTCATGGTGCACCACAAAGCCCACCTGGTCGGCACTGGCCAGTGCACAAAGTGAAGGTATCAACTCAGCGGTACTAACACTGGCCGCCCCTTGCTCGTATTGCACATGGTGATAGACGGTAATCAAGGCGGAAATATACAAGTTTATGCCGGCATAAATCGACGCCTGGCTTGCATCAGCGAAATCAGCCATTGGGTTGCCGTCTGCAGCAGTAGCATCATCCAGACCAAAGCCGCCATCCTCATGCAGCTTCAGCAGGGAGACTATCAGCTGCAAGGTATTGCCGATCCGGTGCCGCAACTCGCGTTCCAGTTCCATCTGCGTCGTTTTCTGCAGATCCAGTTCCAGAGCGCTGGCCAACAGGCTTTCCGCCATCACGCGCAGCTGCTGCTGCAAGGCCCGATTGTGCGCTTCTAGCTGCTCGCGCTGTTCCTCGAGCTGTGTCACATCGTCGACCAAAACCAGAACATACTCCTGGCCGCGATACCCTGCATATTTTGTGGTAAAAACAAAATGCTTGCGCAGCACCCGGCCGCAGATATTAAACTCGCGCACCAACAGGTGCTTAAAAACCGGAACTTTTTCGGTAAAGGAGCGAATAATGCTGTTACGCAGATCGCAGTCTGCACAATGTGTCGTGGCGCCGCAGTCCACACTTTCTTCCTGCTGGAAAATACAGCCGATGGCATTGCCGCACAGCTCGCCGATCAGCCGGTCTTCCGGCTTCTGAAACAAGGCCTTGAACGAATCGTTAAAACTTACCAGGCGGGCATCATTATCGGCCAGAAAAATGGCTGTTGTAACATTACTGTACAGATCGTTGAGGAAAGCGTTTGACTCTTTTAGATCGTCGATTTTCAACAGCATGCGCAGCCTCCGATTTTAAGGCAGCGAAACCGGGGATTAGGCCTGCAGGCCGGCTGGTCCGCCACGAATACAGAAAAGTATCGTGCAAACTTCAGCCGGCTGCAAATATAACATTCCGGGAAAACACAGACTGTTTACCTTAGCAGGCCGAGCAGAGCGCGCCGGCACTCTGCAGCCCGCCGGATATTTCGGGTCAGAGCAAAAATATGGAAACGAGCCCGGCCGGCACTAGATACAAAGCGAACCAGGCCAGTTTTCCCTTGCGTACTATCGGCATCAGAATCAGTAAAGCCAGGATTCCGACCAAAAAGGCTGCCAATGCTCCCAACACCAGGGCAGGCAGCGACACCGTACCAGCCAGCTCTCCCAGGTCGCCTAGTTCAAGGAGCAGAGCGCCGGCAATCGCCGGAATGGCCAGCAGAAAAGAAAATTCGCCGGCAGTGGAACGGCTCATACCGCTGGCCAGACCGGCGCTGATGGTAATGCCGGAGCGGCTGATGCCCGGCAGCACGCCGACGCCCTGGGCAAGGCCGGTAATCAGGCCCTGTTTCCAGCCGAATTGCCGGAATTCGAGCTTGCCGCGGGCAAAACTGGTGCTGATCAGCAGGGCAGCGGTTACCAGGAAGCAGATACCTACCAAAAGCGGGCTGGCCGGCAAATCCAATTTCTGTATGGCCAGTCCGAGACCGGCGGTCAGCACGGTGGCCAGCAGAGCCGGCAGTACAATGGCCAGGTTTTCACGGTCCGGGTCGCCTGAGTTGCGGGTCACCCAGCGGAACAACGAAACAATGATGGCACCGACACGTTTGCGGAACACCACCAGGATGGACAACAGTGTGGCAACATGCAGAATTATGTCGAAAAGCTGAGGCACCTCTTGCAGCTGCATGACAGTTTTTAACAAAGCCAGATGGCCACTGGACGAGATGGGCAGAAACTCGGCAACGCCCTGGAACGCGCCAAGGACAAGAGCCTGGAGAATATTCATGGATACTCCTTGCATTCAGTTGATGAAGTCTTTGAAAATCGCCTCTATAGATAGCATAAAATGGCAAAAAAAACAGTATTTTGCAGTCTCCAGAGCCAGAGATACTTGAAGTTATCGCCAAGTATTTGTACTTTAGTAGTTCAAATAGTGGCGTCGTTACGATTCACGTTCAATCCTGCGCAGCAGCCTGCCTGTTGTTCGTTTTGTCCGCCCGATTTTACCCCCGCACCCAAGCATGCGGGATATTCATAGCTGTTTTGAAAGGAAACATCATGACCGTACAGAAAGACCATGTTGTGTCGATTGATTATGAACTCAAGAATGCCAGTGGAGAGATCCTTGACAGTTCCGCCGGCGGTGAACCGCTGGTATACCTGCACGGCAACCAGAACATCATTCCCGGCCTGGAAAAAGAGTTGGAAGGCAAAAAAGTGAATGACAATATCAAATGTGTCATTCCGGCAGCCGAAGCCTATGGCGAGCGCGACGACGAACTGGTGTTTGCCGTTCCGCGCAGCGAGTTTGCCGACTCCGAGAGCATCCAGCCCGGCATGCAGTTTCAGGCCCATCAGGAAGACGGCGTGCATATCGTGACCGTAGTCAGCATCAGTGATACGGAAGTAACGGTAGACGCCAACCATCCCCTGGCCGGCATGCCCCTGCATTTCGATGTTACGGTTAAGGAAGTACGTGCTGCCACCGCCGAAGAACTGACCCATGGCCATGTGCATGCCGAAGGCGGCTGCGGAGACTGCGGCTGTGGCGGCGAATGTGGCGACGACTGCGAATGCGGCGACGATGACGAAGAGTGCGGCAGCGGCGGCTGCGGTTGTGGCTGCAACTGATAAAAAATACCGGGTCAAGGCCGGCGATCTGGGCATAATCAGCCTGGGTCTTGCCCTGACCATCCTGTCGGCCTGGCTGGTGTATGCCGGCCCGGCGGCGGCCCGGCTGGTGGTTCAGGCAGGCGGAGTTGACTACATCTACCCGCTGGCGGAGAACCGCATTATAGAAGTGCCCGGGCCACTTGGCGTTACTAAAATAGAAATCAAAGACAAAGCAGCCCGCATAGTAGAATCACCCTGCAATAATAAAACTTGCATCAGCGCCGGCTGGCAACAGGGCACCGGCTCCTGGTCGGCCTGCCTGCCCAATACCGTATTCATGCGCATAGATGGAGAGGACAGCGATGAGCACCAGTTTGACGCCGTCCTTCACTGAGCGCCAGAACCGGCTGACCGCCTTTTTAGCGGCGCTGGCTTTTTTTCTTTCTACCATAGAGTTTCTCCTGCCCCGCCCCCTGCCCTTTCTGCGTGTCGGTCTGGCCAATATTCCGCTGCTGCTGGCATTACAAATCCTCGATTTCCGCCATTTTGTACTTTTGATGCTGGTTAAGGTACTGGGCATGAATCTCTTGTCCGGCGGCCTGTTCAGTTACATTGCCCTGTTTTCGCTGCTGGGTACATTGGCCAGCGGTTTTCTGATGCGCGGCCTGTACCGCTTCGGCAGTCGCTGGCTGTCTTTTGCCGGGCTGTCCACCGCCGGCGCACTGGCGTCCAACGGCATGCAATTGTTGGCCGCCCGCTACATAGTCTTCGGCGAGGCGGCTTTTTACATGCTGCCGATGGTGGCTGGCTTCGGTCTGGCCAGCGGCCTGGCTCTGGGTATTTTTACAAACCGCTTTGCTGCGAAATCTAGCTGGCTGGCCTCGGTGCAGCCGGCAGCCACCGGTAGCCTGGTGGAGGCGATTGTGCGTCTGGAAGCAGCTACAGTGTCGGGAAACCGTGCCTGGGAGCAAGCCGCCGATGAGGCAGCCGGGCCTGCTGCTACAGCCGCCAGCCTCAAGCAAAAAACTCCGACTCGAGCGGCGTTGGCGGCAGCCCAGCGCCGCGAATGGTTTCAGGGCCGCGTGCCCGCTCTGCCGGCCACCCTTGCTGGGTTAAGCCTGATTCTGCTGGTGATTCTGCTGCCCGGGCTGCCGGCCAAGCTTGCCCTGTTCACGGTCGGACTGCTGCTGTCCTGGCTGGCTGGCAGGCGTACCCGTCTGCTGCTGCTGTTGCCGGTAATGTCCGGCATTGTGCTGGCACATCTGTTTATTCCCAGCGGTCGGATACTCTGGTCACTTGGTCCCCTTATCATCGGCGAAGACGCGCTGCTGCAGGGTCTGCAGAAAGCCCTGGTGTTCGAGAGCATCATCCTTTTTTCCAAGGCCGCCATCCGGCCCGACCTGCGCCTGCCGGGCAAAACCGGCCGCTTCTTCGCCTCCGCCATGTACCAGTACGAACAGCTGCTGGCAGCCGCCGGCAGCATCCGGCCGCGCCACTTTTTCGCCGACGTGGACGCCATGCTGAACCGACTGTGGGGGTCAGACCCCGCAGAGCGGTCGCCGGGGGTCTGACCCCAGCCGGACAAGTTCCGGGGTCGGAAACCCGACAGGAGCGGCCTCAGGCTCAACTGAGTGCTACCAGCCGGGCCAAGCGCTGGGGACAGTCCCCCATCTGGAGCTAATAGAGTTTTCCGAAAGCTTAGCACCTTCGCCGCGCGAAGTTGACAAAAAAAAAAATACGTCAGACTGTTTTTGATGGTAGATTTCACAATAGAAAGCATCCAAAAACTACCAGACACAAAAGCACTTAAAAAAGCACCAAGCTCGATTCCTGGACACATCCCAAATTACCACAAGCCCAAAACCGCACAAGCATATCCAGCTTATATACCCCTGCACAGTATATCCAGAGTCAGCACCGGGAGCAGGAAATAAATATACCCAAACAGGAGAACCCATGAAACACGCAAAAACGGGCACACTGAAGGCATTGCTTGCCCTGCTGCTCACCGCCCTGCTGCTGACCGCCTGCCCCAACCCGGCCGGCCCGACCGAAACCACCGTAACCCTGCTGGACATACCGGGCGTAACAGCTCCGGTAACCGGAGCAGAAGCGGCAAACAGCGCCATCGACACCGAGCAATATACCGGCACCGTCAGCTGGGGCACACTGGTCAGCCGCAGCTTCGAGGCCAGCACCGAATATACCGCCATAATCGAACTGACAGCCAAAGAAGGCTACACCTTCAAAGGCATCACCGCCGACAGCTTTAGCGTAGCCGGCGCTACCATTACCAATAAAGCCAATCCCGGCACCGTACTGGCCAGCTTCCCGGCCACTGCCGCAGTACCGATAAGCACCCTGGCTATCCCCGGCATAACCGTACCGGCGTTCGGAGCCAGTCCGGTTCGGGCAATAGATGCGGACCAATATAGCGGCACCATCACCTGGAGCCCGGAAGTGCCCGAAGGCGACAGCTTTGCCGCCAGCACGGTCTACACCGCCACTATCACCCTTACCGCCAAAACCGGATACACCACCACCGGAATGGCAGCCGACAGCTTTACCGTAGCAGGTTCCAGCAGTGTTAGTCACGCCGCAAATTCCGGTGTTATTACTGCGGAGTTCGCTGCTACCTGAGCTCCAGGCGACACAGTAGTTACTTTCCAGAAGGCCGAACAATCCGGCGGCGCCAGCGGGGCGTCGACTACTAGCTCGCTTACATTGATATTTGACAGTGATCCTTTACACCTTGGGGCAAAACACATAACAATCACCGGTGCGACCGTGGGAACTCTGAGTGGCAGCGGCCCAACCAGAATGCTTACCATTAGCAATATTACCGTCGGCAATGGCGAAACTATCTCTATTGCTATTGCCAATCACATTGTCTATACCATCAGCGGCTCTCCACAGCTGGCGGTGGTGTACAAAGGAGCCTCAACCATATCCCTGTTGGAAGTCCCCGGGATAGCCGTGCCCACACGGGCAGTAGCCTATACCGCTACCACGATTGATACCGACCAGTATCTGGGCGTTGTCAGCTGGAGCCCAGCTGTCAGTGGCAATTTTGCCAACGAGCAAATTTATACAGCTACTATCACTCTGGGTGCCAAAACCGGCTATACCTTAAGCGGTGTGAGCGCCAACACCTTTAACGTAGCCAGCGCCAGTACCGTTACCCATGCCGCCGGTTCCGGGGTAATTACCGCCATCTTCCCCGAAACAGCCAAAGAACAGATATCCATGACAGCCATACCGCAGATCGCCTAGCCGAAAACGGACATGACGCCGGTAAGTACTATTGAAACAAGCCAGTATTCCGGTACTGTCAGCTGGAGCCTTGCTCCGTCAGGCGGTGTTTTTGTTGTTGACGAGGCATACACTGCCACCATCAGCCTGACCCGCAAGCACGGCTATACGTTTGAAGGTATCGCGGCGGACACCTGCACGGTGGCTGGTGCAGAAACGGTAACACATCCGGAGGGAAGCAACAATTTAACCGTTACAGCGGACTATCCGGCAACCGGTCGGCATTATTACTCATCGAATATTGGTATTCTACGCTATGTTCCGGCGGGGTCCTTCCAGCGCGACAGTGATCCTGTCAACATCAGTATTATTACCCAGCCCTACCGCATGGGGCAGCATGAGATTACCCGGGCGCAGTTCTTGGCGGTAATGGGGACAGATTCGAGTGACCCCTATTTATCCTCGGGTACAAGCGACCCAGTACAACGGGTAAACTGGTATCATGCTATAGCGTTCTGCAATAAACTGAGTCTGGCCGAGGGACTGACCCCGGTATACAGCGTAAGTGTTGGCGGCATACCTATCGACTGGGATGCTCTTACCTATGACCAGATACCAACCGCGGATAATGCCGATTGGAACGGCGCTGTGGCTGCCTGGGCAAACAATGGCAACCGCCTGCCAACAGAGATGGAATGGATGTGGGCAGCTATGGGAGCCACTGAAGATCGAAGTAATGGATACACTAGAACTGGAGTAAACACCACCGGCTACTCCAAAGCCTTTGCCGGAAGCACGGGAAGTAATGCAATCGGTGATTATGCTGTATTCGGGTATTACGGAAGTGAAACCGGTAAAACAACAACCGAACGAAGTAATCCTGTGGGCAGTAAGACCACAGGAGACAACGAGCTTGGCCTGTACGACATGAGCGGTAATGTCTATGAATGGACCTTTGACTGGTTTGCTGGGTACCATTCCGGAACTCAGACTGACTATTCGGGAGCTGCTCTGGGCTCGACCCGAGTCATGCACGGTGGCAGTTGGGGCAACTACGCGACTGACTACTTCGTCGCTTACCGGGACTACATTCTGAATCCGTACGGCCAGTACGTTATGCTCGGGTTCCGGGTTATTCGCCCCTGAGTATTGATAAACAGTAGAGCTTCGAGACACTCGATGACCACAGGCAGTAAGCCGTAGAGGAAAGAGGTCATCGTAGTCCTCCGGTCTTAGAATGATCAAGGAGGACGGTTAAAGAAAGCCCTCCTCCACCTGCAAAAAGAGGCGCAGTTTTTTTCAACAAACTGGGAACCTGTATCGCTAGCATAACAAGATTTCAACTTATAAAGGAGCACTACATGGTATTTACAACATATGAAAACAAAAATAATCCGCATATCACTATCCATAAAGAAGGATGTTCACAAATTAAAAAGAATGGTGGAACTGGAATTGGAGAATACAAACACCATGAATCACTTGTTCACGCTCGAGAATATGCAAAAAAAACAGGAATGAAAATAATAGAATGTTCATACTGTAAACCTGGGACTCTCTGAAGCAGGCCTCTCTAAGCGCAGCTCCCTGCGGGTCTAACATTCAATTAAGCCAAGCCCGGGATCTCCCCCGGCCTTGGTATTTTAAAACATTTCCATACGACCAGACCACAGGGACAGTCCCCGCCCCTGGAGCTATTCGAGCTTTTAGTAGATTTCAGGGGGCGTCAGGCCTCTGAAAATCAGTTTTTGGCTGACAGACACGCCTCCTTGCCCGGCAGCGCTGCCATGATCCAGCCACAACAGCCTCGCCGCTCCGCCGACGGCAAACAAACCCACCGGCTGCGGGGTCAGGTGCCTCCCCCGAAGAGCATTTCGGCCATCCGGGGACAACCACCGGGGGTCTGTGCTGAGGCCTGCTCATCAGCGCAGCTGGCATGCCTACAGAACTCGATTTCTGGATAAAAGTTCATTAGTTTCATCGAAGTTATTTAGAACATATTGATAAACATCAGCTTGCGGACAGCCTGATGATTCGGAAAATCCTTTCTTGAAAGCTTCTACAACATTGCTGACAAAGGGCAGTTTATTCATACTATAAAAAAGGCCATCGTCATGATCTCTGTAGTATTTTTTCAACCAGGTATAGCTTTCCTGCAGCCTCTTGCTATGCATAACACAATTCTTGAAGATAAGCTGATCCAATAGCCTGGTACTGTTATGAGGCATTATATGTAGATGAAAAAATTGCGGCCGCTTCTTTTTTGAGTATAAAATCCACTCTTGAAATTTGGAACCGGTATTGTATGTATATCCGGAGCTTTCCAGCAATTTTGAATAAAAATGCTCATCTTTGAGGTTCCCTACTCCTACACTTATGTCAACTATTGGTTTTGCCGGCAGTCCCGGGATGGAAGTACTGCCGATATGATTTATAGAAACATATTCATTTGCCAAGAGCACTTGTAACAATTCTTTCTCGTTTTTGAAGAAGGTTTTCCATTCACTCTTGTATTCATTAATAATAATTCTCACAGCACTGATTCACCCTTTCGCCAACTGGTCCAAGATCAGACTACCGACAGAAAATTCCAGATTTTTAGGTGCCGGATGCTGCCGCGCTTGACCAAGGCTTTCGTACAACCGTTTAGCAACAAAATTAGTGAACACGCGATAGTATTTTATACTACCATTGCACATACGGCCATGCAAGAAACTATTTTGGTGGTCAAACTATTGCAGTTGGACTTAAAAACCCAGGACCAGTCTGTCCGCTGAAGTCCGCTCTTTACAGCCCACCCACCATCGGCTATGCTTTGATGTACGGGAGTACCAATCATGACAGATGAGGAAAAAGAACAGATACTTAAAGCCTACATCCAGGCGGCCGAACCGCTGCTGGATCGTATCGCAGCGTTGGATGAGCCGGCCCTGGACTTCCGACCGGCTATAGCCGACGCCTGGACCATCAGGGAGCATCTGGCCCATTTCTTCCATGCCGACATGTTCTGCTTCACCCGCATCGGCATAGCTATTGCCCAGCCAGGAACCACTCTTTTTGCCTGGGACGAAGGCCTTTGGAACAGTAACATCGATTCCAGGTTTATGGAGGTCAAAGCCCTTGTGGCCGGAACCAGGACAGTAAGGGGTTTTGTCGCAGCCCTTGCCCGGTCGGTTCCGGCAAGCGGCTGGGACTCCGCAATGGCCATGCACCCCGCCCGGGGGCCCTTGAAGATTACTGATTTGCTGGCCATCTATACCCGGCATGCCGCTTTTCATATCGAGTACCTGGACCGCAACCTCTCGGCCATTAAATAAGCCTCCGGCCGGAGCGCGCTCACGCGACGACCCGCCATTCAAAGAAATTCATCGCCTCAAGGCAATCCCTACCCAGCAATCTGCAGAAACATCGCCTTCAGATCATCCTGCTGGGAGGATGCCCTTGCGGTAGTCGTTGAACATACCCAGCAAGGCTTCGCGCAGGTACTGTTGCTGTAATAAGCGGCAACAGTTCGCAGATCCCCTGCAGGGCGTCTCGGGTGGGTCCGACAGCGTTATCCTGCAAACAGGGACAGTCCCCGCCCCTGGAGCTATTCGAGCTTTCCGCCTCCGGCCTTCGCTTTTTCGCCCAAACCTGCCGACATTTCTGTTATCTGGATACTGTTTCTATTTGCCTGAGTGTCGGCGCGTGAGGCATGCGGAGGGCGGCCGCGCAGCGGCCGGTCCGGCGTTCTGCCGGACGGAACCCCGAAGCTCGCCGCCCCCGGAACGAGCGTCTGCGCGTTCCGGGGGCACGCCCAAACCCTGCCTCGTTTTAATTCAAGGAACGCTAAGCTGTGCTGTGGCTATATGTTCGCCACTAAGATACGTATGTCCCAGTCTTTGATTTATGCCATTGTTGCTGTTGAATTTTTTTGATTCTTGCCCGTATCAGGGGCAAGGAGCCATGCGCATGATCATCGAAATCGATCCCAAGGTGGATGTAGTTTTTCATAACCTGTTTGGCAGTCCGGAGCATAGTGGTCTGACGCTCAGTTTTGTGAACAGTTTGCTTGCAAAAGTCGGGTTACCCATAGCGGTAGAGCTGGAGATCTGTAATCCGTTTCTGCCTGCGAAATTTGTCAACCAAAAATCCACGACCCTCGACATTCTTTATAAAGATGCCCAGAAGCGGCAGATTCAGCTGGAAATGCAAATGCAGAGCCATGCCGGATTATCTCAACGGATGTTGCATAACTGGAGCCAGGTGTATCAGCGCCAGCTATTGAAAGGGGATTCATTCCATAGGCATATCCCTGTGATCTCTGTCTGGATTCTTAACGAGTCATTGTTCAAGGATCAGTTCTGGCTGCACTATTTTCAGTGCTACGACTGCCAAAGCCGGAAAGTTTTACATGGAGACATGAATGTGGTAACGGTAGAATTGCCTGTTTGGCAGAAAACTCCGGAGGCAGGACTGGCCACCTCACTTGATTATCTGGGTAAATGGCTGTACTTTTTATCTAAAGCAAAGGGAATGGAACAAGAACAGCTCTTGAATACCCTCCCGGAGCCGGAATTCAGCGAGGCGGTGGAACTTATGAGCGGATTTACCAAAACGGAG
>JAHIWF010000279.1 GCA_018815555.1 Spirochaetota bacterium | reverse complement strand
GGTACGCCGGCCTTGGTGACGACCAGTACCTGCAGTCCGGCTTCTTTGGCTTCGATGGCGGCGGACAGGCCGGCAATACCGCTGCCGATAATCAGCAGGTCTACTGTGCGCCTCAATGCTTTGCTCCGCCAGCCCGGCCTTCCACGATATCGATCATGCGGTTAAGCGCCAGTGCCGCATCGGCTTTTACAGCCGGATCCACGCTAACGATGTGATAGAGCGGACGTAATGGATCGGCCAGATGTGCTTTTATGGAGCGCAGGCTGGCCAGCACATTGTCCAGGGTAATGCGCGCCATGTTAAAGCAGTATGACTCGCGCAATGGTACAATGCTGCGGTCGGGGTATTCGGCAGCCAGGCGGTGTACGAAGCTGGCTTCGGTGCCGACCACCCAGCTGCTGCCGGGAGTACCGGCGGCCACTGTCTTGTATATGCCCTCGGTGCTGCCGGAGCTGTCAGCTGCCTGCACTACGGCCTCGTCCGATTCGGGATGCACGATTACCTGCACCTCGGGGTTGCGGCTGCGCGCGGCCTGTATCTGGTCAACCTTGAAGGTTTTATGCACATGGCAGAAGCCGTCCCAGATAAACAGCAGTCCCTGCGACGGGTTGGGTGTTTTGACACTATCAGTGACACTTTCCATGCATTCCAGTGCACCGTCTTTGCGCACCCGGAAAATCCGCTTTCGGTCAATGCCAAGGTCGTTGGCTACGTTGATGCCGAGATTAAAATCGGGTCCGAAGAATACCGGCTTGCCGGCGTCCAGGTAGTGATTAAGCAGTTTGGCGGCATTGCTGGAGGTGCAGATCGCGCCGCCACGGCGGCCGGTAAGCGCTTTCATGTCGGCATAGGAATTCATGTAGGTGAGTGGTGCCACTGCCTGGCCGGTTAAGGCGTCGAGTTTGTCCAGGATGGCTTCGGCCTGAGCGGCGTCGATCATGTCGGCCATCGGACAACCGGCCACTGGATCGGGAATCAGGACGGTTTGGCCCGGTGCAGCCAGTATTGCTGCGCTTTCGGCCATGAAGCGTACGCCGCAGAAGACGATAAAACGGGCGCTGGCGGCGGCTCCCTCTTTGGAAAGTTTATAGGAATCGCCGACAAAATCGCTTACTGCCACTACTTCGGGCTTCTGGTAATGGTGGGCCGGCATGATTATCTGTTGGCCGAGTTCTTTTTTCAGTTCTTGTATTTCATTGATAATGGCACTATTGGTGTCATTTGTTTGAATATCGTGTGGGCTTGCCATTTACAGGTTCCTTTCCTGCTTCAGCGAGAAGTCGAATACCCGCACGCTGTGGGTAAGCTCGCCGAAGGAAACGTAGCTAATGCCGGAATCGGCCAGGGCGCAGAGCCGTTCTAGTGTCATGTTGCCGGAGGCCTCGGTTTCGGCCCGGCCGGCCACCAGCTGTACGGCCTGGCGCATGGTGGCATCATCCATATTGTCCAGCATGATGCGATCGGCGCCGGCGGTCAAGGCCTGCTGCACTTCAGCAAGATTGCGGGTTTCCACTTCGATTTTATAGCGCTGCCCCCAGCGGGTGCGGGCTTTAGCAACAGCATTAGGAATGCCGCCGGCGGCGTCGATGTGGTTGTCTTTGAGCATGACCATGTCGTACAGGCCGATGCGGTGGTTTTGGCCGCCGCCGCAGGCTACCGCATACTTTTGCAGCAGGCGCAGGCCGGGTATGGTTTTGCGGGTATCCAGGACGATGGGTACGGTCAGCTGCTTTCCGGTGGCACGGCTGTGCTGTTCGCCGGCGGCGGCCAGGGCGGCCACAAAAGTCGCGGTTTTGCTGGCTATACCGGACAGGTGGGAGATAAAATTGAGGGCTGTTCTTTCGCCGGTCAGAATACTGGCGCTTGGGCCGCTCACCCGGGCAACTGTTGTGCCGCTTTCTATGTAGTCACCATCTTTATACAAGCGTTCGACCTGCAGGCGGCGATCCACCATGTTAAATACCTGGCAAAACACGTCCATCCCGCAGAGGCAGCCGGAATCTTTGGCCAGTAGTTTAAAAACGCTGTGTTCATGTTTGCCGAACAGGGCGATGGTGCTGATGTCGCCGGCCTTGCCGAGATCTTCGCGCAGGGCCTGACGGATGAGTTTGCGGCTGTCTGGTGTTTGCATGTCGTCAATTCTCCAGGATTGTTATTTCTACTCGGCGGTTACGTGAACGGCCGGCTTCAGTCGTATTGGGTGCTATCGGCCGCTCCGCGCCGTAGCCGATTACGGTTATATCTTCTGCTTCACGTACAGCCAGCTGGATGAGCAGTTCGGCGATGGTACGTGCCCTTTCATGCGACAACTGGGCTCTGGCCTCTACCGTGCCGGCCAATGCGGTATGGCCGGATATCTGCAGATTGTAGCCGGGGATCTGCTTTAGGACTTCGGCGATCTGGCGCACTTTATCCATCTCGCCCGGCAGCAGGCGGGTGGAATCGGCTTCGAACCGGATGTTTTCCAGGCTGATGGTAACACCGCGGCTATCGCTTTGTATACTGACATCGGCTATGTTTCCGACAGCATCGCGTACCTGGTCTTCTACAGAATCCCGGTCCATAAGATCGGCTTCGATTACTTCGGCCCAGGCGATGCCGCGGTATTCCACAATGGCGCCGTTGGACAGCTCGAAGATGAACTTGAACTGTTCTTCGTAGGCCATAAGGCCGCCGCGCTGGTTGTCCCAGTAATGCAGCTGGTTGGAATAACCGGATATTTGTACCGGGTACGCCAGGGTCCAGCTGGCCGGCGGCGGCGGCTGGTAGAAAATGGTGTAGTCGGCCTGGATGAGTTCTACCGCTGTATCATTGAAGTTGCCCGGGCCCTGGTAGCGGTAGCGTACCTCGAAGGGAATAACGTAGGGTTCGGCGATGCCGAAATCGTTGCGGAAGTCGTGGCGTTCTTCGGCCGGAGCGGTCCAGCTGTCGCCGGGCAGCAGCTGGCGTTCGGGAAAGGTGGGCACGTGGCGCACTACCGGCATAAAATAACGCGGCAAGATGTCGTAACGGCCCAGTGGATTCTGCCAGTACTCGGATTCGTACTCCTGGGTAACCTCATAACCGCGGGCGCTGGATACTGAACCGGTCTGGAAGGTGCCGCGCAGCTGTCCGCTGCCATCGGGTTTTACTCCGGTAACTTCAAAGGCGATGCGGTTGGTTATTTCCGAGGAGTGGCTGTAGCGGCGGTTAATATAGATGTCTTCGGACACCTTCGACAGTACCCGGTACTTGTCGCCCTGCACAAACTGGTGCCGCAGGCTGAGTGGGGTCTGACCCCCGGGGGTGGCCGATGGTGGGGTCTGACCCCAAAGCTGAGCGCTTAAAACTGAGAGCAGCAGCAGCGGGATGAGCTGCCTTATTATGGGATAATCCATCAGACAGGGCTGAAATGGATTTCTGCTTTTTGGGATCGTGCTGGTGTGTCCGGTTTCGTTTCTCATTTCCTGGCACTCCTTTGCACTGAATATCGGCTGATTTGCCTGCAGAATGTATCATAGACAAGTATGCCGGTGTACTTCCGGTATAATTTACTCCAGGTTCTGCGAATCCAGCTGTGCCGACAGCAGTGTCCACTGGTCTTTCAGGTCCGAAATGAGTATTTCAATGTTTGGCTGGTTGAATTCAGCCGGCTCGCGCAGGGTTTTTTCCATTTTGGACGCTATAGCGGCCATTCTGTCAAAGCACATCGAGAGGGAGGCTCCTTTTATCTGATGGACGAGCGCTTTGAGCGAAAACTGGTCGGCTGCCTGCAATGCCTGCTGCAAGGCCGCTATATGCTGAGGTATGGTTGTAGCAGCCGATGCAACCAACTCGTCATACAGTTTTTTGTCGTAACCTATTTTTTCCAGAAGCCGTGGCCGGTCAAATGGATTTGCTGTCCCGGACTTTATAAACCCGATACTGTATTGGCTAAGTACTTGTATTAACTGCGATTGTTCTATCGGCTTGGTTATAAACTGGCTTATACCCGCCGCAAGACAGTGTTCCTGCTCCTCTTTTGTTGCCCCGGCTGTAAGGGCAATTATTGGTGTTCGAAAGCTGTTGTCTTTTTCCAGGGTGCGGATACGCCGGGTAGCTTCAATGCCATCCATTTCCGGCATCTGAATATCCATAAAGATGATATCCGGTGAGAAATCCCGGTAAAGCTGGAGAGCTTCAACTCCGGTTTTCGCCTCGAGGATAGTTGCTTCGGGAGCAAATTTTGCTACTAGAATTTTTGCCAGCATCATATTAACGGTGTTGTCTTCGGCAATAAGTATACATTTGCCGCTTACACTGTTAATTGGCTCTGGTTTATTTACAGTCTGGTGCGCAGGTGCCGGGTTCGCCAGGCTGGCTGTATCGGTTTCAGATTCTGACATCTGTCCCAGTAACTCATATAAGGTGTCGGACTGTATGGGTTTGGTTGCCCGCACTTGTACTTCATATTTTTCGCAGTATGCTACTACGGTGGCATCATCGGCGGAAGAATGCAGCAGCATGACAGGCAGGCTTTGCGGAGACAGTCCGAGTTCTTGCCGCACCCTGCGAATAACTTCGATACCATCCATTCCCGGCATGTGGTAGTCACAGATCATTGCATCGATCTTGGTGTCCGATAGTGCTTGCCTTAGCACCGACAAGGCGCTTGGCCCGTCGCTGCAGCTGATGGTTCGGATACCTTTTGCCTCCAGCAGTCGTTCCAGTATCAGACGGTTGCTGGCATTGTCATCAACAATAATGCAGCAGCGCGGAAAGTGGATTGGCCGCTTCTCTGACTGATTATCCGGCTCTACAGTACAGGTAACGGCGAACTCAAATTCACTGCCTTGGCCCGGATTACTGCGGACTTGTATGGTGCCGCCCATCATGGCAACAATCCTGCTTGAGATAACCAGGCCCAGACCGGTACCGCCATATTTCCGGGTTGTGGAACTGTCTGCCTGGCTGAAGGATTTGAATAATCTGGATTTTTGCTCTTCGTCCATGCCGATGCCACTGTCCCTGACGGAAAAGCTGAAGATTCCCTGGTCGGCGGCGAAAGACTCATATCGGATGGTAAGCTGGATTTCTCCCTTTTCGGTAAACTTGACCGCATTACCCAGTAGGTTAATCAGTACCTGACGAAGTCGGCCTGTATCTACTTTTACAAACCTGGGCAGGTCAGGATCTGTATATATCAGCAGTTCGAGCCCTTTTTTGTCGGCCTGGTAGCGGATTACATCAATGCACTGCTCGAGCAGTTTGTACAGATCGGTCCGGACCGCTTCAAGCTCCATCATTCCTGCTTCGATTTTTGAAAAATCCAGTATATCGTTTATAACGCTAAGTAGTGCCTGCCCGGAGCTGTTGGCATTTTTTACATACAGCTGTTGTACAGGAGAAAGACTGGTATCCTGCAGCAGCTCGGTAAAGCCGATAACGCCGTTAAGAGGTGTGCGTATTTCGTGGCTCATATTAGACAGAAATTCTGATTTGGCCTTGTTGGCCTCATCCGCTCTGCTACGTTCGGCCTGCAGCTGAAGGTTCAATTGCGTTAGGTTGACCAGTTGCGCCTGGATGTCGGCCTTAAGCCTGATTTCTTTGAGCTGGGTGCCGGCCAGTATCCAGCAAATTCCGAAGAGCATGACCTGTATGAACACCAGTGTAAGTGACTGCCCCAACCGAGTTTTGGCCAGTGGTGCATAATACAAAGCGCTCGGCAGCCTGGTGTACACGATCCAGCGATAACCTTCCCGCTCCACGGTGCTAAGGCTTGGCGAAAATGCCAGGTTGCTGCCCAGACT
>JAHIWF010000278.1 GCA_018815555.1 Spirochaetota bacterium | reverse complement strand
TGCTGGCCGCCTTGTTCAATATCAGCTCGCGCCGGGCTTCGAGAAACTTTAAACCGGCCGAGACTACTTTTTTTATGATGTGGTTCGGTGCTGTGGTTTTTGGCCTGCTGTTCGGCATTGAGCGGCTGAGCCCGGGGGCGGCTCCGCTGGCCGGACGCATTACTGTTCCGGTGGTCACTTCGATTCTATATCTGGGGCTTTTGTCCAGCATTGTCGCCTTCTTTTTCGTTAATTATAACCTGTCCAAGCTTAAATCCGCCGAAGCAGCAGTATTTGCCAATTTGACCACGGTGGTATCGGTGGCCGCCGGTTTGCTGTTCCGCGGCGAGTCGTTTACCCTGACTGATGGCCTGGGTGCGGCCATGATTATCCTGGGTGTGTGGGGGACCAATGTCTTGGCAAAACGGCCGCAGGCGGCTCCGGTGGCGGCACCCAACCCGGCAGTGCCCTGAACTTGCTTAAAAACCCGGCGCTTTCCGGCTGTGATACCTTAGTGGTCTGTTAGTTTTTTGGAGCAAGGTCGAAGCGGTTTTTAACGCGTGTCTTGACATATTGTTCGCTTTGTTGCACAATAATGCTAAATATTACCTTGAGGGAGCTGGAAACATGGATGACGACATCCTTACTATAGAAGAAGTTGCAAAATATCTGCGAGTCTCTGAGCGCACCGTTTATGACTGGGCGCAAAAAGGCGAGATCCCTTCCGGCAAAATCGGCACGGTATGGCGCTTCAAGAAATCCGAGATCGAACGCTGGGTGAATGACAGACTTTCTTCAGGCCGGTCCACCACTCCGGTCAGCCAGATAAACATGCATTCAGTGCTGGCCCCGGAACGGGTCATTTTTCTGGCCGGCACCCGCAAGCACGAGGCTCTGGCCGCGCTGGCCGACAATCTGGCGACTGCGGTGCAGGTAAAAAGCAAAAACGAGCTGCTGTCCGAAATCGTGCGCCGCGAGGAACTGATGAGCACCGCTATTGGCCGGGGGATCGCCATTCCGCACGTGCGTCTGTCCAGCGTTACCGATCTGGTGGTTTCGGTGGGTATTTCCAAGCAGCCTATCCAGGATTTTAATGCCTTCGACGACGAGCTGGTTCAGCTTTTGTTCATGATCGCCGCCGCCTATAACCAGCATGCTTATTATCTGCAGACTTTGTCCTATTTCAGCACCAAGCTGAAGTCGCTCGATTTGCGCACCGGACTCCTGCAGGCGGCCACACCGCAAGCTGCCTATGAGCTTTTGATGGCTCAGGATAAGTAAGCCTTACTATTTTCAGAGTGACCAGCAGGCAGCCGCAAGGCTGCCTGTTTTGTTTGCGGAATGGTTTCCCGTTGCCTGCTGGCTGTTTTTCATGCTACAGTAGGGTGCCGGAAGTTCCTTGCGGACAGTCCGGTATCCTTCATTAGAGGTATATACAAGTGTTTCTGAAAAGTCTGGAAATATTCGGTTTTAAAAGTTTTGCCGACCGTACCCGCGTCGAGTTTTCTGAAGGTATCTCCGCCCTGCTGGGGCCGAACGGCTGCGGCAAGTCCAATGTGGTGGATGCCATAAAGTGGGTGGTCGGCGAGCAGTCTGCCCGTTCGCTGCGCGCCGACAGCATGGAAAGTATCATCTTTAACGGCACCGAAAGCCGGAAGGCCCTCAATATTGCCGAAGTTACCCTTACCATTTCAAACGAGCGCGGCGTACTGCTCTTGGACATGCCGGAAATAGCTATCAAGCGCCGGCTGTACCGCTCTGGAGAAAGTGAATATTTTATTAATAATCAGCCGGCCAAGCTCAAGGAGCTGCGCGAGCTGTTCTGGGATACCGGTATCGGCAAAAGCGCCTATTCGGTGATGGAACAGGGGCGCATCGACCAGATTCTGTCCAGCAAACCCGAAGAGCGTCGTTATCTGTTCGAAGAGGCGGCAGGTATAACCAAACACAAGGCGCGCTCGCGCGAGGCCGAACTGAAACTGGAGCGCACTGAGGAGAACATGCGCCAGGTGGATGGTATCCTGGGCGAGGTAAAGCGCAGCTACGAAACCCTGAAAACTCAATCCGAAAAAACCTTGGTATACCGCTCATTGCGCGACGATATCTTTAATTCCGAGCTGGATCTGCATCTGATACGCCTGCGCGGTTTTGTAAACGACAAAGAGCGGCGCGATACCGACCTGGCGGCCAAGACCGCCGAGCGCGACAAGCTGAAAAACGAGATCGACGGCATCAATCAGTCACTTGAAGAAAATCTGGACATCGTAAACAGTATGGAAGCCAAATTGGTTGATGTGCAGAAAACGGTGTACGGCCTGGCGGTAGAGCGCGCCGGTAAAGAAAAAGAGCGCAAGCTGCTTAACGAACGGGTAGTGGAAGCCAAGGCCAAGATTGACCAATCCTCGCTGAAGCTGAAAGCTTTGACCGAGAAACTGGAAGGTCTGCGCGAGGATGAAGACGAAAAGAATGACATCCTGCGTAACCATAAAAACCGCATTGCCGAAATAGAAAAGAACATCCAGGGTTTCGAAGGCAGCATCAAGAACGCCGAGGAGCGGATTCATGCCAACGACGCCAGTATCCGCAAGGCTGACGAGGAAATTCGTACTGGTGAATCCGACTTGCTGGAATTGCAGTCGGAACTGGATGCCATCACTGAAGACATTGTGCGCGAGTTGGATGCCCGGCTGAAAGACAGCGCTTATTCCGCCCAGGAGCGCAAGGCGGCCGAAGAAGAAATCAGCCACCTCATAGACAGCCTGATAACCCGCCTGGGAGGCAAAGCGCTGATCTTCGAGGATTTGGCCGGTTTGCAGGATTATTCGAGCGACAAGGCGCGCAGTCTGGTGGAGAAAGCTTCTGCGGCCATCGGCGAAGCCGCCGGAACCGCCCGGGAATTACGCGAGCGCTATGAAAATTACCGGAAAACCACGCCGTCGTTTATTGACGAGTTTTTGTCGCCGGAAGGTATTATAACTAAAAAACGCTCACTGGACGAGCGGGTAAATACAGTAAAAGAGCGTATTGTAAAGTGCCGCAGCGACATAGATGGTTGGCGCGAAGAGAATCGGGAGCTTGGTGCTCGTATTGACGAGTACCGCAAAACCCTCGAGGAGCTGCGCGGCAACCGTATCCGTATGCAGACACAAGTGCAGGCAGCCGAGGAATCGCTT
>JAHIWF010000277.1 GCA_018815555.1 Spirochaetota bacterium | reverse complement strand
AGCTTATCATCAACTATGGAAAGATCCAGGTCGGAGTAATATAAATTTTCCAGCAGGTGGCGGGGATGAAAGAAGGTGAACACCAGCGGAATGTCGCCGTTGTTGATAGCCAGCACCAGTTGTTCCATACGGGAGTACAGCAGAACATCCTCCTGCGCCGCCACTCCCGCGCATAGGGCAAAAGCGATCAGCACAAAAAACGCTACTGAACGTACCTTGCTATCGAACATAAAACCTCCTCATGCTTTATACAGCTGTTTACAAAGTCGCCGCTGGCAGCAAGGGCTGCTACGCAAAGAAAAACAATTCAGCTCAAGTGCTTCAGGCGCAGTAGCAGCTTGTCATACACCGCCACAATATCCGTCTCGCCGGAATATTCAGCCACCTGAGTCAGCGGAATCCAGCGGACCGCACTGTTCTCGTCAGCCTTGTGCCGCAGTGGCTGCCGGTCGTCGGCCTCAAAAATATAGGCGGCATTCAAATGCAGATGGGCCGATACCCAAGAACCGTTTTTATAATGCCCGCGCACGGGCAGAATATCCAGCGAGCCGATCTCCAGCGAAAGAGAACGCAGCACTTCCAGTCCGCTCTCCTCGGCGGCTTCTTCCAGGGCCTTGGCATACAGATCCTCCACGCCGTCGGCATGTCCGCCAGTCCAGGTCCAGGTATTGTATATATTGTGATGTACCATCAGCATGGCATCACGTGCCGGATTTATAATAATGGAAGAAGCAGTAAGGTGGGCCAAGCTGCAGGCTCGGGTGTTTACCGTAGCCGGATAGGTTTGTATATAGTCCAGCATTGCTGCCCGATCAGCCGCTTCCTGTTCGTTGAGTGCCTGGTATTCCCGAATTTGCCTTAAAAAATGCATTGCGGCGACAAGCGCTTTAGTGCAGACTCTTCTCAAATTCCGGCCAGTTAGCTTCCCGAACCAGCGCATATCGCCGGTCAAAAAGCCGCTCGTCGAAAACTTTTCCACCCAGACGACGTTTGCGCGCGCAGTCTTTTTTCAGTTGGGTCTCGCTGGCCTCGCGCAGGTAACGCGGCAACCGGGTCAGCAGGTACACCAGCGCCAAAACCAGAAAAGACAGCAGCCAGGCCTGGCCATAGGAAGCAGGCAGCTCAAGCACCATTCCTAGCCGCAACGCCAGTCCGGCCAGGGCTTTGGGATACAGCAGGGCCAGCGCCAGATTGACCAGAGCCAGCACCAGAAAAGCGAACAGATCCTGCAGCAAGGTTCTGCGCCGGAAATGAAACAGTAGCGGCAGCAGACGCAAACGGCAACTGTGACTGACAATATCGTTCCTATCATACTTTGGCACAAAACTGCGCTCGATGGTGTCGGCGCTCTGGCGCGACCAGGCCTGTTTTACTTCGGCTATGTCCAGAATCGGAACGCTGCGGTACTGTATGGTCTTCATGCTTGTAACTGTAACCCGCCAGAGCGGCATTTGCAAGCCAGGCAGCCTTAACAGGTTGCTGATAAGCTTAACAAACGCTTGTTCCTAAGCTTTCTGCTGTCCACAATTTCCTATCGGAACCAAATTGTTTTAGGTAGCAAAACTGATCATAAACAAGTATACATAATTTGTAACCTTGACCTATACCAGGCCATCCGGTAGCTTACTATCCAGATGGTTCAAGACTATTTGCCGGACGTAACAACCGATCCAGCAGACGCTTCGGCGCAAGCGTACAGGCGAACCTTCCACAAAGTACAGTGGGGAAACTCAACCAATGCTACTTAATGGACAACTAAATTCCGTTTAGATGCTTACTTTTTGTAACACAGAATCCAGGAAGGGATCTGTAAGGCCCGGCAATACCCCCGAGTTATTGCCGGGTCTGGCATGCACACAGGAGTACTGTTATGAAACTATTAGAATGCCGGCAATTATCGCGCGATTTTGGCGCTCAAGCCATACTTAACAAACTTGACTTTTCAATCGACCCGGATGATCGCATCGGCCTCATTGGACCGAACGGCTCAGGCAAAACTACCCTGCTACGCATCCTCTGCGGTCAGGATGACGATTACCGGGGCGGTCTGCAGCGACATGCCGAATTGCGTATTGGCTATCTGCCTCAGGTCGTGGAGGCAGCTCCGGATGAGCTCGTCGTAGACTATATGCTGGCCGATTTCCACAAAGCCGAAAGCGCTCTTCGTGCTGCCGAAAACCGTCTGGCGGCACTGGATAGCCGGAAAAATCAGAAATCGGCATTGGATAACTATCAACGGTCGCTGGAAGCATGGGAAGCCTGCGGTGGCGCAAATGCCCCGGAGCAAGCCAGGCGGGCTATGGCCCAGGTTGGCCTGGCTGACCGCATCGAAGTACCAGTGGCGGTCTTGTCTGGTGGTGAGCGCGGCATAATGGCGTTAGCCAGGGCAGTGCAAGGCAATCCACAGCTATTGATATTGGACGAGCCGGGCAATCATCTGGATTTCTGGGGAATGGCCTGGCTGGAAAGCTTTTTACGAGCCTACAAAGGCGCTGTACTCCTGGTTTCGCACAACCGGATGCTGCTCGACCGGGTAGTTACATCGATTGCTGAACTGCAAAACGGAGGCATCATCCGGCATAAAGGCGATTACTCTTCTTATCGGCTGGAAAAACTGCGCAATGCCGCCAGTCAAGGAGCCCGTTGGCAGGCCGACCGCAAAAAAATCGCCCGCCTAGAAGCCATGGTACAATTTTTTGCCGTGCTGGCTGCCACTCATACGAATCAAAGCGGGGCGGTCTACGGGCAGCGCTTGCGGGCCAGACGCAAACAGCTTGAACGCGAGCAGCAAGCAGCCGAAACCCGGCCGGACCTTGGATCGTCAAGAATACAAACCAGCTTTGCCGGCAACGGTGCAGGCGGGGTTAAGAGCGACTTTGCCTTGCAAGTGCGATCCTACAGTCGTGCCTGGGACGATAAGCTGCTGGTGGCAGACGGTTCATTTACAATTAGCCGGGGAGAAAAAATCGCTCTGATTGGCGCTAACGGTTGTGGCAAAACAACCCTTTTGCGAGATCTGGTGCAGAGCGCCAGCTGGGAGCACCCCAGCCTGCGGCTGACGCCCAGCATGAAAATTGGCTATGTAAGCCAGGAAGCCGAAAGCCTGAACCGCCAGCATAGTATAAGGGAAAGTCTGGCAGCCATTGGCTTGGACACCAAAGCAATCTATCGCCTGCTTAACGATTTTGGTTTTAGAGATAGCGACCCGGACAAAGCGATCGCCTGTTTGTCCGGTGGCGAACTAAACCGCCTGCAACTGGCATTGGCCATCCAGCAGGAAGCCAATTTCCTGGTGCTGGACGAGCCTACAAACCATCTGGACATCGATGCCCGTGAATCGATTGAAGATCGCCTATTGGAGTACGATGGAACCATTCTGATGGTTTCACACGACCGCTACCTAATCGAAAAACTGGCCGACCGGCTGATAATTATGGAAAACCAGACGTTTAGCGAATATGACGGCTGCCTGACAAGCTACATGATGGAGCGCGGCAATCCGCTATCTGCAAGCGCTCCGGCTCAACGTTCGGCCAAGTTGACAAACCGGGAGCAGACTATTCGTCGCCAGAAGAGCAAGATGGAGTCAAGCCCAATCGAGGACACCATTCTGGAACTGGAGCGGCGCAAGGTTCAGCTCGAGCAGCTTATCAATGAGGCTGTGCGTGATAAAAAATTCGCAGACGGCCGGCGCCTCTCCAACGAGCTGCAGGCAGTACTGGAAGATATTGAAAAATATCATCAGAAAGTCAGTCGCTATGCTAGCTTGGCATATCGATAACAACAGGCAGCTTCGCTATCTTGAGTACCTCGCGCAGCCGATCGGCCTGACTTCAAGTCCGCCGTCGATTTGCCGGTACGGAGAAGTAAAACAATTAGCCGGGCTGCGCTGATACCATGCGGCGCAGCCTGGTCACTATGCGCAATTACTCTAAAACGATAGAATGCCGGAATCTACATGGGCAGTACCGTAACATGGCCTGCTTGCAGCATTTTAGGTATATATTTGCGGCAGACTGGCAAAAGGAGCACACATGAACAGCCTGGATACCCGCGTGGTCGATCTGGTGGAATCTGGTGAATACGCCGAACAGGCAGCCCGTTTGCTGATGGAGGCCTTCAAGGCACTGGATAAAGATGCCTGGCCGGATCTGCCTTCGGCCCGGGAGGAAGTAGCTGAATGCCGGTCAGAGGGTTTTCTCTGCCTGGGCCTGGTCAATATTGATGCGCAAGAATGTCCGGGAGAACTGCTGGGCTGGGCCGGCTTGCGGCCTATGTACGACAAAACCTGGGAACTGCATCCGATGGTGATGGCTCCGCGCTGGCAGGCACAGGGTCTTGGCAGAAAACTGCTGGCCGCTATCGAAGAAGCTGGACGCCAGCGGGGCTTGCTGGGCATTGTGCTGGGGACTGATGACGAAACCGGCAGTACCTCGCTTTCGCAGCAGCCGCTAAACGGGCAAAACTTGGCCGCGGAAATCTGCAATATCAAAAACTTGCGCAATCACCCCTTCGAATTCTACCAGCGCTGCGGCTATTCAATTATTGGTGTTATTCCGGATGCCAATGGACCATGCAAGCCGGATATCTGGATGTGGAAAAGCCTGGCCGGTAGCAACGGGATCTGAATTCTCGTGCCGACAGCCCATCGGAAAAATTAGATATACCGGCTTTTTCCAATGGCTTGCCGTTCGGGATTTCAGTATAATAGCAGGATCATGCAGCAAGCAAATCTAAATGCGGAATTACGCAGCCCCGGAACAGCCCGGCTCTCCGAGTTCAGGTCTGGTGAGGCTTACCGTTATGACACCCGCACGCCAGTACGCTGGATACTGTCCCATGTCATGCGCTATCCCTGGCTGCCCATACTGGCGCTGCTCTTCGCGCTGGCCAACAATGTCGGTTTTACCGGGATGAAGCTACTGATCGGCCAAGCCTTCGATGTTTTAAGCGTCCCGGGTTGGACTAATGCCGACCTCTTGCGGGTAAGCCTCATCATGGCTGTCGCTGCCGTCGCCCAGGGCCTGGGCGGCATACTGCGCAATATTTCTTTTGAGTTTCTAGCCCAGAAACTGGAACGCGACGCCCGGGCCGAGCTGTTCGAATCCCTGCTGGGCAAAAGCCAGACCTTTCATTCACGCATGAAAACCGGCGACCTGATGGCCCGCGCCACCAACGACGTACACTTCCTTAACCTGATGTTTTCGCCAGGACTTGCGCTGATCATCGACTCCGGCCTAACCAGCATAGTGCCACTGGTAATGGTAGCCTTCATCAACCCGCAACTGTTGCTAGTCCCCCTCTTGTTCATGGCTGCGCTTTTTGTTACAGTGCGCCATTACAACCGCACCCTCAATCCGCTAACCGACGAGCAACGCGAACGTTTCGGCCAAATGAACGGCGAACTGGCCGACGCGCTGGAAGGCATAGAAACAGTAAAATCCAATCTTGGCGAACTGCGTGAGATAAAACGCTTCAGCGACAATGCCGGCAGACTGCGAGATCTCTATATCAAAGTAGCCAAGGTAGAGGGACGCTTCTGGCCGCTGCTGGTTTTTGCACTGGCCTGGGGAGCGGGCTTCTTTCACGCCTTGTATTTATGGAAGAACGGTATCATCAGCGCTGGTGACGCGGTCGGCTACATGATGCTGTATGACGCCTTTCGTTTTACCACTTTCATATCACTGTTCTCTTTCAATCTGTTCCAGATGGGTCTTTCCAGTGCCAAACGGGTACTGGAGACCATCAATACCCGAACCCGACTGGATGAAAACCCGGCAGGCCACAGTGCCAAGATTGCCGGCAGCATCGAATTCAAGTCAGTATCCTTCTCGTTCAACGAGGATGATTCCTCTCCAGTATTGCGTGATATTTCCTTCAGCCTTAAACCCGGCCAGACAGTTGCTATCGTCGGACGTACCGGCTCCGGTAAAACTTCTCTGGCCAGACTGGTAACCCGCGTATTCGATACCAGCACCGGTTCGATACTGGTAGACGGTATAGACGTGCGTGACTGGCACCTGGAAAGCCTGCGTTCACAAACTGCTCTGGTTGAGCAGGACGTGTTCCTGTTCGGAAAATCAATCGCCGAGAATATTGCCTTCGGCAAACCCGACGCCAGCCAGGCCGAAATCGAGGAAGCAGCCAAAGCCGCGCAGGCCCACGACTTTATTCTGGATTTCAGCGAAGGCTATGCCACGCTGGTCGGCGAACGCGGGGTAACCCTGTCCGGCGGACAGAAACAACGCATTGCCATAGCCCGGGCCTTTATCGCCGATCCAGCTATACTTATCCTGGACGATTCCACCAGCGCGGTCGATTCGCGTACCGAAGACGCCATCCAGACGGCGATGCGCAAGGCCGGAGCCGGGCGCACCACCTTGCTGATTACCCACCGTCTGTCGCAGATACGAGCGGCGGATCACATCCTGCTGCTGGAGGGTGGAAGCCTTGCGGCGCAGGGTACACACGAACAACTGCTGAACAGCTCGGATGACTACCGACGACTGTTCGCGAGGGTATAAGCATGGGATTCATAATGGACGGTCTCGAATCGGAGACCTACGACCGCAGCTACACAGACCGCTATCTGGTTGGCCGCATCTGGTCCTATTTCCGCCCCTTTTCCAAACGCCTGCTCGGAGTCGGCCTGGTACTCACCGCAGCCGCTCTCAGCGAGTTCGCCGCGCTGGCTGTAATCGGCCGGGCTCTGGACTGGGCGGCCGTGGAAACAGCTACCGGCACCATGCTGCTGTTGGCCGCCGCCGTCGCCGGTTTTGGCATATTGGAGTGGCTATTCAATTTTGCTCGCCACTATTTATCAGGCCGGGTAGTCGGGCAAAGTATTTGGCAGCTGCGCAGCGATGCCTTTCACAAAGCCATGGAGCACGATCTGTCTTTCTACGACGAAAACAGTTCCGGCAAGGTGGTCAGCCGCATCACTACCGACACCGAAGATTTTTCCGGCATCATCGCACTCATTACCGATTTTCTGGCCCAGTTAATTCTGGTTGGTTTTTTCTTTGTATATCTTTCCTTCATCAGCTGGAAACTTTCCCTGCTGCTGTTAGCTATGGCGCCGTTGGCCATCGGCCTGGCCTTAGCCTTCCGCAAACTGGCCCGGTTCGTAACCATGAACGCCAAACGGGTTACAGCCACGGTAAACGGCCGCATACAGGAATCAATTGCCGGCATTGCCATCGCCAAAGGCTTCCGCCGCGAAAAAACCTTATGGAAAGATTTTAAGGATGACAACCGCCTATCCTACCGCTTTCACCTGCGCCGCGGCATCGTCCTGCAGCTTATCTTTCCGATTGTGGCCATAGCCAGCGGCGTGGGCAACGGTTTTATCGCCTATTCCGGTGGCCAGATGGCCAGGGCCGGAGCCATAAGTTTGGGTGAATGGTTCCTGTTCATGCAGGCAGTCGGCTATTTCTGGTGGCCCATGCTCAACATCGCCAGTTTCTGGAACCAGCTGCAGGACGGGTTAGCTGCCGCTGAGCGCATTTTCAGCCTCATCGACCGGACTCCGAAAGTGCGTCAGAGTACTGACGTGCGTCAGAGTACTGACGTGCGTCAGAGTACTGACGTGCGTCAGAGTGTTGCTAGTGACAAAGAGGAGTACAGTTCGCGAGCAAGCAGCAATTTTCAGAAAAAAGCCGGAGTCAAAGCTTCAGCGGGAGCAGAGCTGGTTTTCAGCAAGGTAGACTTCGCCTACTCGGACAAAGAGACCGTACTCAAAGATTTCAGCCTGCGCATCGCCCCCGGTGAAAAACTGGCTATTGTCGGCCGCACCGGTGCCGGCAAATCCAGTATCGTGCGCCTCCTGTGCCGCTTCTACGAGTTTCAGAGCGGTAGCATCACGATAGACGGCCGCGATATCCGGCAGCTGGATCTGAACGAGCTGCGCGCCGATATCGGTTTGGTATCGCAAACACCATTCCTGTTTCCGGGCAGCATCGCCGACAATATCCGTTACGCGCGGCCGGAGGCGACCGACGCCGAAGTTGAACAGGCCGCCCGATCGCTGGGCAGAGGCGACTGGGTGGACGACCTGCCCGATGGGTTGAAAACGGCCACCGGCCACCGCGGTTCTTCCATCAGTATGGGACAGCGTCAACTTGTCTCGCTCAGCCGGGTGCTTCTTAAAAATCCGGATACCTTTATACTCGACGAAGCCACCTCCAGTGTGGATCCCTTTACCGAAGCCCAGATACAGGAAGGGCTGGAGACCGTCATGCGCGGCCGTACCGCCATCGTCATCGCCCACCGCCTGTCTACCGTACGCTTTACCGACAGAATCATCGTACTGGAAAAAGGATCAATTCTGGAAGAAGGCTCGCATCTGGAACTACTGGAACGCAAGGGTCATTATGCCCGTCTGTACGACACATATTTCCGTCACCAGAGTATAGAATATATCGAAGAGATGGCCGAAGCCGGAAAATGAGGATCAAATAATACATGCCGGCAAGAAAGCACAAGATCGATGAGGACGGGTTACAGGGTGCGGCGCTGCTAAAAGAAACCTGCCGCCGCATCCGCCTGGCTCGCAGCTACTGGGATGCCCACAACAACCTGGCCTGTCGCACCGAGCGCGAACGGGCCTTGCGTCTCTACGAACGTCTGGATGAAAGCCAGAAACAGGCTGTACCACAGGCACTTCGGGTATGGCTACGCTACCGCAGCGAAAAATATTTCGGGCCGGAGCGCACCAGGCCACAAAGCCGCTCCTGACAACAGCAGCAGCCGAAATTTACCGGCAGGAGTGATCGGAATCCCCTGGTTATTCACATGATCCACAAAAACGCTTGACAGTTTAACAGATAAACAACACTATTCTGCCAGCACGTGGAGAAAAATGGCACAACATGTTTTAAGTCTGCAAATAATACTTTGCCTCAGCTACCTGACCAATGCGCTGCTTTCAGTGCTGCTGGCCAGCTCCGGACTGAAATTTAAAGGAGCCTGGTGGTGGGTGCTGGCCCAAAGCCTGATGGCACTGGGCACACTCAGCGATGCGCTGGCACAATTTCTTCCGGCCTGGCTGCCGCTTATCTTCGGCAACAGTGCCTATGCCATGGCCTCTATCTTCTATATGCATGCAGTCTGGAATTTTCGCTTTAAAAAGCCTTTTTTTTATTGGCTGTATGGGATTACCGCAATCCAGATCGGCAGCTTCGTCCTGGCCTATTATCAAGCATATGTGATACGGGCTGCTGTTTTTTCGGCGTGGATGTCAATAGGTCCGCTATGTACTGCCGCATTACTGCTCTGGAAGGTAGAACGCCGTTTCCGCTTGGCCAATATACTTACTGCCCTACCCTTTCTGGTACTCGGGCTGGCCTCGGTAAGCCGGCTCTTCGTACTGCGTGCAGTTTCTGTACAAGGCGAGCTGCAAACCGTAAGCGAACAAAATGTATGGTATACAGCCGGCGCCATCCTGCTTTCGACTATCATGCTTTTCGGCTATTTTATGATGAGCTCGATACAGAGTTTGCAGATACTCAGCAAAAAAGATGAGGAGATCCAGGCCCGCAACCAGGAATTGACAATTGCTTCAAAAAACAAAGACCTGTTTTTTGCTATCATTGCTCATGATATTCGCGGCCCTATTAGCGGCGCGGCCCGCTATGTACGAAAAAACCTGTTCGGGAAACTAAGCGGGCTCGAAGACAAATATAACGAAGTAAAAACTCTGGCCTCATCACTGGAACGTACCAATGAGTATTTGGAAAAACTACTGTGGTGGTCGCGGGCCCAGCTGCAGGATTGGTCGCCGTCCACCAAAGACATTGATCTTGCTCCCAGTCTGGATCATGCCATTGAGATGCTGAAAATGCGCTCTGACATGAAGGACATCACTTTTCGCATCAAGGGAGCGCAAGCTCTGCAGATACATGCCGACCCTGAATGTATACAGCTGATTTTAAGCAACCTGCTGGGCAACGCCTTAAAATACAGCCATCCAGGACGTGAAATTATGATAACCATTCAGCCAGAAGATGCGTACTGCAAACTCTGCATTCAAGACCAGGGCATCGGCATGAACAAGGCCATCTTGGATCGCCTCTTTCATATAGAAGACAAAATCAGCATGCTGGGTACCCGCAAAGAAAGCGGTAACGGCCTGGGGCTGATCCTGGCCAAAAGCCTGGCAGAGCGAAATGATTGCAGCATCCGACTGGACAGCAAGGAAGGCATAGGAACCAAAGCCTGGCTGACCATCCCTCTGGCAAAAAGAAAAGAATAGCGTCAACAGGCCCCGGGCACAGCGTACAGGCAACTCAATCACTACAAAACCGTATATGTAGCTTGGCATATATTATAGAAAGCAACCAAGCTACATATTCCAGTTTTGGCTTCAGCCGAACAGAAGCATAGAGATCACATAATAAAGCAGTAATATGCCTAACACTACAGGCAACAAAGTCACTAAAGCGGCAATTATTAAAGCCAACAGATCTCCCTTTTCCGGCTTTGTTTTTTCCCTAAGATTCTTTAATAAAGCTGCTTCATCTTTTGCCTTTTTCTTTCTGGATACAAGGTCGTCAGTCCTGAATCCAAAAAGACTCATTGCATTGTTCCAGGGAAATGACATGAAACGAAATGACCGGCCTCAACTTCCCTCAACCTGGGTACTTCCAGTTTACATACATCCTTGGCAATAGGACACCTGGTATGAAACTTGCAGCCAGGCGGTACAACAATATTGGAAGGGATATCGCCTTCCAAAATTATTCTCTTCTTAGTCCGCATTTTAGCCATATCCGTCTCAGGAATTGCGGATAGTAAAGCTACTGTATACGGATGCATTGGCTTATCATACAAAGAATGTTTTTCTGTAAACTCGACCATGTCGCCTAGATACATGACTCCAATTTTATCGCTGATATGCTTTACAACCGATAAATCATGAGAAATAAATAGGTACGATAAGCCAAAATCTTTTTGCAATTTATTAAGTAAATTAATGATCTGTGATTGTATTGATACGTCCAGTGCAGATACGGCTTCATCACAAACTATAAACTTGGGTTTAAGTGCCAGTGCTCTGGCGATACCGATCCTTTGGCGCTGCCCTCCTGAAAACTGGTGCGGGTACCTATAAATCATATAGTCTTCGAGCCCGCAGGTTTTCATGATTTCTTTGACATAATTTTCCCAAAAATCATCACGTTTTTTGAAAATTCCGTGTTCAAGAAGCGCTTCGCCAATAATTTCTCCAACGGTTTGTCTTGGGTTAAGCGACGAATATGGATCCTGGAAAATAATTTGCATCTTCGTGCGCAATGGCCGCATCTTCGTCTCGGAATATTTCGTTATATTTGTACCATCATAAAAAACCTCACCTGCCGTTAGTTCGTAGAGCTTCAGTATAGCCCTTCCAAGAGTGGATTTTCCACAGCCGGACTCGCCTACCAATCCTACAGTTTCACCCTGATTGATAACCAAATTAATACCATCATTAGCTCTTACATACAGCTTCTCTCCATGCAATTTGGACAAGGCTATATAATCCGTCAGTATTCCTCTCAACTCCGGGTCAGGTATCTGCTCTTTACTAAACTGCTCAAGCAAAGCATTAAAAGTCTCTTTTTCATTTTTCGCCATAGAATTGTTTCTTTTGTAAATATCTATAGCCCTACCCCGCAAACTCTTCAGCCTTTTAGTTTCATTTCTTTTCTTGCCGGTAGGAAAATATAACTTAAGATCCTTGATCTCTATCAGTGCATTACTCATGTCGACACCCCGCTACTGGATAAAAACATCGTACCAAATGCCCTTTTTCTACCTCAACCAAATCCGGTTTTTCATTTCTGCATTTATCAGAAGCGTATTCACAGCGGGTAGAAAACCTGCAACCGACAGGCAGTTTAAGTGGATGAGGAACACTTCCCTCAATTTGCGCTAAATACTCAACTTCCTCATCCAGCATAGGTATCGACTTCAGCAATCCTTCTTTGTATGGGTGTGAATACTTTGTTGTTTTGTCAAATATTATATCTACACCAGCTCTCTCAACAATTTCCCCGGTGTACATCACTGCAACATCATCAGCAAGCTCGGCAATTGCGCCCAAATCATGGGTAATAAACATTATTGCCGTGTTGTGCTTTCTCTTAAGATCATTCATGAGCTTAAAGATCTGAGCCTGAATAGTAACATCCAGTGCGGTTGTCGGTTCATCAGCGATAAGTAATTTTGGCTCGCAGGCAAGGGCCATGGCAATCATAACCCGCTGGCGCATACCCCCCGAGAGTTGAAAAGGATAGTTATATACTACACTTTCAGGATTTGGTATTTTAACCTCTCGTAAAAGTGCGACCGCCGCTCTCCAAGCTTCATTTTTTGACTTTCCCTGATGCAAAATGATCGATTCACTTATTTGCATTCCAACACGATGCACAGGATTAAGCGAGGTCATTGGTTCTTGAAAAATCATGGCAATCTTGTTGCCTCTGATATTTCTGATTTCGGCTTCGTTCAAGTCAACAAGATTAACCCCATCAAAAATAATTTCTCCATCGACAATCTTGCCAGGTTCATCAATCAAGTTCAGAATGCTGAAAGCAGAAACCGATTTCCCAGAACCTGACTCACCTACTATTCCCAGGGTTTTGCCCTCTTCAATCATGAAATCAACACCCTGAACTGCCTTGATGATACCCTTATTGGTAAAGAAGTAAGTGTGTAAATTCTTAACTTCAAGCAATTTCTTTTCCATTTACACCCTTCCTTTGCTGGATTCAGCGACTTCCATTTTCTTGGTTGCTGCTTTCTGGATAGCTATCTTTTTCTCCTCAATTTTCCGCTTTTTATTATTTTTTCTGTCTGCTCTCGTAATGTATGTTGCCTTTGGATCTATTGAATCCCGTAAGCCTTCTCCAATCAGATTAACACTCATTATTAGTAAAAATAACATAAAACCGGGGAAAACCCATTGCCACCAAACGGTTCGCATATTGGTACTGTTTGAGGCCGCTCGAGACAAAAGTGCGCCCCAGGTTGGTATTGGTTCGGTTACTGACAGGTTCAAAAATGATAAAAAAGCTTCACTAAGTATAGCTCCGGCGAAAGTAAGGGTTCCAGAGACAACTACAAAAGCCAACACGTTGGGTATCAGGTGCTTAACTATTTGATTACGCTTCTTGATTCCCAAGGCCCGAGTGGCTACCATAAATTCTTGTTCCCTGAGAGACATTATCTGTCCACGCACAAGCCTGGCAAGTCCAGTCCAACTTAGTATTCCAAGGATAAACACTGTAAGGAATAACCGCTGTTCTGCTGGTGTTTCTCGAAATACAGCTGCAATTATGTATGCCAAAGCTAAAAACGGAAAAGAGGAAACTACTTCGACAACTCTCATAATAACATTATCAATAATTCCGCCGAAGAACCCTGCGATAGCTCCCATTAAAACGCCAATACTCACCGCCATGAATGTTGACAGAAAGGCAACCTGCAGGGATATCCAGCCCCCCTGAAAGACCCTGATTATATTATTTCTACCGAACCGGTCTGTACCAAAAGGATGTTGCAGACTCGGTGGCAGATTTTTAATTGAAGCATCGGTATGCGCAAAATCGTAATTGGTGACAGTTGTATACAAATTGGTCAGGGAGACCAGTGCAACAATAGTCAAAAATAAAATCAATCCGAACATAGCCAGTCTATTGCTTTTAAATTTGACAAATATCAGTTGGAAAGGAGAAAGAATAACCTCATCCTTTTTACTAAATCCCTCAGCGTTACTTGCTGTATCGGACATTACTTAGTCCTCCCTTCCCGAATTCTTGGGTCAACTATCATATACCCGACATCAATGAATATATTACTTAACAAAGTCAACATTCCGAAAAACAACAATGAAGTTTGCAGTACAGCGCCATCTTTAAAACCATAGGCCTGACCCAGCAAATAACCCATGCCAGGATATGCAAAAATCCGTTCGACAACTATTGATCCACCAAACAAGGCTGGAATAGTAAAGCCGATAAGGGTAACAACCGGAATAAGTGCATTCTGAAATGCATGCTTGTAAATAACCACTTTTTCCTTAAGTCCCTTGGCCCTTGCCGTTCTAATGTAGTCGGCTTGAAGCACTTCGATCATGGACGCCCTAATGTACCTGACTAAGCCCACCAGGGAAGAAATGACAATCACAGTTACCGGCAGCACCAAATAATGCCAATCCGGGATTACACCTCTGGGATCGGACATCCCGGAAAACGGAAGTAGTCCCAAGAGTATTACAAAAATCATGATTAAAATCAAAGCCAAAAAGAAAGAAGGCAAGGATATTCCTACTATTGTTAAAACTGTAACAACTTTATCAAATAGTTTATTCTTTTTTACCGCAGCAGCGATGCCAATGGGAATAGATATCATAAAGGCAATCACAAATCCGAAAATATTGACCTTAAATGATCTACCTATGTAGCCACCAATAATTTCATTGACAGGCTTGTTAAATCTTATAGAGTAGCCAAACTGACCTCTAAAAACTGTATCTCGCATCCAGATAAAATAACGCTGTATGATTGGTTTGTCATAGCCTAAAAATGACCTCATAGTCTCAACATATTCAGACACCTGCTCGGGAGTCATTGTTGATATAACATCCGGATTAACCATGGACATTACAGGATCGCCAGGAATCATATTAATCAGAGCAAAAATAATAACGGAGATAATTAAAAATACCGGTATTAGGGATAATATTCGCTTTCCAATATATACTACATAAGGCAGTACTATTTCCACAAAAGTCTTCGACCCTTTAATCTCTTCGCTTCCCATTGCTTCACCCCTAATTCCAAAGTAAGACCACTATTAATAAAAATAGTGGTCTTACTTTTTGTTTGCGTTCTAAGTTATTCTTTATTTCCAGTTAGCGTCTAGTATGGCCTGAGCCCAGCCCCACAGCGCATTGGTGTTGAAGTTTACCAGATCGGCAGAGTACAGGTCAAAGTAGTTGTTGGAATAAACAGGAATAATCGGAAGTTCCTGGTTCATTACCTTTACATACTCTCTGAACATTCTTCTGTAATCGTTCTTGCCGGTAACCGGATGAGCGCTTTCGATGTCTACAAGCAGTTTATCCCATTGGGCGGCAGTGATGCTGCCTCCGCCGGAGAAACGCGGACCATTAAGTGACGGCTGTCCCCAGGGCAGAATCTTGTCGGTAGAATAGCTTTCCCGCGGATTGCTCTTGAGCGCGTAGCTCATACCGCCAACGAAAGCGTGGTACTGACGCTGTTCCTGAGTATCGCCCATCCAGTGTCCGTACATAATCGGCCAGTCCAGACCCTGCAGCGTAATTTTGAAGCTCAACTTATCAAGATAAGCCTGGTTGAAAATAAGATTGTAGGTGTCTGACCAGAAATCGGTAAAAGTAATCTTGATCTCTAAAGGCTGACCTTTCCACAAGAAGCCGCTAGAAGCGTTTCCAGTAAGATTGGCATATGCACCGGTAGTTTTAGCAGCAGCAGCGGCCAGCAGCTGATTTGCCTTGGCAATATTGGCAGCTTCGTCAAATTTGCCCTGGGCATCAAGGATGTCGTAGTTGATCAGGGATTTTTCAAACTTGCTGTCAGCAGCTGAACCAAGCATATTCATTTCATTATCGTCGTACATCATCCACATGTTCTTGGAGTACGGGCCCTGTGAGGCCAGACCATATTCACCAAGGAACAATTCGATGATTTTCGGACGATTAAGAACGTAGGCAAAAGCCTGACGTACTTCAGTCAGAGCGAAGGCTTCATAATCAGTGTGCAGAACAATGGTACCACCGCCATGGCGGAAGTAATTGTTGGTGGCAATGTTCGGATCAGCTTTGGCCGGATTGATTTTGGCTTCTTCAACCTGCTGGAACAGAAGATCAACTTCGCCCTGCAGAAGCTGGTCCAGTTCGGTTTCGCTGGGAACATAGCGGACAATGATTTCTTTGATTGCAGGAGCCTTTCCCTTGTATTCCGGGAATGCTACCAATTTGACGTACTCGGAAGGCCGGTATTCAACAAACTGATAGGCGCCGTAGCCGATCGGACTGCTGACATTGGCTTTCACATATTCCTGAACGGTCTGACCGGCTGCCTGGGCACCCTTGGTAATGGTCTCCTGGGGCAGGATATAGACATTCATGAATACCGAAGAGTCAGTTGTATAAATGACCGACTTAAGTTTGAAAGTGACGGTGTTGGTGGCTTCATCGGCGACAACACTGTCAACATACTGATGCAGTGACGAGGTACCACCGGTAGCCTTCAGAGCCTCGGTGTTCATGTAGAAATCATAGGTAAATTTGACGTCACTGGCTGTCAGTTTTTCGCCATTATGGAAAGTAAAACCGTCAACCAGCTTGAATTTCCACTCTGTCAAATCCGTGCTGATGGTCTTGTTGGCGACGAGGATGGAGTCAACAACCTCACCCTTGGAATTGTTGGTCATCAAACCAAAACCCCATACCAGGGTTCTGATATTAACATCGTATGATGAGTTTCCCCAGCCGGTGTAAAAATCACCGGTAAAGTCAGCAGAACCTACGACTAAGGGTCTACTGACAGCCGCAGTTCCGACAGCCGCGCCTTCTTTTTCGGCGGCGGCAAAGACGGACACGGCCATCAAAAGAGCTACTGCCAGCAGCAGTACAATCTTCTTGTTCATGTATTCCTCCTTGAAGATATATAACACATTTGGCTATGATACAATCAAAACAAAAAATCTGTCCAGCTTTTTTTTTAAAAACAAGCGTCTTTTGACAGATATTGTCATCTTGAGCTAAATCTTAGCAGATTACCAAGTATTAGATCAGATATCAAATATTCTGGCGTCTTGAACTCATGCACAACGCAGGCTTTTGTTTTATTTTTTAAAATCCTAAAAGCTGGCTAGTCTAAATACGTATTTAACCGAAAAACATCAGTCTAAAAACTAGTCAAATAGGCTTCCTAAAACTCGGAACACAGAGTCTTATAAGGAGGGTTAAGCCATGCAGCTTCACTTGCGATATATACCAGTCACTTCCTATCCGCTTGCTTGCGTTTTCCCGTTGGGATACTCATTGCATTCGCTACTTCGTAAGAAAATTAGTGGACTGGTCGCTTTGGCGACCTGCGAAACGGCGCTCACTCCGGTAGCCTGCTATACAGGCCTGCGATTGGTATGTGATTGTATTGCCGGCATTGCCGGCGTCCGCAACAAGTCCTCTCTGCCGCTTATAAAAACAAAAAACCCGACCTTCCGGTCGGGCATTTTTGTTTCTGCGGCGAAGAGGACTTGAACCTCCATGCCATTGCTGGCACTAGGACCTGAACCTAGCGTGTCTGCCAATTTCACCATCGCCGCATTTAATAGTGAGCGGCGATGCAATCGCCGCATGCGATGTAACGGCGATGCAATCGCCGCGTGCAGAGGATTTATATCCTGAAAGCCGGAGCTTTGTCAATATATTGAAGACTGAAACTTGACGACAGATCAAAAAAAACTATAGTTGAGTCAGGAGCCTGGTAATGCCGGCAATAAGCGTGATAAGCGGATCTTCTCAAACCTGCCGCAGCACCGCGATGCAGTTGGCTTTTTATTTCGGCGCAAGCATAACGGTTCACGAATATGCCCTGGATATACCCGGTCTAATGCCGCCAGTCAGTGATTTGTACTTGTTTACCAGTTCAGCCGCACACCAGGAATTCCTGGCAAGCACTGTGCTACCCACCAATGCGGACTGTCTGTTAGGCAGCCGCACCCTGGACCCGGGTAAACTGGAACGGCTTTCTGTACTGCCGGCTGCAAGTCGTATTCTTTTGGTCAATGACAGCGCAAATACCTGCCGCGAAGTAATTCAGCTGCTGCAGCAGGTTGGTCTGGATGACATCGAATGGATCAGCTGGTACCCAGGCTGCCCGAGCCCAGAGCCCTCTATTACTATTGCGGTTACCGCCGGCGAACCCGCACTGATTCCCCCGGAAATTCTGCAAACTATCGATATAGGATCGCGGCTGCTGGATTCCTATACACTCACGCTTATCAGCCAAGGTCTTGAAGCCAACCCGGAAAATCGTCGCGACTTTGAGCTGATTCATTTGCGCCATTTACTTGCATACGCTCGATCATTACACCAGCACCAGAAAGAACGCGACGAATATGCCAGTCTGCTTAATGATACCCAAAACTATCTGCGCGGTGTGCTGGAGGCCTTGCCTACCCTGATTATCGCCATTGCACCGGATGGCCGGGTATATCACTGCAACCAGGCCACCGTCGAGCGCCTGGGTATTGCCAAACCTTACTTGATCGGCAGCAATATTCTCGATGCAGTACCTTCGCTTGCTATATATATTGACCAGGCCAATCAGCAGGCAGACCAGAACCATGTACACTTGCTGTTTAGCCGTTTGCAGCTGCCTCCAGTCTTCGAGTGGGCCGATCTGGCCCTGTTCAGCCTGCGCAGCGCCAGCGGCCAGGGCTATGTTATCCGTATCGAAGACATAAGCCTCCAGGTTGACCAAGAACAGCAACTGCTGCGCATGCACAAGATGGAAACCGTCGGCCAGCTGGCTGCCAGCGTTGTGCATGACTACAACAACTATCTGAATGCAATTACCGGCAGCCTTTCCATGATACAGCTGCTTTTGGATGAGCCCACGCCAGATCGGAACCAAGTTCTGGAATATGCCGAAAATATTAACCAGGCAGCCAAGCGCATCGCCCACTTTAACCAGCAATTGCTGCAGCTCTCCAAAGACAGCCCACTGGAATACCGTACTCTGGACCTGAACAGCCTATGCCGTGACTGCCTAAGCCTATGTAAATCAAGCTTCCCTGACGGGGTTCGAACCACGCTTGGCTGCAGTGCCGGGACTCTCTGTGTCCAGGCCGACCGATATCAACTGGAAGAAGTTATTGTAAATCTTCTGGTCAATGCTGGATTCAGTCTAGCACACAGCAAAAAACCGGAAGATGGCATAGCTCTAGGCATCCAACTGAATACCTGGCGCTTGGAAGCTGGTTACGAAGGAAATCCTCTGCCAGGTGCAGCTTGTTGTATTGCAGTCACGGATAATGGCGGCGGCATACCCCCGGAGATACTTCCCCGGATTTTTGAACCATTTTTCAGCACAAAAGCCAAAGATGAAGGTTCGGGCTTGGGCTTGAGTATAGTATGGAAGGTAATAGAACGCCACCAGGGGCAGATATCGGTAAACTCCGAGCCCGGTAAGGGGGCGTGTTTTACCATCTATCTGCCCGAAACCGGGACAAACTGCGGCTGTTGCTGAACAAGACTGTGAGTATAACCGGCACGCAGTAAAAACAGACCTAGTACTATCGAATCAGGAATCCTGTGACGGTAGCTCTTTAATGGTCCAACGGCCTTCTTTCTGCACGAATTTATCAGCAGTCATCACCAGATAGCGGCCATCTTCGCCGGAAATGGTCAGGCGTCCGGCAGGGACATTAATCTCGATCACCTTAAAAGTGGTACCGTCGAAGTTAATGCGGGTTCCCTCATTTGGCATACTGCGCCGGGCTTCACGATAGAAACCGAATTCGTATGCCAGGCAACACAGTAGACGACCACAGGGGCCGGAAATCTTCAGGGAATTAAGCGAAAGATTCTGGTCCTTGGCCATTTTTATGGATACCGGCACCAACTTGTCGGTAACGCCATGGCAGCAAAGTACTCGGCCGCAAACACCACAGCCGCCGACCACCCGAGCTTCATCGCGCACACCGATCTGGCGCAACTCGATACGCATTTTGAAAACCAGTACCAGATCCTTTACCAGATCGCGGAAATCAACACGCGAATCAGCGGTAAAAAAGAAGAGCACCTTGGGCTCATCGAACAGGTAATGGGCAAAGATCAGCTTCATCGGCAGATTGTGTTCATGGATCTTCTGTTTGCATAAATCGAAAGCCTGCTTTTCTTTTACCTGGTCGTCCTGGCGCTTTTTTATATCATGTTCGGTAGCCATGCGCTCGATATGCACCACATCTTCCAGGCGTACAAAGCCCGGATGCTTTACCTTGCCCAGAACCTCGCAGAGGTCACGACCATAGCGGGTCGGGGCAATAACCTTGGCCCCTGCCGACAGCTCCATTTCGGCGCCGGCATAATAGGTCTCGTTATTCGGTGCTACTTTGATGCGGTATAAAGGATCAGGAAGATTGTCATTGGCCGATTGCCCCGTTTCAAAATCGAAATGTTCGTCTTCGAGGTGTTTCAGATCTTCTTCATTACTATCGTTATAGCCATTCTCGCTCATCATATCTCCTAAAGCATTGCTTTCCGGACCAGCTCGGTCAGGAAATCCCGTGCGCTATCATGCGCAGTCAGAATCAGCGTAACAGGTCGACCAGAAGGCCGTATATCTCATCCAGACGAGCCAGAATATCCAGCTTGTCGCGTTGGGCCATCATGATATCGGCCGCAAGGCGCTCCAGTTTCTCGTCGATGACTGAAATACTGGTATATTTCTTGCGCTTAAGAATATTGCGCCCAGATGTATTTTCACACACATCATAGCTTCTTTCCACCACCTGATGGATAAAATCGCGTACCGCCTTCTTGTAATTGATGATATTGGCCGGAGTTGCGTCTTTTTTCAGCTCATCGCCGGTAGAATGCACCGCTTCCAGCAATTCGGCAAGCTCGGCTTCGGTAAAAGGTACATCGCTGACCGGGTGAGTATAACCGGCCTGGCGTGCTTCATCCAGTACTGAGCCGAAAACCCGTTTGGATTTGGTTGCTTCTTTTTTTTGCTCGGCTTTTTTACCGCTGAAGCCTGCCTGCAGACTGGTAAGAATGTTGTCGGGGATACCGATTTTAGCCATTCCGCTACAATCCTCAGTATGCCGGGGTGTAAGGATCAGCCATATCCGCTGTACTTTCGGGGGTATTGCCCGGCATGTCCGTCCCCATCAGGCGGACACCGCTGGAATAACGCTGCAAAAAAGCATGCATCGCATCGGCGGCGTGTTCCGGATCACCGCTTACCTTTATGTAGCCATGCACCACGACATCGGCGTTGGCATCCAGCCGAGGGGCAAAAATATTACCAACGATCACGGCCCCGTCCTGTAGCAGAAGATGCTCGGTAACACAGACGTCCCCGCGCACCACACCGCCTATAACGGCCGAGGCGGCCATAATGGAAGCATCACAGCGGGCCATGGCACTGATTACTACCTTGCCATTACTGCGCAGCGATCCACGCAGAAATCCGTCAATACGGACAAAGCCTTCCACGACAAGATCACCGCGGAAAGAGCTTTCTGCACCCAGCAAGGTGTTGACCAAAGTTGATTTAGCTGTAGCCATAATGTATTGTCGTTTCCAGCCGTCAGTTGCGCGTACCGCTGACAGCGGTCTGATCCGGTCGGCTGTTTATGAAACGCAAGGGGTCGATGGTGTCGGTACCCAGGTGCACTTCGTAATGAAGATGCGGGCCGGTAGAAAGACCAGTATTGCCGACATAGCCGATAACCTGGCCCTGCTTAATTGACTGCCCCTTCTGCACGGCAAAAGACTTCAAATGTGCGTAGCGGGTGATATACCCGTACTTGTGCTCGATTATAATGTGGTTACCGAGCCCCATCTCGAAAGACACACCAACAATTTTGCCATCGGCGGTAGCCACAACCGGATCTCCGGAGCGGTAGGTGGAAATATCGATGCCCTTATGCATGTACCAGGAACCAAAAATCGGATTTTCATTTTGGCCATAGTGCATTGAAATGTGGCCAAGACGACCCTTGATGGGCCAGATCGTCGGAATTTCGGTAAGAATATCGCCGCGGGAAGACATCATGGTCTCCAGCTCGGATAGCGGTTTTACACTCTGCTCCAGCCAGGCGGTAATTTTGTCCACCTCGGAAAGCTCACGAGTGCGGCCGCTGCCGGCCTGATCCATATCAAAGAACGAGGCCAGATCGCCGCCCTGGCCTTCAGTCTGCGGGGTTCCGGTACTGAGGCCCATGCTGGCAAAGGTAGAATCAAGGGCAGCCTGAAAAGTACGGGCAGCATTGATCAGGCGGGAAACGTGATCGCGGGTAAGATCCAGGTTTTCCTGGGTCTCCTGTAAGGTGTTGGTTTTGCCGGCAAGCTTGCTTTGTACATCGGTATAGTTAAAAGCCGACCAGGCCAGAAAACCGACCAGCGCTACGGCAACAGCAGAAATGAAGAAGAAACCGAATAGGCTGATTTGAACATTAAGGATGCGTTTTTCGGAATGCGGAACGAACATGATAGTAAGTTTCTGTCGTCCAGCCCTGAAAAATCTGGCCATTCCAGCAAAAGCGGCCACAAAACCACGTTTGCTTCCGGATACAAACCTTCGAACCAGAGATTTTTCATTATCTTTATAACGCTTAAACGTGGACAAATCTGCCTCCTTAGCTATTCACTTTGTAATGTACGGGGCTGCGTACAGGCCAGCGTCGACCGGCCCCGGTCTTTTTTACCTGTGATTGGATTCCATGCCGCAAAAGAAATACACTACGTTCAGTATCGGCAGACAATCCATTGCACATAATAGCACCGCAAACACCCATGTGTCAAACAAAATAATTGATGTAAAAGCAATGATTTATTGGATTTTACGATGGAGATAGTATATATTTGTTTCGATGAGCCATATAAAACGAAAAATCGGCCCGAACAGCGGCCTGGGAGCGCTGGGACTTACCACTGACGGAGCTACTGAGCTAACCTTCATTGGTTGCGGAAGCGCGTTTTCCAAAAAATATTATCAGAATAATCTCCTTGTTGCCCAGGGAGACGATCATGTATTAATCGACTGCGGTTCCCGCGCGCCAGAAGCATTGGCCCTGCTTGGGCTCTCGGTTATGGATATTCACAATTACCTGATAACCCATTCACATGCCGATCATATCGGCGGTCTCGAGGAGGTGATGCTGGTCAACCGCTATGTTGCCCGAAAAAAGCCGAACCTCATCGTTACCGAACCCTACGCTCGTTTATTATGGGACAAATCACTTAAAGGCGGTTGTGCATACTCCGAACGGCATGACGGCAAATGGCTGGAACTTGCGGATTTCTGGAATTTACTGCATCCGGCTCCTCTATCCGGCAGCCAGCGCGAACACAGCAGCATCAAGATCGGAAACATAAAACTGGACCTGTTCCGTACCATGCACATACCTGACAATGCCAGATCCTGGCGCGAATCCGCCCTGAGCTACGGTGTGGTCATTAATGATCGCATCGCCTTCTCCAGCGACACCCGCTTTGATCCGGGCTTATTCACATTCTGGCAGAAAAACTACAATCTGGACATCATTTTTCATGACTGTCAGATGTTTACCGGCGGCGTGCATTCGTCGATAGACGAGCTGGCCACCCTGCCCGCGGAAACCAAGGCAAAAATACACCTGATGCATTATGGCGATGCCGCCCTGGCCCTGCCGGACAAAGCCAGTGCGGCCGGTTTTGCCGGTTTCGTAGAACAATGGCACACCTACGTGTTCGCCTGACAAGCAGCAGCTAGGACTTTTCTACTTGCCGCCAGGCTTCTGATTCAGTATCTTACCCATCGGCAGCCCCAAATCTGTACACCGTCTGGCCGTACCGGCCGACGGAGTGCACCGGGTCAACCTGGATCCGGAGCTGCCAGAGAAACTACCCTAATTTTTGCACATAGGAGTCTCCGCATGGCCGAACACCAATTTCAAGCCGAAGTAAACCAGTTATTGCAGCTGATTATCCATTCGCTGTATTCACACCGTGAAATATTCCTGCGCGAACTGGTATCCAACTCATCCGACGCACTGGACAAATTACGCTATCTTACTGCCTCAGACGAAGCATACAAGGGCATCAATTTTAATCCGGAAATCAGCATCGAATTTGACAGTGACAAAAATATCCTGACCATTGCCGACAGCGGCATCGGTATGAACGAAAGCGACCTGGTGGAGAACCTAGGTACCATCGCCCGTTCCGGCACCCGCCGTTTTATGGAAGCTATGGCCCAGGACAGCCGAAAGGATTCCAACCTGATCGGCCGTTTCGGTGTTGGGTTTTATGCCAGCTATATGGTTGCCGACCAGGTAGAGGTACTAACCCGAAAGGCTGGAGAAGACAAGGCCTGGCTCTGGAGCAGCGACGGCAAGGGAAGCTACAATATCGAGAACGCCGAACGCGATGGCCATGGCACAACCATCACTCTGCACATGAATGATGACGGCAAGGAATTCGTGTCGCGCTGGAAGTTGCAGGAACTTGTTAAAAAATATTCCAACCACATCGCCTTCCCCATCTTTATGTCCTGGGACGAGGACGAATACGATGACAAAGGCAAAAAAACCGACAAAAAGATCCACAAGCACGAACAGGTAAACAGTGCGCTGGCCCTGTGGAGCCGCTCCAAAACCGAACTGAAAGACGAAGACTATATCGACTTCTACAAGAATATCGCCGATACCGAGGACAAGCCGCTTCTGTGGATGCATACCAAGGCGGAAGGCACCATCGAGTACACCACCTTATTCTACGTTCCGGAAAAGGCGCCTTTCGACCTCTACCATGCCGATTACCGACCGGGGGTAAAGCTTTATGTACGCCGTGTGTTCATCACCGATGACGACAAGGAGCTGCTGCCGCCGTACCTGCGCTTTGTGCGCGGTGTTATCGATTCTGAGGACCTTCCGCTGAACGTAAGCCGTGAGATTCTGCAGCAGAATCGGGTAATGACCAATATCCGCACAGCTTCAGTGAAGAAAATACTGGGTGAGCTGAAGGATTTTGCCGGACGCGACAAGGACAAGTACAATCTTTTTATAACAGAATTCAATCGACCACTTAAAGAAGGGCTATATACAGACTTTGCCAACCGAGAAGGCCTTTTGGACCTGATCCGCTTTAAGAGCAGTACCACCGAGGGCTGGGTAAGCCTGGCCGACTATAAGAGCCGCATGAAGGATGACCAGAAGGCCATCTATTATATTACCGGCGAGCAGGAAGAACGCCTGCGCAAGTCGCCGCTGCTGGAAACCTATAAAAAACACGGCATCGAAGTACTGCTCTGCTCTGATGAGATCGATGAACTGGTTATCCCGATGATCGGTAAGTACGGCGAACTGGAACTGAAGGCAGTGAACCGCGCCGGTGCCGAAAAAGAATTCGAAGACAAAAAAGACGAAGCCAAAGAAAAAGAAATGGCTCCGGTAGTGGAAAAACTGAAAAAAGCACTGGGTGACCGCGTAAAAGACGTAAAGCTTTCATCACGGCTTTCGGAAAGCCCCTCCTGCATCGTGGTGGACGAGAACGACCCGAGCATGCAGATGATGCAGCTGATGAAAAGCATGGGCCGCGGCGGTGACTTCGACATCAAACCGATACTGGAAATAAACGGCGACCATGCGCTGGTAGCCAAGGCCGCCACCACCGACGACGAAGCCCTGCTGGCGGACATCGCCGGGGT
>JAHIWF010000276.1 GCA_018815555.1 Spirochaetota bacterium | reverse complement strand
GCGCTGCGTTTGCAGGCGCTGGGAAGTGGTTCTGAGGCGGATAGAAGCGCCTGGCTGGCAGCCAAAGAGAGTTTCCGGCAAACCATGAAGACCTTTCTGGATATAGGCTATGGCGAAATGATACCAGCCGGTTTGAATGCCGCCCGCGATGCCGACGATCCGGCGCTGGCGCCTCGTTATGATGAGCTGCGTGACCAGTTCAGCCAGCTATACAATGGGATCAAAGAAAGCATGGACTTTCTGGACACCCGCCGCGAGCTGCTAAGAGAGCAGCTGGCAGGATCCTTCAATATCATCGGCTGGACCGGCACAGCAACCACCGATATCGGTGTAAATCCGTTCTTCGAAGAATACATCAATGTCGGCACCCATGCTGCTGTGGTAAATACCATCGTGCAGCAGGATTTCCTGCGCGAAGGACCGCTGTGGATATCCAGCCTGCTTTCGGTGCTGCTGGCTTTCGGCATCGTTTTGCTGATTAATCATCTTAAAACCGGGCAGCAGATTGCAGTAGGCTTGGCTGCGACAGCCTCGGTACTGGTAGTCGCTTATCTGATTTTCCATTTCAGCGGTTTGTATCTGGCCGTACTTTCGCCACTGCTTACCACCTTTATTTCATTCCTTGGCTTTACACTGATAGGCTTCCTGATCAGCGAGCGGGAAAAAAGCTTCCTGCGCAAGGCTTTCAGCACCTATCTGTCCGGCGATATCATCAACGAACTAGTAGCCGACCCCCAGATGCTTAAGCTGGGCGGGCAGAAAAAATACATTACCGCAATGTTTACCGACGTGCGCGGCTTTTCTACAATTTCCGAGGCCCTGGATGCCGAAAAATTGGTGGCCCTGCTCAATATCTACCTGTCCGGCATGAGCGATACCATTCTTAACCTGCAGGGAACCATCGACAAATATGAAGGTGATGCAATCATCGCCTTCTTCGGCGCGCCGCTGACCGACGAGCAGCATGCACTGAAAGCCTGCACGGCGGCCATCCGCATGAAACAGCTGGAAAAAACCATGAACGAGCAGTTCATCCGGGACCAGCAATCACCTACTCCGCTGCTTACCCGCATCGGCCTGAATACCGGCGATATGGTGGTCGGAAACATGGGTACCGAAAAAAAGATGAACTACACCATCATGGGCAACGCGGTAAACCTGGCGGCACGCCTGGAAGGGGTAAACAAACAATACGGCAGCTGGATATTGGCGACTGACGAGACTATCAACACCGCCGGCCCATCGATCATCGGCCGCAAGTTTGACAGGGTTCGGGTTGTTGGTATTAACACACCGGTTCAGTTGTGGGAGATAATCGGCCTGCGCGAAGAAGCCGGAACCGAAACCATGGCTATGCTGGAGGCCTTCAGTGCGGCACATGAGCTGTTTGAAGCACGCGACTATGCGTCTGCCGAAAAAGCGTTTGGCGAGCTTACGGTGCGCTGGCCGGAAGACGGACCTTCGGCCGCTTACCGCAAGCGCAGCCAGAATTTCATACAAAAGGCTCCGAGTGATACCTGGGACGGTGTGTTCAACCTTACAGAAAAATAAGCTGGACACCAGCGCCCGCCTGCCGAGGATGGCCATGGGCGGGTGCTGCCCGCCTGCGGGTGCCCCCCTGTGGAGCTGCCTGCTGGCGGAGTGATACTAGCGCAGCCAGTGCTGCGACTACGCTCAGGGCAGCTGCCAAGCACCCCTGGTCCAGGTACTGCCGCGAGCTTTACCCAGAATATCCAGAGCAGCCTCACCGGCCAACACCTTGCCGGCTGGCCAGTCGTTATTTGCCGGACTGCGGTAATCCGGCCCAGCTTCAGGGGCTACTGAAGATACAACGTTGGCTTTGGCAAAAGCGCCGGCAGCGCTACCATCCGCACTGACCAGATTCCCGTCAGTATTCAGTCCGGGAAAAATCAAGCGCCCGTCAGCTTTAAAATACAAGCCACCCGCACAGCCTGCAAACACATTATTATGAAACTGTTGCGGCGCGGAATTACCGTAATTGGCGATATAGCCATAGGAAATGTTTGATCCGCGCGCTACCAGGATGCAGTTAGTAAGAGAAGGATTGCTTACCGAACTGAAAACCGCCGCCGCTTCCCGGCCGGAACCGCCGATGAGTGTGCAATTCTCTACTGTAGATCCGCTGGAGTTGTAGAAAGCCAGAGCGTAGCTGGTATTGGCCGAGTTACCGGCAGCAACAGAGCTTACCAGCTTAAGCCGGGCATTTGTGGCATTGGCACCATTTCCGCTGACCGTTCCGTTCCCGGCCAACAGCCAGCAATATTCGATTGTAGCCGCAGCCGAATCAACCGAAAGACCGAAACCGGTAGCACCTTCGCCACCAGACAGCCGGCTGGAGCGGAAAATCGGGGCGGCATTGCTCAAGACCACGGCTCCATAACCATAACTGCCGAAACCGCCGGAAGACTGCACGTTCCGGATCAGCGGCGCGGCCCGGTCGGTAATGAGCAGGCCACTGGAGTATGAAGCCTCGCCGCCCTCCAACTGAACCTGTTCCAGGTATACCGCATTGGTTACAACAGCTCCGGAATACTTAAGAGCATAGCCAGGGGTCTGCTTGGCCGACCTATCCGGCTCTCGCCCGCGAATCATGGTTGCCGCAGTGGATCGTTCTTTAAAGCCGGGAGCCCAGCCGCCGGATATGGAGACGGCAAAATCAACTAGCGGGCTCTCAGTAAACTGTCCTGTACCTAGTTTCAGCACAGGCAGTTTCCGGTTTTTAGCTACTTCCAGTGCCTGTGTAATACTGCCGAACGGCTGATGCGGCGTGCCGCTGCCAGTGGCACCAGGCTGCGCAAAAACTTCATTCAGGGCATAGTCGGCAATAATAAGTGGTGATATTTTACCACCATTTACAAAGGCCACAAAACGGACGGTTGTACTGGCATTGATGCTGATCGCCCCACGATAAATAAGACCGGCAGTGCGGCTCGGGGTAGATCCGTCCACGGTGTAGCGAATTTGCGCCTCTTTCTGATTAACCGAGAGGGCCACTGTAAAGGCTTCTGTATAGATTCCGGTAGCTACACTGGCCACCGGATCGGGTACCGGCAGGGCGGCCAGACGAGCGGCTTCCGCCTGACGGGCAGCGGCCAATTGCCTGGCAGCCTCCGCTTGGCGAGCAGCTTCTGCCGCCGCCGGATCTAGCGCCGTCCCCGTAGCATCACCCCCGGCAGCCTGGCCATCCGTGTTCGTTCCATCGGTACCAGTCTGATCGACCGTAGTGACGGATCCGGTCAGAGAATCGCTTGCAGCTGCATCGGCTCCGGTTACAGCCGATGCATTCTGGCCGTCAGGCCCGGGCTGAGCGCCATTAGCACTAGCATCACCACCCTTTGCGCAGGATATCTGCATTAATCCCACCCAAACGAACAGGGCGGCGGCAAGCCCCAGATACATGATTTTTGCTATACTGCTTTTTTTGCGCATTATACGACTCCCGAATTAGCAGCTGGTATTTTCTGACAATCTGGTAAGCAGATCGTCAGCCCTTGCCCGCCAACGTTCCATCTCGGCATGAGCATCCTTTATGAACTTGGCTGACTCGGCAGTGCCGAGCACAGCTTCCATCTCGTTCTCGCCACGGAAGGTACATTTTCGGAAAGGGTTTGTATAATCTTTACGGCGGGTAATATATACTTCATTTTCGATAAAACGACTGGTTTCAACGAAATGGGCTGTTTCGTGCGCGAAATGCTTGAAATCCAGCTGATCCGTGTCCAGCAGCAGACAGAGAACCGCCCAGGCATGCTGGGCCTTGTCGATCGGATACTCCTTCCACCACTGCTGATAGCGCTCATGCAGCTCCGGCCAACCCAGTATCTCCATAGACTTTATCTGCGCTACCAGGTGCTCTACCTTTGCCCGCGGTACCAGCTGCCCGCCCAGATTGTCCCATTCCTGAATCCGCTCGCCGGACAAGACTTCGACCGCGTCGTCAAAACACAAATCGGGCCGGTCCGAGAAGTAGGCAATCAGGGTGCCTACGGCATACCAGCGCAACATATGCCGATAGGCCTTGTACGCCCTCCGCGGCTTCAATATCAGCGTCGGCCGGCGCGAATTCTCCAGGTCGCCGGCCAGCACCGAGAAATTGTCTATCAGGTCGCGTGGTCCGGTAAGCAGCTCCCGACCCTTTGACCGTAGTTGATGCGCCCCTTCCAGGCCGTCGGGCAGGGCCGTGCCGCTGGCCCGGTACCAGGTCTCGCCGGTATAGCGTTCCAGGCGGGCCAGCCCATCGAGCATCTCCTCGGCTGTATCCGGGGCAAAAGGCGAAAATTCCACCGGCTGTTTTTTGATATGCCTGGTATCACGGGTCAGAAATTTGGCTTCGTTGCGCATCAGAGCATACATATTGTACATCCACCAATACGCCGGCATCACTTCCAGTGTGTCCTTGCTC
>JAHIWF010000275.1 GCA_018815555.1 Spirochaetota bacterium | reverse complement strand
GCTACTCGTACTGCACTCGCGCATGGTAATCGACTCCAGGCACCTCAAAGCCGTTGGCTTGCAAAAAGTCGGTTTTAAAACCGCTTATATCGGTTATCAGCTCGATGTTGCTTTCGGTGGCATAGATCATCTGGGTGGCGGTGGCCTTCTGCACGTCGTCGCGCATCTCCCAGTCGTCCAGGCGGACGCGGCCGCGTTCGTCGGTCAGCATGCTGCCGGGAGCCAGCAGACGTTCGCGATACAGGCGCAGTATCTGGTCGGTACAATCTTCATGCAGGTGCATTTCCTTCATGATGCGGAACAGCGCCGAAATGTACAGCGGAATAACCGGAATAACGGCACTGGCCCGGGTGACCAGGGCTTTGTTCACTGACACGTAGGCTTTACCGCCCTGTGCGGCCAGTATCTGGTCAATACGGGACACCGTAGCTTCCAGATGCTCTTTGGCCTTGCCGATGGTACCATCGCGGTAGATCGGCCAGCTGTGTTCCGGCCCGATGTAGGAATAGGCCAGCGTGGTGCAGTTCGGCGCAAGCACACCGGCGTCGGACAGGGCTTTCATCCACAGCTCCCAGTCCTCGCCGCCCATAACCTTAACCGTAGCTTCGATTTCATCGGTGGTGGCCGGGTTAATTGCCAGTTCCTTGAACTCGTTGGTTACCAGGTCGATGGTCTTGCCCACAAAGGGCTTGCCTACCGGCTTGATCACCGAACGGTGCATGACGCCATCGGGGGCGGTGCGCACCGGGCTGGCCAGGCTGTAGATAACCTGGTCGAATATCAGGCCATCGCGTTTGGCAATTTCTATTATCTGGGCGCGGGTGGCATCGGCGAAGGCGTCGGCGTTGATGGTTACAGTATATAAACCTTCGGATTTTGCCATGTAGTCGAAGGCGCGGTTGTTGTACCAGCCGGGGCTGGCCGCGCGTTTAAAGCTGGGCGGATTCTCAAAGGACACACCGACGGTATCCGCACCACAGGAGAAGGCAGCAGTCATGCGCGTGGCCAGACCGTAGCCGGTGGAGCAACCAAGAACCAAAACGGTTTTGGGCAGTTCCTTGCCGGCAGCCATGGCTGCGCCTACCATGGACCCTTTGGCAGCCATGGTGCGCCGCTTAAAGGTTTCCATCATCTTGGCCAGTCCCACCGGATGGGCATTCAGGCAGATGCCGCCGCGTATTTGTGCTTTCATCAAGGCCATTGTTACGGATTCCCCACTATGCAGGTCCATTCGGATTCAATGGCTACTTCGCCGTTTACATAGCCGACACCCTGCTGTTTGATGATGCGCGAACTTACGCGCAGGTTGGTTACTTTCATCTCGAAGGTATCATTGGGCCGTACCTGCTTGCGGAACTTAACGTTGTTTACCGCCGCCAGGAAAAACAGGCCATTGTTGTCCGGACTGGCCAGTTTGGCACCGACACCGCCGGCCTGGGCCATGGTTTCCACCAGAATAACCCCGGGAACCACCGGATAGTCCGGGAAATGTCCCTTAAAAAAAGGTTCAGTGTCCTTGAATACCCGTTTGGCCTGGATGGTGCCGTCTTCCATCACTTCGCACTCGTCCACGAAAAGAAAGGGATCGCGGTGCGGCAATATTTTCTTTATTTCTTCACCGGCTGCTTTCATTTGTACTTCCTCATTATCAGTATACCGTTATGGCCGCCGAAACCGAGCGAACCGCTGGCGGCAACGTCGATGTTTCCGGCAACCGGTTTGTTGGGAACATAATCCAGGTCACATTCCGGATCGGGTTCGTTGTGGTTGATGGTCGGCGGATATAGGCTGTCCTGGATAGCCTTTACGCAGATAATCGCTTCCACCGCGCCGGCGGCGGCAATCAGGTGGCCAGTGCTGCCTTTGGTGGACGAAACTTTCATCTTGTAAGCGTGCTCGCCAAAGGCAGTTTTTACCATTTTGGTTTCGATGGGATCATTCATCTGGGTGCTGGTGCCGTGGGCGTTATAGTATTGTACTTCTTCGGGTTTTACGCCGGAATCGGTAAACGCATGTTTGAAGGCTTTAACCCCGCCGACACCGTCGGGATGCGGTCCGGTAAGATGGTAGGCGTCGCAGGAAGCGCCATAACCAGCCAGCTCGGCATGGATACGCGCCCCACGTTTTTTGGCATGTTCTTCGCTTTCGATTATCAGCACGCCCGCGCCTTCGCCTATTACAAAACCGTCACGGTCCTTGTCGAAGGGGCGTGAAGCTTTGGTCGGGTCGTCGTTGTAGGCGGTGGACAGGGCTTTTAGCATGCAGAAGCCGCCAACCGCAAAAGTGGATACGGCAGCTTCGGTGCCGCCGGTAATAATAACATCAGCCCGGCCGCAGCGGATCATGTCCATGGCCATGCCTATGGCATCGGTGCCGGAAGCACAGGCCGTGGCGTTGGTAAAGGCAAAGCCGTGCACGCCGAGGCGCATGGCGATGTTGCCGGCCGCTTCGTTCATGATCATCAGCGGAACAGTCATGGGCAGCATGCGGCTGGGCCCGGATTCCAGCAGTTTTTTATAACTTTGCTCGAAAATTTCGATACCGCCGATACCGTTGCCCAGCATAATGGCCACCCGGTCGGAATCAATGCCGGCGGTTTCCATCCCGGCATCCTGCCAGGCCTGTACCGCGGCGGCTACCGCAAACTGGCTGAAGCGCGCCATCTTGCGGGCATCCTTTTTGTCCATATACAGGGCAGGGTCAAAATCTTTTACCTCGGCGGCAACCTTGGAATCAAAAGTCGAAGCGTCGAAACAGGTGATCGGCCCTACGCCGGTCTTGCCCTGCTTAATTGATTCCCACATTGTTTGAACATCATTGCCAATCGGGCTGATAACGCCCATGCCAGTAATAACAACTTTACTCTTCATACAACCTCCATTTTCAGCAACGGCGCTGCAGCTTTAGCCTACGCCGATAGTTAACTATACAGAACTGCCGGCCGCAACGTGCCACAGCAAATTTAACCAATGAATCAGCGTCATTCGTTTACCAACAGAATGAGCGTGATTCGCTTACCAGCAGAATCAGCGTGATTCGCTTACCAGCGAATCACGGTGCCGCCGTAGGTAAGGCCGGCGCCGAAACCCATAATCATAATCAGGTCGCCTTTCTTAAGCAGGCCCTTCGCGTTCATTTCAGCCATGGCCAAGGGCACTGATGCGGCCGATGTATTGGCATACTCTTCTATATTAAGGTAGAAGCGCTCTTCGGGCAAGCCGAAGCGCTTGGCTGCTGCCTGAACAATGCGCAAATTCGCCTGGTGTGGCACAATCCATTTAAAATCATCCAGCGAGTAGCCGGTTTTTTCCACCAAAGCTTCCATCACGTCGGTGATGGCCTTTACCGCGAACATATACACGGCCTTGCCGTTCATGTAAATTGACGAAGGTTTGCTATAATCGCCTTCGCGGGTATAAGCGCTGGTGCGCTCCGGCTGGGTAAGCACTAGATGTTCAGCTCCTTCGCCCTTGGCGCGCAGCCAGGAGTACAGGATTCCACGCTCAGTTTCCTCCGGCTGGTATTCAATCACGGCCGCGCCGGCACCATCGCCGAACAGTACACAGGTTGCCCGATCTTCCCAGTCGATTAGCCGCGACAGGGTTTCAGCACCGATTACTAGTGCTTTAGTGCGTTCGTAGCGGCCGAGCATCGAAGCTGCAATGTCCAGACCATAAATAAAACCAGTACAGCCAGCAGCCACATCAAAGGCTGCCGCTTTTTTTGCGCCGAGCTTTGCTTGCACGATACAGGCGGTAGCCGGGAAAGCAAAATAATCCTGGCTGGCCGAGGCTACAACAATTATATCAAGATCTTCAGCACTGATTCCGGCCATTTCCATCGCCTGTTTTGCGGCATCTACCGCCAGATCGCTGGTTTTTTTGCCGTCCGCGGCAAAGTGACGGGTGCCGATGCCGGTATGCGAGCGGATCCATTCGTCAGTAGTATCTATACGATCGGCCAAATCTTCATTGGTAACCCGAATCTCCGGCAGATATGAACCAATTCCAGTAATAACAACAGCCATGAGAGCCTCCTTGACAATTTTGGTCATATTGTCAGCAAGATAGTGCCGCATGTGACAAAACATGTCAATACGTCAAAATCGTATAGTGCTTTCAATAAACCTTTAGCGATATGATTCTGGCACCGGATTTGACACCACAGCGCTCCTGTAGTTGCAAAAAAAGCTGCTCCGATTGCTCGAAGCAGCATAATGTAAAGATAATACAAGTTGACCCAGTCAAGCCCATCCGGAGCCTGGTTCAGTGTGCCTTATTGGGCAGCATTGCCCCGTTTCGGCATATACAAAGCTGCTACCGAGAGCAGCGCCGAGGCCGCCAGCCCGAGCAGCGGCAGCACTTGCGCACTGGTGCTGCCGGTAGCCATGAAACTGCCGGTCAGGCCGAGTGCGTAACCGACAACAATAGCCGTAAAGGTAAGCCCCTCGTGCATGCGTTTCTTGCCGGCGAACAGGATGGCCACCAACAGGGCCGGAACGATACCGGCGGTGTAGCCGTTGTAGGTCTTCATGATGATGCCAATGATATCTTTGTAGAACAACGCGATTACCGCGGCAACAATACTGATGACCACAATCCAAACCCGGATGCCGGCAACCGAATCCTTGCCGATGATGTCTTTCTGCAGGCTGCCGGCTGCTGTCAGCAGTACCGTGTCCGCAGTAGACAGAATCGCCGAAAGCAGGCCGAATATCAACAAACCACCGCCGAATTTTGGCAGATACTGCGCCGCAATCAGGTTAAGCGGCTGCGCGCCGTTCAGATCACCAATGGAAGCTTTGGCCCACAAGCCAATGCCGGTAATAATAAAGGCAAAGATAAGCATGCCGGCCGCCGACCAGAACGAGCTCTTGCGCGCCGTAGCTGCGCTGTCGGCCGACAGGATACGGGTAAACATCATTGGGCAGATAAAGTATGAACCGCCCATTACAACTATATAGTATAGCAGGCTGGTAAAGTTGAACTTGTCGTTAAACAGGTCTATGGTGATTGCCAGATTGCCGTCATTCTGTTTGGTAAACAGCCACACTAAGGTAAAAATCAG
>JAHIWF010000274.1 GCA_018815555.1 Spirochaetota bacterium | reverse complement strand
TGCGCTTGCTCTTTTAGCTGCCTTACTTAACATCGATTATTGTTTTTACTGAATCAAATGATTATATATGTCTGCGTCCATCCGTCGCCGCGACACAGGTAAAGTCAAAAAAGTTTCTTGCTTCCTCCCAGGCGAAATCGACGTTTCCGCAAGCGAATAGCTGGCCGCATAGCGGAATTGATATAGTGGGAAGTTATCCAGCTGCCACAGCCTTTCCTGAGGAATTCCTTTCACGGGATAGGCGATGCAAGCACAGGGGTGCTAAAGGCTGCTATTTTGTAAATTATAAATAACGGGCATCTTGAATCGCCATTTCTCCCACAATGCGTCATTCGACAGTAGATCAACCATGAAATGGCTTACGTTTATCCTGCTGGTCTTGCCGGCATCGTATACCGGGCTTCTCACGAGAGATCCGTGTACTTCATAGGGACTCTCCATCTCTACGTCGATCAGCGTATCCGGGCGCACAGCCGTCCATTCCATTTTCCTGTTTTCTTTTTTCACTGTTTCTCGCAGGAAATCCGCAGCCTTGACATTATCGCGATGGGGAGGCAGCGCAAGCTTCATTATTGATAAAACTATTCGGTCCCCAAGCCTTGCCTTTTCCCCTGCTTTAGTGTCCGTATATGCGGTGGTGCTCATGAGAATAAGCTTTATCTTCCCGTCCTCCCTTTTTTCCGCGACCGCATCGATAATTTTTACCGCATCGGACACTAGATTGCGAGGGCTTCCGAAAAGTCCCTTGAAAGTAATATTATGCCCCAGGCAGGAGATTACCGCCGTACAGTCCTGCAGGAGATCGGCGACTTTCGATTCGTCGAATTCGCCGAAATTCCCTCGTTCGACTTCCACCAGCGGATTGGAAAGTATTTCTGCAGATAGAATGGCCTGTTCTCTGACTACGGCCCTGCACTTAATTTGCCTCTTGATCAATTGCATTACTACCAATCTGCCGGTGGCGCCGCTGGCGCCAAGAACCAGAATTTTCATTATAAGCCTGCCTTTTCTTCCGTTTTAAAAGCAAGTGGGTTAAAGCCCTTGACTATCAGATACGCGGCCAGGAACAGTTCAAAAAAAGCTGCGGGCAGATTCATGGCGAAATACAGGGGCGTCGCCATCTTTATGAAGCCCAGCATCAGCAGCAGCGTCGATGCCAACGTCAAGGTTATACCGACCATGCCCCAGAGCGACAGCCATCTCGGAACCAGCCTCGTCTTGAACATGCAGAGGGAAAGTATCAATCCTCCTGTCGCCCATGGCAGGATCATTCCGATATGATTCAGTAAATCCCTGCCCTTCCTGAGCAATTCTCCGAGCGTCTGGAAATAGGTCGAGTCGGGATGACCGGCCGAGACGAAATCTCCGCTCAGGATCGAGAGCAGCGATAGCGAGGCTATCCCCGCGAAGAGGAAGGCCGCGCCGATGATTCTGAATCCGAAATAAGCGAGCGCTAATTGTTTGTTATAATTTTTTATAACCGGATAGAACAGCACCGCGATGCCCACGTATACCGTGGCCATTGCCGCCTGAAAGAAGATCGCCGCCGAAACTTGCGTCCTGATTGAGGACAATTTCACGAGATAATCAGGATACTCCAATGCCGGCACGGAACTCAGTATTCCGAATACGATGCCGCATATCAACAATATTCCCGATTGCACGGCTGTTTTTTTGCTCGAATCCATCATCTGCTCCTTTGCTCTCATGCATCTTCATCTGGATATTGGAATACTTCGTCCAAAGGTACCCGGAAAACCTTCGCGATCTGAAACGCCATCTCCAGCGAAGGCGAGTAACGGCCCTGCTCTATCGCGATAATGGTCTGCCTGGTCACCTTGACGCGGTCCGCGAGCTCAGCCTGGGTCATCTCGTCCGCGGCAAAACGAAGTGACCGTATTTTGTTGATTACCCGCATCGGCCTGCCCATGGTTAAAAACCCCGTCGATAGGCGATCAGCTTCGCCACCAAAGCTACTAATCCTCCAACTATGAGTGCCAGGTAGAGGGCGTTCGCAATCCAGAACTGGTCGAATCGTAGCATCGCAAGGGCGATTACACCGAGTATACCTGCGGATAATGTGTAATAGCCGGCCAGCTCGCCTTGCCGGTTGATATTTATATCCCGTTCATCCTTGCGGTCAATTTCCTTAAGCGGACCGCTGCCGTTTATCTTCGCGGAAACGGCGGTACCTATCGACACGAGGATGGTGCCTACGATCGACGCGACGATCATCGCGCCTATCGTCATGATCATGGGCCATTGGTAGGCAATCTCAGCTACCGGCAGTCGCTGCAGCTGCCCCACGATATAATAGAAATAGATTCCTAGAATCAACGTAGACACTATGGTGCCTATCCAGGTGCACTTCTCTTCGAATGACATCCTAAGCTCCTTTATTATTAAGTTCCCATTAATGGGATTGCTTATTCTTCTTGATACCTTTGATGGCCAGCCAAAGCATAAATGAGATCTCCGCACACGCTCCGGGTATGAGCAGGAGATCATGGATGCCTGCGGACGGGAACAGGAAGTGTGTAAACGAACCCGCCAGGCCAAAAGCGGTTTCGCAGAAAAACAGGACCCCGAATATTCTTGGCAGGAACCCTGATTTATATACGAGCATTCCAAGCGGTAAAACCCAGAGCATGAAGAAAACTTCGGCGATCGCATAACCGTCCTCATACGTTTGAAGGTACAGCATTGCCTGAGCCTGTAGCTGATCAGGACTGAATGCGTTCAAGTATTCACTTCCGCCGAGCAGTCTAAGCGCAAGCAATTCGTTCAAGCAGTTGAGCATTCCCAGTGCAGCGCCTAAGGCTGCCAGTAAAACCATCAATGCAGCCCGGTTCCTATTTGCCGCATAGAGGAGTTTATATAAAACCATCGCCGTTGCCGGAAGAAGCAGCATCATCGTAAGGTCGCAGACAAACCCAAACCGAAACAGTAATTCAGCGGATCTGATATTGTTCGCGGTAGCGCTGATATTCCCCGGAACAATTAATGAGCCTCGTACGAATATTTGCGAGAAGGCGCCGGAAATGCTCATGAGTATCCATAAAACACCTGCGAATCTAGCTATTTTAGTGTCTGGAGCTCCATTTGGTTGATCTCCGACATAAGAATTGACGATTTTCTCTCCATTAGGTAATACAATAGCTGCAAATGACATTGCGACTTCCTCTAATGTAAGGTTTCTTTGACATATAGTAATGTAAAGAATAATGGACACAATGTCAAGATACTCTTACACTATTTTTTTTTGCTGAAGCAAACGGCCATGAGCCGTATCGCTAGCTCTGCTAGCTCTTCCACAATTTCCCGTCCTCAAGGATATCGGTTCCGCCTTCATGCAGTTTATACCCATCGTAGATACCATCCCCGGAACGAATATGGCGCTGGCGCGGTCGGTTTCCGCCCAGGACTGGGGCGATTTTCTTATCACCATCTTTGACGAGTGGATCAAGGCCGACATCGGCCGGGTTTTCGTCGGCCATTTTGATATGCTGCTTGGACTATACGCCGGCTATCCATCCTCGATGTGCGTGCACGCAAAAACCTGCGGCCGCGCTTTGGCGGTCGAACATAACGGAGACTTGTACAGCTGCGACCACTTTGTCCGCCCGGAGAACTATCTGGGCAACCTGCAGACCGCAGAACTGTGCGCTCTGGTGGATTCGCGCAAGCAGCAGGATTTCGGGCAGGCGAAATTCGCCACGCTCCCGCGGGAATGCCGTACCTGCGAATTCCTGCGTCTTTGTTACGGCGGCTGCCCCAAAAACCGGCTGCTGGACGCGAGCGGCGGAAGACTAAACTGGCTTTGTTCGGGTTATAAGAAATTCTACCGGCACTGTCATCCGTACATGAAAGCCATGCTCAAGGCCATCGAGGGCGGGCTGCCGGCGGCGGACTATGCCCGGTTTATGGAATAATACAATCAGAATCGAAGCTGGCGGGTTTTTTAGTCCGGCGCGTGAGATTTTGTTTATGTAAAAATCCTAAAGTGCATTAAGATAGCTTCGATTACGACGGATTAGAATAATGGTGGGGAAACATCGATATGACCAAATTGTTTATACTCACCTTCTCTGATGCTCCCTAATTTTGACGATGATATTGAAAATGTGATTCGTATTGGTGTCTCAGAAAAGCATGTCAGACTCAATCAACTCAGAAAATTTTGTAAAATACCGGCGAAGTTATTTATAAGCGCACTTACTCGTCTGGATGAGGTGATCCAAAATATCTAAACATTGGCACAAATTGCATATACCATGGCACTAACTGCCATTTTAGAATGGTTAATCTCCTGTATATTGACTACAACAACACAAACCAAGGAGAGATAGCAATGGAAAAGAAAGTCGTTTTGGTAACAGGTGCTTCGGCAGGAATGGGAAAAGAAACCGCCAAACAGCTGGCCCAAATGGGATACAAAGTGTACGGCGCTGCCAGACGAGTTGAAAAAATGGAAGATCTGAGGTCCCTGGGAGTGACCCCGCTTATGCTGGATATTACCCGGGAAGATCAGTGTCAGGAAGTTGTCGACACCATTATGAAAAACGAGGGACAGATTGATGTTCTCGTGAACAGTGCGGGTTTCGGGCTGTACGGTTCGGTCGAGGATACTCCCATCGCTGACGCACGATATCAGTTTGAAGTCAACATGTTCGGTCTGGCTGCGATTACCCGGATGGTACTCCCCGGCATGAGAAAGCGGAAATCGGGTCGCATTGTCAATATTTCTTCCATGGGTGGAAAAATGTACACCACGCTTGGTGCCTGGTACCATGCGACAAAGCATGCCCTGGAAGGCTGGAGTGATTGTTTGCGAGTCGAACTGAAAGGGTTTGGGATTGATGTGGTTGTTGTTGAACCCGGTGGAATTAAAACAGAATGGGGCGGCATCGCCATGGAAAAATTGGCAAAGATTTCCGGTAATGGTCCTTATGCTGCTATCGCCGGCAAAGTAGCTCAGGGCTCACATGCTCTTGAGAAAAACTTGAGCTCCGTTGATGAAATTGCAAAGGAAATTGTGAAGGCTTCTACTGTCAAAAAACCTAAAACAAGATACCTGAAGGGTTTTATGGCCAAACCGCTTGTTTCCATGCGGAACTTTCTGGGAGACCGTGGCTTTGATAACCTGCTTTTGAGCCAGCTGAAGTAGGGGATTCCGTACAGGCTTGAGGGCGCAGAGGAGTTTCTGTGCCCTCAAGTATAAAGATGGAGAACAGGAGAGAACAATGAAAATATTGAGTGTGATGGGAAGCCCCCACAAAAACGGGAATACTGCTGCCCTGCTGAGCGCATACCTGAAAGGAGTAATAGAGGCAAATCCGGAGGCCGAGATCAATGAGCTGTATTTGGATGAGATGAACATCCGACCTTGCCGGGGGTGCTTTACATGTCAAACCGGCGGGATTGAAAATTGTGCGGTAAAAGATGATATGTCTGGTGTGTATGGTAATATTGTGGATACTGATGTGATTATCTACGCAACTCCTATTTACACTTTTTCCATGTCCGCTCAGATGAAAGCCTTCGCCGACCGTACCTTCGCAGTCGCGTGGCAGCTCAGAAACAAGAAAATAGTTTCTCTGGCTGTATACGGTAATCCCAGTGCTGAAGTTTCCGGGGTTCTCGGCTATCAGGAGTATATGAAAAAGCTCTGTCAGTTTGCCGGTATGAAATACTTGCACGGCTACAATGCCAGCTCCGGACTCACGCCTGTGGAGAAGAACCCGAAAGTTCTGGATGATGTGTATAAACTGGGTAGCAGCCTGACAACATAGGATTTAGAGACGGGAATCTGGTGTATAATAGAATCAATACGTATAGAGGTATTATGCGATGATCTACACAAGACGGTATCAGTTGGATTCAGGCTGGAAGAAACGATTGAAAACACTGGGAATGAACCCGGCGGCGGTACTGCGGGAAGCGGGACTTGCCGTGGATCTTCTGGATAAAAAGAATGTCAGCGTGACATCCCTGGAATACTATCGACTCTGGAAGGCGATGACACGGCTGGTTGACCAGGAGGAACCTTTCCCCCTAGTCGTGGCCAAGTCGGTGAACTTTGATCACTTTTCGCCACCCTTAATGGCCGCTATTTGCTCTCCCGATTTTCTCACTTGTGCCAGGCGGATACAACATCTCAAGCCGCTGATCGGACCCATGGTCTTAACTGTAGAACAAAACAGCTTTCATGTGACGGTAAGCTATAAGAGCCTGGAAGGTGAAGCTCCGCTCGATCCTTTGGTCGTGTTAGCAGAGCACGTTTTCTGGACAGAACTAATCCGGAAGGCTACCGGCACACAGGTGATTCCCGTCGAGATTATCAGCCGTGAGCCCTTAGTCGATGTGGCTTACGAGCGCTATTTTGGGTTAAAGCCAAGACCGGGTTCCCGGGATGCCATCATTTTCACTTTACGCGATGCACAGCTTCCCTTTGTTACCGAGAACGAAAGTCTTTGGGGTTTTTTTGAACCCCAACTCCAAAAGCACTTGGACGAACTGGAACAGGACAGCACCTTTGCCGGCCGTGTCAGAAACATTCTGGTAGAACTGCTGCCGCTGGGGGAATCCTCTATTGATGTGGTAGCGGAAAAACTGCGTGTCAGCCGACGAACACTGCAACGCCGTTTAAACGATGAAAATACCAATTACCAGAAATGCCTGAACCATACCCGGGAGCTGTTGGCCCGCCATTATCTTACGCAGTCGGATGTTTCCAGTGCGGAGATTTCGTTCCTGTTAGGCTTTGAAGACCCCGGTTCTTTCTGCCGCGTTTTTCACCTATGGGTAGGCCAGACCCCGGAAGATTTCCGGCGGCGGCAGCAGGGGCTGGCTTCTTGAGGAATCTCTGGAAAGAAGGTCCTTCAGCCTATAGCGATTCGTTCGATTTCACACTCATTGGTACAAACTAGTTTATGAAGTTGGATTTACCAACGGAGTAGGCGAAGGGAATATTGCCCTCTTCTGTTTGCGTACTCTTTGATCGGCCGGGTTTTTTACAGCTCAATCTGCAAATCTACACGACCACCATAAATCGTCTGAACCGCGATGTCGGCTCTGGTTTGTTCCGACCACACGCCCGCGCGGTTGGTATGCGCATGGAATTTCGGGAAATTGGAAGAGGAAATATCCAAACGTAATAGAGATCCGGGTTGCAGCTGCCACGCGATCGGCCAGAAGTCTATTGTTATGGAAACTTTTTCACCGGGTATATAGTCGATTGGCTCGGCGGACCCATTCCTATATGCCAGGGAAGTAATGCTGTCCCGAATGTTAAACGTGCTGCCATCGGGGAAAACCTCGATCAATTTGGCGGTAAAGGCGGTGTCAGGGGCAGTAGAAGATACTTCCAAGGTAACACTGATGTTACCGGATACAAATAATCCATCCTTGAACGACTCACTGGTGAAAGTTAAGACATCATCACGTTCGCAGAAACCGGATTGATCGACATTGGACGGAGGTGCGCCGCCATAGCCCTCCATGTTGTATGCCAACATGCCACCACCGCCCCGGCTGGGTACAGGATTGTCCGGATCATAGGTATATGATACTTCGCCAGTATCGGGTTTGTCCGCCAAAACCCCGCCCGTGCAATCATTGGACAATGTTATATCGGAAAGATAGAAGGTCTGTGTGTTGCTTGAAGTTGGCCACGCCACGCGTTCCTCCCACGCTCCTTTGCCGATGACATACAGTTTTACCCCGGGTGCCAGAGTAAGCGGCTCGCCTTTTAGATGGTGGTCAAGCCACGGCAGCATCTCCGCCCACTGGAACTGGCCGCCCTCGGAACCGGGCATCGGATACTCGCCAATCGAACCGGAATGGGTCCACGGCCCGAGTATCAACCGGCTTTCAGACCGGGTTGCCAGTCGCTGCCAGTCTTCTAGTTGCGGCCCGGTAAAAATATCGTACCAGCCGGCAATCATCAAAACCGGGATCGTCATATTCTCGGGTGTTTCGCGAATCGCCACGCGGGTGTCTACCTGCCAGTAGTCGCTATGGGGATTCATAGCTGTGAGCATGTCCGTATACCACGGCATTTCAAGCCCAAAAATTTCGGTATCCACTTCGTTATGAGGACGATGCCGGATTGCCTTTTGGTATTCGGCCCCCTGTTCTTTACTGGACAAGGCGCTCGCCGATTCACGCATCATACTCGCCCAGGCGGTATAAAGCTCATGCCGAAACATCCCGTCCTGGTACATCACTTTCCGTATATCCGTGGTAAACATTGACGGAATGATGGTCTTTAGTTCTTCCGGCGCTCCACCTGCGACAGCAGCATATTGCACGGAGGACAGGTAGGACGATCCGACCATAGCGATGTTCCCGTTCTGAAAGTCCTGCTCTACCAACCACAGAAGAGTGTCATGGCCATCGGCAATCTCATTATTTACACCCGGATCCCAGATACCGCCTGAGCCCCCCTGTCCCCGGACATCCTGCGTAACACAGGCATATCCATAGCGCACAAAGCGCTCGCCAAGGATGTTCCGAAAAGCCCAGCTCACCTCATGATAAGGACTTCTTACTAAAACTGTTGGAAATGGTCCTTCCCCGGCGGGTAATTGTACGAAGGTATAAAGTTCAACTCCGTCACGCATCATCACCATCATATCAAATCGATCTCCGGCAGAATGGGTAAACGGCGGTAAGCCTTCCAGTCTTCGCAGAATATCGTTGCGCAGTACAAACACTACCAAGGCAAGGGATATAAGCAGACCGAGCGAGATTAGCGTCCATTTTACCCAATTTAATTTTAGCAGCTTTGTCATTAGTTTTTCCTATCTTGACTCAAAGGGGGTAGAATATGCCAGTCAATGCCTCGAAGGCAGCTGTACGGATGGAATTGGCAGCTATCGTGATGCTCCCGGTACCTGCACCGGACAATTTGCATACACCGCTGGTTGCAGCCAACCGCCGAGAGGGATCCATTAGCCTTGTTATGTACTCGCTGGTATTCGTTACGGAACATAAAACCGGTGGAAGAGACCGGTAGCCGAACCCGGTTCATTGCTGCCGAAGTATACCTCGCTCGCGGCGCTGACGATGATGGTGGCGATCGTCGGCCGCGTGGCTGGAGTCGCGACGCGGATCAGTTCCGCGCCGGTTTTCAGGTCGACAGCCACAAGATGATTCCGGCCACCGGTAAAATCGGTGGCATAGACCAGCTCCCGATCGGAAACTATGACCGGCCGGGCGCTTACAGTATAGTTGCGCTGCCATAAGCGCTCCAGTGTGCCGTCCCCGGCTATCCTGAGCGCAACTAGAGCGCCGGCGCCTTGGTCGATTCCGACCACGATGCCGGTGGTCTCGTCGACTGCCAGATGGAAAAAGCTCCAGCCAGGCCCGTCTGCATTACCGAGTATCGGTTCTCCGGCAAGCGGCGGGTCCTGAATCGAGTAGCTTCGCGCGCTTTCCTGCCAAAATATCCGCATGGGCTCCCGAACATCCCGTACCGTGTTTGTAGTGTAATAAATTCTTCCTCCGGCGACGACAGGCGAGGTCGGCTCGGCGTTTTCTTCCCGACCGGTGCCGTAAGGATCGAAGCGCGAGATCCAGTCCTCATCGAGTGCCAGCGCGTCATCCGTGATCCGGAAGCGGAACGTGCTACGCCGGTTTAGATGATACAGATACTCGGTCCCGTCAGCCAGCGCGGCCACGCTCAGGCGGGGTGAGGCTCCCGGATATTCGGTTTTTCCAACGATCGTGAGCGTTTCCGGGTCGATCACTAAAAACAGCGACGCATCGGACACAGGCGAAAAGTGCTTGGTCAGAAGCCGACCGGATTTGGTCGCACTCAATCCGTTGTAGATTGTCGCTAGGCTGCCGGGAAAAGGAGCGGACGGCAGCTGCCGGCCAGCCGTGATCGTCATGGAGTCCGGATTGATCTTGTAGAGATAGCACTGCGATACTACATAGACATAGCCGTTTTCATGGATCAGCGCGCCGCCTATGTACCCAAAGCCGCGTCCGCGGTCGAGAGCCAGCCGCACTGTTTCTCCGGTGAACGGATTGTATTTCGTAAGATGAGGTTCTGAGGGCGACGATCCTGCCTTTGCACCATCAATATCGGCGACATAGTCCTCAAGAACCCTGGGTAGTCCGCCGAGTACGAACACCTCGTCTAGATTCCGCGTGTAGGAAAAAACCGGAAACGGCATTGCTACGGTATCGACGCGGACCTCGGCCGAGCTTGTGTCCCTGAGAAGCCCGGCATTGACCACGGTGTTGCTTCTGTTCAGGTTTGCCATGTCCGCCGGCCAGACAGTATCATAGAGCGCCGCCCGGTAACCCTGCTGGTTTGCCCCTCCGGCACTGCCGAGTTTTGGGTGAGCCTCAGGGGCGGTGGCGAAATCCACGGTATCCGTGTACGTGGCGCAAGCTTGTAAGAGAAGCGCCGCCACTATTAACATAAGTCCGTGCCGGTGGTGTCGGCGCAATGCGGGTAAATACATTACTCGTACTCCAGAGGGATCCTGATAGTCGTGCCGTCGCCGTCGGCGTACACCCGGCCGCTATAGTTTTTCCTGACCGGATCGATATAGTAGCGCTTGGTCAGCTGTCTGGTCGGCAGCGTCGGCGCGAAATGGGTCAAGGCCAGTCGTTTAACCCTAAGTTCCTCTGCCATTGAGCCAAGCTCGGCTGCATCGGGGTGGTATTCGCGGATGTCATAGAAAATTTTGGCGTTCCGGTGATCGCCGTTCTCGCGGAAGCCGTTCTCCATGAGTTCTACCAGTTCATAATTCATGATGTCCATTACCAGGAGATCGGCGTCTGTGGACTGATGGCGCAGCTCATCGGTAATCAAGGTGTCGCCGGATATTACCACTTTCTTTCCGGCAAATTCGACAGTATAGCCGAACACCGGCTCTACCGGCGGGTGGGCGACCCGAAAGGCCGTTACCACAACTCCGTTATTTCGGTATACTTCTATAACATTTTCGCTAGCGCTGAACTCCGAGGCGGCGGCAAACTGGAACTCCGATGGCATGATCTCTTCGCTGTGATGCTGGGTCCGATACGCTGAATCCGCCCTGTAGATGGCATTAAAACCTTCTACAATGGCATCGGTTCCGTTTGGTCCATGGATTACCAAGTCCTTCTGGCGGCCAAGCATGTAGCTTCGCTGCATGACCTCGCCAAGATCGGCGATGTGGTCATTGTGGAAATGTGTTATAAAAACTGCATCCAGCATATCCATGGGAAGCTGGAACTGCTCCATCCGTTTCTGGGCATAATCCCCGGCGTCGAAAAGCAGGAACTGGCCGTTTACAAAAACGGCGGTGGCGGACTGAGCCTCGGTAGGACTCATCGGTCCGGCCGTACCGGGCAGCACGACGGTAATGACTCCGGGGTCCAGATACTCCTGCCGCATTTTTTCGTTCGACTGCTGCCGCTGGGCTATGCTCCGTCGTACCTGCGCGTCGGTGGCGCAGGAGGATATCAGTACCATGGCGGCTATGGCCATAAACAGCTTGAGAATACTTCGTATTGTTATCATAAAATTACCTCCATTCAGGGCCTTGGGGAGCTCATATCCAGGAGTCCGGGAATGCCTGCAAGCGAAGAGTCAGGCTGCCCGGACAAGGAAGCTTTGATAAGTTCCGCAATGGTTTCGGGGCTGTCGTTTTGCAGATAATGATTCGAATTTTCGATATGCCAGTAGGACGCTTCCGCGGTCCTTGCCTGCAGGTATTCTTTCCAGACAAGGTCGGCGACGGCTGGCGGCGCTACCGGATCGTCTATCCCCCATATCAGGGTAGCTGGAACCGGGCTCTCTCCCAGGTTCGTTAGCCAGGCGAGTTCATGCTGCTTGCGCTGGGCCAGATACTGGATCGTGGCATGCATGACTTCTCCGCCGTCCTGGTAGTCGATCAGGGAGGCAATGGTGTCGACTTTCTCATCCGCTTCGGGTCGGCTGTGCATCATTTTGTTCATGCTCCGGGCGAACAGGTTTCCGTTGATCAGGCGGGTAGCCAGAGGTCCTGTGGTCTGGTCCAGGAGCACAAGCTGGGCGCGGGTAAGGTCCGCCAGCGGCAGGTATATATTTCCGTTGCTGATGAAGTGGTGGGTCATCGTATACGAAGTCTGCAGGGAATACAGATCGAGAAAGGCCAGCCCGACGCTGTTGCCCTTGTCGTGGGTGTACAAGGCGAAAGACTCAAGTCCCGCGATGTTCTTAACGAAATAATCGACCAGGCGTGCGTCGTCCTCGATCGAATATATGTACCCGTCCCGGGGCTTGTCGGAGAGTCCATATCCCGGAGTATCCAGGGCGACCAGGTAGTAGTCTTCGCTCAACAGGTCGAACAACTCATAAAAGTCAAAGCTGCTGGTGGGGTACCCGTGGATGAACAGAATGGCCGGATTATCGGGATTGCCGGCAGTTATATGGAAAATATCGAGTTCCCCGAAGCGGGCGTTCGCCTCCAGGGACGAGCTCCAGGTAAAATAACCGCCCCGGTCCTGCCACTCTTTGGCCAGGGTATTGAGGGTTTTGCGGGGTGCCGTTAGCAGGGGACCGATGAAAAGCAGCAGCGCAAGCGCCAGGATCGCGAGGACAAGAAGGGTGAGCGCCAGAATGCGCAGAATTCTTTTCATGCTTGGATCCTCGTAATTCTGTTCTGTTTATCCATTTGTTTTGTAGGGTATTCCCGTCTGCGGGCTTGCCTGTTCGACAGACAGCCATTGAGCACACAGCTCAGCGCTGCAGTGAACAGGTCACAGTGTATCTGTTTAGTACAACCCATAGTTTCTCCCGTATACATTGTATGTTGATTGTGGACGTAGCTTTACCAATGGCCTTATAAATATCAACATTGTGTAGATATAGTAATAAGTAGGATCACAAAAGTCAACATTGTGTTGATATTCTGAGGATGCTCAATCCAACTATATTGACGGGTGCTTGCCGACCCTCAACGAATTGGTTCAGGACCTAATTATCTGGTTTCAACCAATGACAGTAAGCCTTTGGTAGTCAGGCGTATAAACAGCTCGCTTATTTCTTCCGGAGATTGCGGCATGCCGGCTTCCAGCCACCAGCGCGCCAGACTGCGCAAGGCTCCGGAAATATAGCTGGCGATCGCCGGCATGTGGAGGGGCGGACTGACGCCGAAGCGGGACAATTCACTTTCGAGCAGGGGCATAATACTGTTTGCGATATATTGTTCCAAAGAGGCCGATCCAGGGACCAGGCCGCTGGTTCTGAATATCGCCTGATAGAGTTTAGCGTTCTGCGACATATGCCTGAACACGAGGAGAACTCCGGGTTTCGGGCCGGCTTCTGTTCGGCGCAACTCCACCAGTTCATTGATGGTGGCAATCTGGCTTTTGGTGAACAGGTCGTCCTTGTCCTTGAAATGCAGATAAAAGGTGGTACGGTCTATGCCTGCCCGCTCGGTGAGGTCCTTAATCGATACTTTTTCGTAGCCTTTTTCTATGATCAGCTCCATGAGTGCGTTCCCGAGCTGTTTTTGGGTTTCGTAGCCCCGTTCGGTAAGATTTTCCAGACGTGCCAAAGCCTTGTCCCTCCAGGTTCTTTTTATTCAATATCTACATGCTGTAGATATTCATGAAATCAACGCAATGTCAAGTAGAAGGAGGTATCTCGAGGAAATCTACTGCACTAGAGAAACCTGGAGGGGGTCAGACCCCAGTCCGGTATCTCTGTGGGGTCAGACCTTAAATGTGCAAACTACGGGGTCTGACCCCCTCCACGCGGGCTTGCGCCGTCGCGGCTGGTCGGCGATAATGAGACTACCAATTTGCTTCACAGGAGGACCACATGAACATAGAACAAGCTTTCCAGACCGCGCTCGATTACGAACAGCGCATCCGTGATCTGTATCTTGAGGCCGCACAGAAAGCCTTGATGCCGGAAGCCAAGGCTTTTTACGATATTATGGCGCGCGACGAGGATTCCCATGTGGCCTACCTGCAGCACAAACTGGCGGAGTGGCAGAAAACAGGTGTGATGACCGATAGCGCTCCGGACAGCGTTTTGCCGCCGGCCGGCAACCTGGCAGCCGCCATCGGCCGGGTAAAGGCCGACCTGTCGGGCCTGGTCGAAAGCGGCGAGCCGGGAGCCCTGGCCGATGCCCTTAAGTCCGAAGAAGAGACCAGCGCGTTTTACCGCTCAATGGTGCAGAAACTTCCCGATGATGCCAGGAAAATATTCAGCCGCCTGCTGGAAATCGAGGATGGTCATACCGCTATCGTGCGCGCCGAGCTGGACTTGGTAATGCAGACTGGCCACTGGTTCGACATGCGCGAATTCGATATGGAGGAGTAAGGCTGCCGGGCCAGTTCAGCCCAGCCTCCCCTGAAGTCTGCACGCCAGCTGTCGCACGAGCAGCTCCGGCCGGCCGTTAGACAACAGCTGTCAGACAACAGCCGACTGCAGTTAATGCTTGCCGCGCAAGGCCAGCGCTATCGGCAGCCGCGCTCCCCGGCCGGCCGGCAGCCAGGCTCCCAGCAGGGCCGTCAGAAAACTCAGGCCGAAGCTGAACATAAAATGCCAGGGCAGGAAATCTGCCCGAAAGCGTTCGCCAAAGGGCACCGGCATATCGGCCGGCATGGCGCCGGTCAGGTCGACTCCCTGACCCTGCAGCCAGGCTATCAGCGGCAGGCTTACCAGCAAGCCGGCCAGACTGGCGATAGAGGCCAGGCTAAGAGCCTCCAGCAGAAAGAGCCAGCGGATGCGGGCCGGCCGCCAGCCCAGCGCTTTCAGTGTACCTATTTCGCGCGAGCGCTCATGTACCGTCATCGACAGCGAATTGAGTACACCCAGGCTGATCAAGATGTATATAATTACGATGAGCCCGTAAAATCCACCGGAATCGGCTTCTACCGCCTTTACCGCCGCATCGGCGAAGCGGCGCCAGCTGTGCCATTCGCCATTGCCCGGCAGCTGGGGTGCATCCGCCAGAAAGCGCTCCGGGCTGATGCCAGGTTTCAGGCGGGCAACCAGCCGGTTCACCATATCCACCGTATCCAATAGCCGCACCGCGCTTTCCATGTCGATGAACACCATGGACTTGTCCATTAGCGGATAGCCGAAGTCAAAGATTCCGGCAACCTTGATATCGATGAAATTTTCCACCCCGTTTTTATCGCGGGCAGTCAGGAATACGGTTGATCCGGCTGTTATGCCCAAAGCCTCGGCTACCGGCCTGCCGACCAGCAGCCCCCGGCCGGAGTCGAAAAAGCTGCCTTCCACCACAAAATCGTCAATTGTACTGACCAGTTTTTCCTCAGCGGGTTCCACCGCCCGGCCGATCAGCCACAGCGCCTGTCCGGCAGCAGCCACCTTGACGGCGAAATCAATGCGACCGCCGGCGGCTTCTACTGAAGGATGTTCCAGCAGCAGCCGGCGTAGTTCCGCATAATTGCTGATGCCGATATCCACCGGCAGCCGGCGCTGTTCTTCCAGATAGCCTTTGGCCAGGTAATGGGCGTGGCCGGTTTCCAGGTCGATCATCGACCCGTACACATAGCTGTGGTAGCCCTGAACCCAG
>JAHIWF010000273.1 GCA_018815555.1 Spirochaetota bacterium | reverse complement strand
CCTTGGCACAGGCCATGGTCAGGTTCAGCACCGCCGCCTTGGCCGCACCATAGGCCCACACACCGGACAGTGGAATATATGAAGACATGGATGACATGTTGATGATGTTGCCTTTTATGCCCTTCTCGATCCAGAAAGCCGTGGTAACCTTGGTAGGCACGACCAGGCCGGCCATCAGATTCAGCCGGACGATATCCTCGAACAGCGGCAGGTCTATATCGACAAAGGCCGATTTGCCGCGGTTGCCGCCGGCAGCATTAACCAGAATATGCGGACCGTCCAGAGCGGCTGCGGTAGTATCGAGAGCCTTGCGCACCGATTCCTCGGACAGCGTGTCCACTTCCACCGGCAGAATGGCTTCAGCCTTGCCTTCCAGTCCGGGTATCTCCAGCAGGCGCTGCTTAGCCGACTCGGCGAATTCCAGTTTTATATCCCAGAGCGCTACCTTGGCTCCAGCCTTCAGAAATGCATCAGACATGGCCCAGGCAATAACGCCGCCGCCGCCGGTAATGGCTACGGTTTTACCCTCATACGAAAACATATTTTCAAGATAGTTCATCCAAGTGCTCCTTATTTGACGAAATGTTTTGCAAAACGCATGAATTTGGGCAGGCCGCCTTCCATCAACGGCTGTACTTCCCCCATGATCAGCGGACGCGCATAATCAATGAATTCCTGTCGAACCGAAAAACCATCTTCACCAATCCACTCGACCGGGAAAAGTTTTTCGCCATTGGCTACCTGCGAAAGCTCGGCCAAGCCGGTCTCGCAGCCGTATTCTTTCCCAGCCTTACGCACCAGAGTGACCATTTTGCCACTTTCGCCGGCCACAGCCAGCCGTACCGCTGTCTGGCCGGCAAGGTAAGCCTCTTTGCTGTCGGTAAGACTGGCGAAATGCATGCCGGTGCGCTGGATGGTAGAGGGTATGGCAAAACGGGCCTTCACCTTAAGCTCGCGTTCCACAAAAGCTTTAATATAGTTGGCAGCGCCGCCCAGCTGGGTGTGACCAAAAGCATCCTTGGCAAATTCGCCCTTCTGCTCGGCTATATAACTGCCGTCGGGATTCTTGGTGCCTTCCGAAACCACAATCACACAGCGTTTAATGGTATCCAGATAATGCTGCACCCGCGCTTTAAAGCGTTCGGGGTCGAAGGGTTGCTCGGGCAGCAAAATAATGTGGGGGGCGTCCTCTTCCGAGCGCTTGGCCAGGGCGGTTCCGGCGGCTATCCAGCCGGCATTACGGCCCATAGCCTCGATTACATTTACGGTATCAGCGGTATACAGAGCCTCGGTATCGCGGCCGGCTTCCATGGTCATGGCTGCCAGATATTTGATGACACTGCCATAACCCGGACAGTGGTCGGTAAAGGCCAGGTCGTTATCGATGGTTTTGGGCACGCCCATGGCCCGGAACTCATAACCTTCTTTTAGTGCCAAGCGATTTACCTTGTCGGCAGTGTCCATCGAATCATTGCCGCCAATATAGAAGAAATAGCGGATATCGTGCTTCTTGAACACACTCAGAATGGCCCGGTAATCTTCCTCTGTCTTTACCTTATAGCGGCAAGAGCCGAGAGCGGCTGCCGGGGTGGTCTTTAGTCCCTCAATTACCGCCGGATCTTCCTTGCCGAGATCAAAAAGCTCCTCACGCATGATGCCGAGAATGCCGTTATGGGCAGCATACACCCCAGTTATCTCGGGGCTTTTCAGGGCTTCCTGAATAACACCGCACGCACTCGCATTGATTACAGCGGTAGGCCCGCCACTCTGCGCCACTACACATTTTCCCCGCATGTTCGCATCCTCCTGCTTTCAATTGCATTATCTTCTATATAAATGCTTAGGCTGTTGTCAGCACTTCGAGCCCAAAGGCCTTAAGTTCCTTATCCTGGCTGAATTCCCCATCGGTAATAAGTACATCCACATCACCGGCCCGGGCGAACACCGAAAAGGCGTCGCGGCCGAACTTTGCCGAGTCGGCCAGCACTATGCGCCGGCTGGAAACCTCCAGCACCTTCTGCTTCAGCTGGGATTCGATGAGGTTCTGTGAGGAGAAAGCCCCGCGCGCCGAAAACCCGGTGGTCCCCAGAAAACAGGTCTCGATCTGCAGCATCTGCAGAGCCTCGATCGCCATAGGACCAACAAATGAACCAGCTTCTTTACGGTAACTGCCGCCCAGACTGATAAGGCTTATCTCCGGACACGCGCTGAGCATCACCATAACGTCGATCGAATTGGTAACCACCCGCAGATTCATGTCCTTAAGCTCTCCGGCCAATAGCAGACAAGTGCTGCCGGCGTCCAGATAGATGGTCTCGCCCTCGTGCACCAGTTCACGCGCCTTCCGGGCTATGGCTCGCTTTATTTCGATACGCTCCTGCTGACGTACCTCAATAGTCTTCAGAAAGCGGGTATCTTCTGCCATCTGGGCGCCGCCCCGCGAACGTATCAGGCAGCCCATTTCTTCTAACAGCGCAAGATCCTTGCGAATGGTAACTTCGGAAACATCAAGTCGTGCGGCAAAATCACTCACCGACACCGTGCGCAGCAGACTCAGAATCTTGAGTATTTCGGTATGTCTGGGTATATGGTTCATGTTTCGTTACCTTTCGTAATTCAGAATATATCGAAGGTGAAATCTTGTCAATCCAGTAGTTTTATCCCGGTATTTAGCCTATCAGACTTGACGGCAGGCAGTATTTGTGATATCAAGTTTCGTAAGCAATCATTTTTCGAAAGGATAGGCAAGCCATATGACCGCAAACAAGGCTGACCCGGCACAGATTCTAAAGGATCTAAAACCAACCCGCGACTTCTTCATAGGCATTGATTCCGATGGCTGTGTATTCGATACTATGGAAATAAAGCACAAAGAATGCTTCTGCCCCAACTTCATCAACAGCTTTGGCTTGCAAGCGCTCTCCAAATATGCCCGTGAAGCCTGGGAGTTCGTAAACCTCTACTCCAAAACCCGTGGCTGCAATCGTTTTCCGGCCATCATACGCAGCCTGGATCTATTGCGCGAGCGACTGGAAACCAAGGCCCGGGGTGTAGAAGTTCCACAGCTGAATGGCCTGCGCGACTGGATGAAGCGCGAAACCAAACTGGGCAATCCGGCGCTCAAGGCTGAACTGGAGCACTCCAAAGACAGCGATCTGGCTATGGCCTACGCATGGTCAACTGCCGTTAATGAAAGCGTTAGCAAAATTGTGCGCAATGTACCGCCCTTCCCCCTGGTGCGTGAGTCCCTCAAGGACATGCAGGGCAAGGCTGACGTTGTTGTCGTTTCACAGACCCCCCTCGAAGCCCTGAGCCGCGAGTGGGAGGAGCACGATATAGACGGCTATATACGGCTGATTGCCGCCCAGGAAATGGGTACCAAAACTGAGCACATAGCCTTTGCTGCCAAGGGCAAGTACGACGACCACAAAATTCTGATGGTTGGCGATGCCCCCGGCGACCTGGAAGCCGCCAAAAAGAACGGCGTGCTATACTATCCCATCAATCCCGGGCACGAAGAAGCCTCCTGGCGCCGTTTCCACGAAGAGGCCCTCGGACGTTTCTTTGCCGGCACTTACGCAGGCGCTTACGAAAGCGCCCTCATTGAAGAATTCAACGGTTATCTTCCCGAACTGCCACCCTGGAGGGTTTAAGCATGCTTTATTATGCCAAGGGTTCTGCTGATACTGCTTTCAGCGCCGACGAACTTACAGAAGCCTTCCTTGAAGGCTTGAAAGCTGTCGAAAAGGCGAAAGGTAGTCCCAAAAAGGTTCTGGCGCTGCCGCCGGATATTACCCGAGTGCACAGCCGGGCCGGCAGTCTTACCCGCGCAGCCTACGATTATTATGGAGCGGCCCTTAGCGACATCATGCCAACTCTGGGCACGCACACCGCAATGAGCCAGGAAGAAATCGCCGAAATGTTTCCCGGTGTCGACCCGGCACTCTTCCGTGTGCACAAATGGCGCAGCGATGTACTCACCCTGGGCGAGGTACCCGCAGCCTACATACACGAGCTGTCTGAAGGCAAACTTTCCTTCAGCTGGCCGGCCCAGGCCAACAAGCTGCTGGTGGAGGGCGGCTATGACCTTATCCTGTCGCTGGGGCAGGTGGTGCCGCATGAAGTCATCGGCATGGCCAACTACAACAAGAATATTTTCGTTGGTGCGGGCGGCAGTGAAGGTATCAACAAGAGTCACTACCTCGGCGCAGTCTACGGCATGGAGCGCATCATGGGCCGGGCCATCAATCCGGTACGGCTGGTACTCAACTACGCCCAGGAGCATTTTGCCAAAAACCTGCCGATTGTGTATGCGCATACGGTAGTCGCCCGCCAAAGCGACGGCAGCCTGGCAGTAAAAGGGCTTTTTATGGGCGACGACGAAGAGTGTTTCCTGAAAGCCGCCGAGCTGTCACTTAAAGTTAACTTCACCATGCTGGAAAAACCTCTGGCCAAGGTGGTCGTATACCTCGATCCTAAAGAATTCCGCAGCACCTGGCTGGGCAATAAAAGCATCTACCGCACCCGCATGGCCATAGCCGACGGCGGCGAACTGCTGGTGCTGGCACCCGGTGTAAAAGAATTCGGCGAAGACAGGGAAATTGACCGGCTGATACGAAAATACGGCTACAGCGGTACCGACAAGGTTATCGCCCTGGTAGAGTCCGAACCCGAGCTGGCCGGAAATTTATCCGCAGCAGCACACCTCATCCACGGATCTTCAGAAGGACGTTTCTCCATCACCTATGCCCCGGGGCATCTAAGCCGCGCGGAGGTCGAAGGAGTGGGTTTCGGTTATGCCGATCTTGCCGATTCCATCAAACGCTACGATCCGGCCAAGCTGCATGAAGGATACAACACCCTGCCAGATGGAGAAGAAATATTTTTCATATCAAATCCGGCTGTAGGTTTGTGGGCCCACCGCGACCGCTTTATAGACTGATTAAAATAACAGGAGAAAACAAATGAACAAAAAAGTCGACATAGGACTTATCGGCCTGGCGGTAATGGGCCAGAACCTGGTACTGAACATGAACGATCACGGTTATACCGTAGCCGTATACAACCGCACTGCGGCCAAGACAGACGAATTCCTGGCCGACGCCGCCAAGGGCCGCGAAACGATATACGGCGCACACTCCATCGAAGACTTTGTTTCCCTGCTCGCACGCCCGCGCAAGGTAATGCTCATGGTAAAAGCCGGCGAGGTAGTAGACCAGTTTATCGAACAGGTGCTGCCCTTCCTCGAAGCTGGCGATATCATCATCGACGGCGGCAACTCCCACTACCCGGACTCCACACGCAGAACCAAGTACCTTAAGGAGAAGGGCATACTCTTTATCGGCACCGGCGTATCCGGCGGCGAAGAGGGAGCACGAAACGGTCCTTCCATCATGCCCGGCGGCAACCCGGAAGCCTGGCCACATGTTAAGGAAATATTCCAGGCTATAGCGGCCAAGACCGATGACGGCGAGGCCTGCTGTGACTGGGTGGGCGACCAGGGCGCCGGCCACTATGTAAAGATGGTGCACAACGGCATAGAATACGGCGATATGCAGCTGATCTGCGAAGCCTACCATGTGATGAAGACAGGCCTGGGCATGACTGCCATGGAAATGCACGAAACATTTGCCCAATGGAACAAGGGCGAACTGGACAGCTACCTCATCGAGATCACCCGCGACATCCT
>JAHIWF010000272.1 GCA_018815555.1 Spirochaetota bacterium | reverse complement strand
ATCAGCCAATTGCAACAGATCAGCAGAACCCTGCAGGCCAAGCACAGCCGCTGCGCCAAGACGGGAGACAAGCGCACTGTCTTCACTGAAACCTTCATAGGTACGGCCCCAGCGTTCGTCCTGCGGCACGGCTACACAAGGCGCAAAGGTCCAGCGTACACCAGTAGCAGTTGCTTCCAGCGCGCTTACTCGTCCGGCCTGCCGCACTATTTCCTCACTGCCGCTTGCACCCAAACCGACATTGTGCGGGAATATAACCGCGCCCACTACATTATTATGGCCATGAACCGCATCGGCACCATAGAGCAGCGGTATGCCCAGACGGGTGCCCAGAGCATATTTCTGGTAGCCATCAATCATGTCAGCCCAGCTGACGGCAGTATTGCTGCGCGGACCAGAACCGCCACCGCTCAGCACAGAACCAAAGCCGTACTTTGCTATATTACTGTCACTCCCCAGATAATCACGGGCCGGCTGCGTCATCTGGCCGATTTTTTCATCCAGAGTCATATACGACAGTAAAGACCTGGCACGCTCTTCCGCCGACAGCAAGGTATTTCTAAAAGCGGCATCAGCAGGAACCACCGGCGCGGCGGTAGCGGCCTCCGAGGGCTTGGCTGCCGGCATTACTGCAGACTCTGAGGTGCGCGAACAGCCGGTAGTAAAGATAAGGAGTTGACCAGCCAGTAAAATTAAAGCCACCATGCGCGTTTTTCGCACTATTGAGGAGATGAGACTATACATAAAATCCTTCCTGTTTATCCCTGTAGTTTCTGGGTTACTTTGCGATTAATGCCGTTCAGGATAATGATTACCAGGAACAGCAGCCAGGCTATGGCGCTGCCCTTACCCAGACGGTAGGCTTTAAACGCCGTAAACATAAGATAATACGCCGCCGTAAGTCCGGAATTTTCCGCGCCACCCAGATTGTCGTATCCACCGGTCAGAATAAACGGTTCTTCAAAAACCTGCATGCCGCCGATAATCGACAAGGCCACCCCGAAGAAAATGATGGGCAGCAGTTGCGGCAAGGTGATCGAAATGTGTTTACGGAAAGTAGAGGCTCCATCAATCATGGCTGCCTCATACAATTCATAGGGAATAGCCTGCAACCCGGCCAGATAGATAACCATATTCCAGCCGATAAATTTCCAGTTAAGAATAATTGATAGTACAATTTTGATACCGGAAGCTTCCTGCATCCAGCGTATATTTTCGCCGTCGCTGAACAGGCTTATTATCCAGTTTACCAGTCCATAATTAGTATCAAACAGCATGCCGAAGATGATTACCACCGATACAGTGCTGGTGATATAGGGGAGGAAGAAGGTAGTTTTAAAAAACTCCTTGCGCTTGATAGCATGGCTGTTAATCAGGATGGCCAGCGGAATGGCTATAAAATGCTGCAGCAGCGAACCGAAAATCAGCAGCACCACTGTATTAAGCAGCGCTTTCCAGAAAAAGGGGTCAATAGTCAATACATTTATATAGTTTCCCAGCCCGACAAATTTCGGGGCGGAGGTACCGATTAGTTTCCAGTCAAAGAAAGAAGTAGTGATGGAATACAGAATAGGATAGATTCCAAACACGCAGAACAGCACAAAAAAAGGACTGATAAAAATATAAGGAGCCCAGTTGATTTTGCTTCGTCGTAATTGTTTCATGTCGGCACCTCAACCTTTTACCGCACCGGCGGTAAGGCCGGAAATTATCTGCCTGGAAAACAGTATAAACATGATCATCAGCGGCAGCAGCGTTAAGGCATTACCAAGCATCAAAGCCCCAAGATTGTTGTCTACCCGGCTGTTCAGCACGGTTAAAGCCACAGGCAGGGTTGTTGCCTCGATTTTTGGCAGCAGAATCAGCGGTCCGGTAAAATTGTTCCACGAACCGACAAAGGTTACAATTCCAAGTACCGCCAGAGCCGGCCTGGCCAACGGGAATACAATGCGTATAAAAATGCCGAAATCACTCAGGCCGTCTATCCGGGCGGCATCAAGAATGTCATCGGGCAGGGAGTTTTCCAGGAACTGCGTCATCAAAAAGATGCCGAAGGCTCCGGCCATGCCCGGAACGATCAAGGGCAGCCAGGTATTTATCCAGCCAAAGCGTACCATCATTTTGTAAAAAGGAATAATGTTCAAAAAACCGGGGATGGCCATACTGGCTATTACAAAAAAGTATAACTGCCGCTTAAAACGAAACTGGTACTTGGCGAAGCCGAAGCCGGCCATAGTACAAAAAAAGACCACACTGATAGTAGACAACAGTGCGATACCCAGACTGTTATAAAAGTTAAGGCCAAAGGGAATCCGCGCCAGCAGCTGACTCATATTTTCGGCCAGACCGCCTCCGAAGAAAAAATGCGGCGGGAAGCGCAGTACCTGCTGGCTCGGCCAGGTAGCCAGTACAAATACATTGTAGAATGGATAGGCAAAAACCAGAGCCATCAGGCCAAGCACCACATACATCGATACAGTCTTTATACGTACCGTTCGTATCATACCGGCATCCTCCCGCTACTTTACTTTAGCCGCACTACGGCTATAAAACAATGGGCAGGACTACCGCAAAGCGGCAGCCCTGCCTACGCCTACTGCATTATCAGAAAATTGTGGCTTTTACCTTGGTCAAGGCTTCGTCATAAGCCTCTTCCGGTGTAGAAGTTCCGTTAACCACTGCGGTAACCGAACCGTTCCAGATACTCAGGATAACATTGTCATATTCGGTAACCTTGTTTTCGGGAATATTCAGGGCAACATCGGCAAAAATCTTGCGCACTTTCTGTCCGCCGTAGAAGGCTACGTCTTCATCCATAACCGGGTCTTTATACACACTGGTCAGGGCCGGGAAGGCGTCGATTTCACGGAAGGTGATCAACTGGGCGTTGGAGCTGGTGGTCAGATACTTGATGATCTCCCAGGCAACCAGCTTGCGGTCTTCCGGTGTGGTGGCAGGAATAGACAGATAGGTACCGCCCAGGCTCGCCATCATCTTGCCGGGCAGGTAGGCTACACGCCATTTCCCCGGTTCCGGAGAAAGCCAGGTGCGCAGAGTGCCACCGAACCAGGCGCCGTTTACAATGGTCGCAACTTTGCCGTCCAGATAAGCCTGTGACCAGGGACCGGACCAGGCACCCAGATCGCCGTCGACATTGGCGGCTTTTACTTTCTGCACAAGTTTAAGGGCATCAAGGAATTTCGCTTTGGGCTCAAGCGGCTTGCCGTTATCCATCCAGCCGCCTTTACCGCCATTGAGCGGAATAGCCTGCACAGCTGCCGGATGCTCGATGGCGTATACACCATTGGCCGGATCAGCCAGCTTCTTCATTACTTCAATATATTCGTCCCAGCTGGCCAGGTTGTCCAGATTTGCACCAGCGTTTCGGGCGAGGTCTTCACGATAGAAAAGTACGGCCGGAGCGATATCCACCGGCATGGCAATCAGGTTGTCTTTAGTGGTGGTGGCGTTAGCCATGGCAAATTTGACAATGTCGCCACTTACTTTTTTGGCGTTAAAGGGGGCCGCGTTCAGGTCGGTGAGTCCACCGGTTTCCACGAATTGGGCAATGAATCCGACTTCAAGCGCCTCGATGTCGTTGGCCTGCTCGTTCGCAGCCAGAACAGTGGTCAGACGATTATGATGTCCGCCAAAGTCGGAAGTCTGAAACTGAATAGTAACATTCGGGAATTTTGCCTTGAAATCGGCACTGGCGAAAACAGCCGAGTAGGCTTTTTCCAGATCACCGTAAGCACCGATAGTAACGGTGTACGGAACAGTCGGATCAAAGGTAGCCGCAGAATCAGCTTCCTTGGCGCAGGATACAGCGCCGAAAGCCAAAATGGTGATCAGCAGGATCACTAAGAGCCTGGTGGGTTTCATACTTCCTCCAAATAGTGGGTTTGCCTGTCTTGTAGCCGGGCGATTGTAAGTGTAGAGTCACTTTTTTCATCTGTCAAGCATTTTTTGTATACGTATACACTAATTGTTGCATTTTTTCTTCTGAAATCGCTACAAGCTCTTCAAGGAAATCTGGCGAATCACTAAGATCGAGACTTATTCATGGTCAATATGCGCTATTTTACTCTTTAACCATGCACTTATTATAGATAAAACCTGAATTTTAGGGTAGAATCTTGATGAAAGGGATAGCGTGCATTAATGTATACGTATCCATATCTGATCTGACCAACTGTGGAGTTTACTATGTCCAACACCAACAAAGTCGAGCAAGCCATGTTTACCACGCCAACTCAGCGTGATGTGGCCAAAGCTGCCGGTGTCTCCTCTGCTACCGTATCACGCTATCTGGCCAGTCCCGACAGCGTACGCCCGGCAGCAGCTGAACAGGTAAAAAAGGCCATAGAAGCGCTTGGATATCAGGTGGACCATTCAGCCCAGAGCTTGAAAACCGGTCGCTTTTTTAATATCGGAATATTGACCCCGGGCATCGGCCCCTTCTACTGGGAAGTTACCCATGCCATTCAGAGTCTGCTTAACGAGAACGGCTACTTTACTTCACTTTTTATCACCAGAGATATTGACAATCAGTTTCACAGCTACCGCGACCGCCTACCGCCCTTCCTCAAAAAACGCTATTTGGACGGCATCATCTTTTTCCCGTACAACACCCGGGAAGATGACCAGCTGCTGGAGTTACTGGAACAGTGGGGGCGCCCTTTCATCGTTATGGACAGGGCTATTGCCAACCCATCCATATACCAGCTGACTGTAGATAACTATCACGCCGGTTGGCACGCTGCCGAAATCCTCATTAACAAGGGCCATCGTGACTTTTTGTTCATCTGGGGAACACCACAGGTGCCATCGGCCTACGACCGCTACCAGGGTTTTTCGGCCCGGCTGGCCGAAGCCGGAATCCCCCTCGGCAGCGAACGCCAGATCTTCGGAGACTTTTTCGCCGAGCCTACTTATCAGGCGGTAAGCAAGGCGCTGCCCAGCCTGCCGCCGTTCAGTGCGGTATTTGCCAGCAATGATTCGTCCTCGCTGGGTTTTATCCGGGCGGCCCACGAGGTCGGACTAGAATGTCCGAAGGACTATTCAATTATCGGCTTTGACAACAACCCCGAATATGCCAGGCACATCATCCCATCACTGTCTACCTTCAGTCAGCCACTGCGCGAGCTCGGGCTGGATGCCGCCCGTCTGCTGCTTACGCTCATTAACGGTGGCGAGGCAGAACACCGCTGCATGTACAAACCGCAATATATCGAACGGGAATCCGTTTCAGCAAAACTGTAAATAAAGGATCACACATGAACAACAGTACTGAAGGCTATAAATTTCCTGCAGATTTCCTGTGGGGCGCGGCCACGGCCAGCTACCAGATCGAAGGAGCGGCCAAATCCGACGGCCGCGGTGAATCAGTCTGGGACCGCTTTTCGCACACACCGGGCAAGGTAATGAATGGTGATACTGGCGATGTAGCCTGTGACCATTATCACCGCTTCCGTGAAGATATCGCCATAATGAAAGAACTGGGCCTGCAGGCCTACCGCTTCAGCATAGCCTGGCCGCGTATCATCCCCGATGGCAGCGGGGAAGTCAATCAGGCCGGCCTGGATTATTACCGCTTGCTGGTACGCGAACTGCGGGCGGCGGGAATCGTGCCGGTAGCCACCCTGTTCCACTGGGATCTGCCGCAGGCGCTGCAGGACCAGGGCGGCTGGCAAAACCGCGAAACCTGCAGCCACTTCGCCCGCTACGCCCGCATCGTATTCGAAGCACTGGGCGACCAGGTAGGCATGTGGATTACCCATAACGAACCCTGGGTGGT
>JAHIWF010000271.1 GCA_018815555.1 Spirochaetota bacterium | reverse complement strand
CGTTCCGAGACAATGCCTTCGGTGCCAATGGGCCGCTCGAAACGGAAGATGTTCTTCAGAAAGCTGTTCAGGGCGGTGCTGGTCAGAAAGGCAAAGCCGATGCGGTAGCCCATCAGCTTGTTGTGGCACCACAAAATCCAGGCAGCAGCCACAATAAAGAATATTTCTTCGGCGCTCATGGTGACTACTTCAAAAATCAGATCCAGAACCGGAATTTTGAAACTCTGTATCCATTTCAGTACTTCGATCTGCCAATCCATGTGTCCTCCTGCGGGTTGCTTTTCTGGTGCCAATCAAAAAAAACGGATACCCTGGGGTATCCGTCCTAGTTTATTCGATGAGGTAGCGCCCCAGTTCAGCCAGCTCGGGGTAGCGGCTTAAAACCGGTGGCTTGTGTCCGGCCTGCTCTTTGTCCAGCTCCACGGTTTTTACGTACAGCTTGTTTACGGCATCGGCCAGCACATTGAGGTTGGCACTGAAGTTGCTCAGCGCCATGTCGCGGAATATCTTGTCCTGCGACGACAGTCGGGTGTCGGCCAGCGAAGAACTTTGCTTGAACAGCTGCAGTCCTTGTTTGCGGGCTAAGAGGATAAATTTGCCCATGGCGATGATCATCGGATACAGCTCGTCCAGATGATAGCCCTGATACCGGTAATGGGTGGTTTTTTCGGTAAGCTCTTCGATCTGTGCCCAATGGCTGTTATCCAGCGGCAGCAGTGCCAGAACCGGGCGGGTATACCGGTTGGCGATATTGTTGCGGTAGTGCAGTCCGATGGACTCGATAATGGAATAAACTTCCGGATGCTTTATTTGCATAGCAAATAAAAGTATACACTTTTTTGACATTTTGTACAGCGCTAAGTGAGCAAGTCGGTCCCGGTTGATTAAAAAAGCCGGCACGCAGAGCTGTGGCCGGCTTTTCGTCAATCTGACTAGCGACAGGCTTCTTAGTTGCTGTCCAGCTTAAAGAAGCGACAGGCATTCTGGTATACCGTTTCGGCTACTTCTTCTACCGCTATATCCAGCAGAGCCGCCAGTTCGTCTACGGTGGCCGGCAGGAATTCCGGTTTGTTGCGCTTGCCGCGGTGGATGGACGGAACCATAAAGGGTGCTTCCGACTCAACCAATATGCGGTCCAGCGGTACTTCACGCACGGTTTCGTGCAGGTTCCGGGCATTACGGTAGGTAAGGTTGCCGGCAAACGAGAAATACAGGTTCAGATCCATAGCCTGACGGGCATAGGCGGCATCCTCAGAGTAGCAATGCAGCACGCCGCCGGCCTCGGGCAGGCGATCGCTCAGGATATCAAAAATATCCTTGCCGGCCTCGCGGTTGTGGATAATTACCGGCAGATTATGCTGGCTGGCAATCTGCAGCTGGTCTATAAACAATTCAATCTGGCTATCGCGGTTGCCGAATTTATGAAAATAGTCCAGACCGATCTCGCCAACGGCAACGATTCTGGGCAATTTAAGAGCTTCTTCGAGTTTCAGCTGCCAATCACGACCGGGATTGGCCACTTCGGAGGGAGATACTCCGGCTGCATGGTATACGTGCTCGGCAGTGCGCAGGTTCTCATATATCTGAAAAAAATCGATCAGACTGTTGCTGATGCTGACAATCCGGGAAACCCCGGACTGTTTAGCCTGCTGGCAAACAAGTAGTTGTTCGATCGGGTCATCGTAAACAAGCCCGATGTGAGCGTGAGTGTCAAAATAACGCATTTGTCTTCCATGGAAATTATGATGAGTGATCCCGGCTAGCGGGCCCGGTAACCGGGTAAACTTAACTCTAGCACGCAGACTGCCGGTCGTCAACAAGCTTCACCAAAATATCGGCCTGATATTTGAGCTTGACAGACTATATAAAGCTACATACTGAAGTTTGACCCAAGGTAAATTTCGCGGGCCAGGTCGGAATCCAGGATTTCCTGGCGGCTTCCCGATACCAGAATCTCGCCCTGGTGGATAATATGGGCCCGGTCGGTAATCTCCAGGGTGTCGCGCACATTATGGTCGGTTATCAGCACACCGATGCCCTGTCCGGCCAGTTGCAGGACTATATTCTTGATTTCATGTACCGCAATCGGGTCGATGCCGGCAAAAGGTTCATCCAGCAGGAGGAATTTTGGATTAATGGCCAGGGCGCGGGCTATTTCGGTGCGCCGCCGCTCGCCGCCGGAGAGGGTATAGGCATACTGCTTGCGGATGGTATGGATGCCGAACTCTTCCAGTAGCTGGTCGCAGCGCTCTCGGCGGCCGGCGCGAGAGAGTTCCGGCCGGGTTTGCAGAATAGCAAGAACATTCTGTTCTACGGTCAGCTTGCGGAAAACCGAGGCTTCCTGCGGCAGGTAAGCGATGCCCAGTCTGGCCCGGCGGTACATTGGCAGGGCCGAGAGCAGATGATGGTCAAGATACACTGCCCCGGCGTTCGGGCGGATAAAACCTACTATCATATAGAAGGAAGTTGTTTTCCCGGCGCCGTTGGGGCCTAAGAGGCCGGTTACCTGGCCAGTCTGCATCGAAAAGCTGACTTCGCGCACCGCCACTTTGCGGCCGAAACGCTTTACCAGGTTGCGGATTTCCAGAATGTGGCCGGCTTTAGGGTCCAGCTCAGCCGGAGGAACGCTGTCGTAGGGGGTATCGAGCAGTATATCGGTTACAGCCCCGGTTGCGGCAGCGGCCTTATCGCCAGGCTCTTCGTTGTTCGGCGGTAGGCTGGTCTGGTCACTCATCATCACCGCCTTCGCTTGGGGTTTCTACTGTATCGGTTGCAACTGTAGCGGCATCAGTTGTTGCGGCCGCGGTGGGAGCCACCGCAGTTTCTTCCGCCGTTTCTGTTGCCTTGGCAGCCTGCACTACTGTGCCGGCTACCCGGCCCTCGAGCTTGATATCCTCGGTGTCAATATTAACGGTTATGCGGGTTGCGCTGTAATTATCCGCGCCTTTGATTACGGTTGGCGCACCGGTAAGCTCCAGAATTTTGCTCTGGCGGTTGTAGCGGGCAAACTCGGAGCGGCAGACCAAGTCGTCCTTGATGATGCGCACGTTAATCTGTATGAGCACGATTTCGCGGGTGTCGTCATTCTCGATGAATTCGCCCTTTATTACCAGATTATTTTGGTAATCTTCCATTACAGACGGGCCGGTCAGGCGCGAGACCTTAAGCTCGCGATCGTAAAAGAGGGTGCTTGTGCTGAGTTTCAAGCCTTTGGCGTCGTCGATGATGAGCACATTGCCGCTGCATTCGGCAAAACGGAAGTCGTTGCCGTACATTTCAATGCGGTCGGCGGTGATGACCAGGCCGTCGGCGTTGATGCTGGCCTGGCCGTTGAGGATGGTACGCTCCTGGCCTTTTACCATACTGCCGCTCATGGAGGCCGCACTGAAGCTGAAGGTGCCGGCATGGAGCTGCAGGTTGAGGAACAAAAGGACAAGCAGCCCGGCGGTCAGACAGCGCTTCATTCTGCGGCCTTTTCGTCGGGGATAAAGCGGCCAATAACGGTTTCCTGGAAGCGGAAGCTGCGGTTACGGGCGTTTGCGCTGAAGCCGGCTCCGGAGATGCTGGATTGACCACTGGAGAGCATCGTCAGGGTGTCCAGCTGGCTGGCCAGAGTGCGTTTATCGCCGTCCCAGCTGAGATTGCCTGAACGCACCGCAATATCGTCCTCAGGTGCGGAAAATTCCACGTTGCCCTTCAGCTCGGCGCTCTCGGTGCGGGTAAAGAAAACCGCCGAGTCGGCCTGGCCGCTGGCTACGATGCGCAAAGAGTTTTCGGTGGAATCAGCGCTTGAGCCTGAAGTCGCCGGCTCGGCGCCGCCAGCTTCAGGTCTGGCGCCGCCAGCTTCAGGTCTGGCGCTGTACTCAGTAAAGCTGACACCCTTCATGGTTATGCGCCCGCTTTTCTCCCAGGTTTCGGCTTTTTCGGCCTCCAGCACAAAGCGGATGGCCCCGTCCTGCACCACCGTATGCCTAAAATTGTACACAACCGTGTCCGGGATAGTGTCCGCCAGATCCTCCGGGAAAGCTTGCGTGTAATCCAAGCTGCAGGAACTGACAGCCATAAGCAGGATGAGGCAGAGGCTGGTTAGGAGAAGAGCGGCCGGAGGCCTTCGCTTGGTCAATATAAAACCTTTCGGGGCGGGGGGCCATGGGGAACTTAGGCTGGTCGGCATAAGGCCCCTTGGGGCACGGGTCGTTGAGGCAATTATATTGGTCGGCATAAAGCCTTTCGGGGCGCAAGCTCTACGCTTTTTTTGTTTTTCCATATTCCAGGCTGGCTTTTACAAAAGCCGAAAAGAGGGGATGCGGTGTAACCGGTGACGATTTGAACTCGGGATGAAACTGCACACCGACGCCCCAGGGATGATCCGGCCATTCCAGACATTCCACCAGTTCTTCGTCGGGAGTATAGCCGGCTACGATAAGGCCGGATTTGATGAAATCCTCGCGGTATACGTTGGAAAATTCATAGCGGTGGCGGTGGCGCTCCGAAATTACCGTGCTGCCGTAGGCCTTGGCCGCCTTGCAGCCCTCGCGGAAAATCGTGTCGTTGCGGCCCAGGCGCATGGTACCGCCGAAGTTTTTTATGTTGATCTGGTCCTGCAGCAAGCTTACCACCGGATGCGCGCTGTTCTGGTTGAACTCGGTGGAGTCGGCATCCTGCCAGCCCAGCACATTACGTGCCCAGTCGATAGTCATGATCTGCATGCCCAGGCAAATGCCGAAATAGGGCAGACCGTGGCTGCGGGCAAAGGCGGAAGCGGCCACCATGCCTAAAATGCCGCGATGGCCGAAGCCGCCAGGCACCAGAATGCCGTCAATATTTGCCAGAATGCCTGCATGCTCGCTCGCCGGACCTTCCAGCTTGTCCGAGTCGATGGGGACAATCTCGACATCGGCCTGGTTGGCAATGCCGCCGTGATACAAGGCCTCCCAGACCGATTTGTAGGCGTCATGCAGCTCCATATACTTGCCCACGACACCGATACGCAGCTTGTTCTTGGGTTCCTTAATTTTGGCCACCATGGTCCGCCAGTTTTTAAGGTTGGCGTGGCGGCTTTCCACGTTCATGCGTTTGAGGATAAAAGCATCGAGGCCCTGGTCGTGGTAGGCCAGCGGCACCTCGTAGATGCTGCGCACATTATAAGCGGAGATGACGCCCTCGAAATCGATATTGGTAAAGGCCGACAGTTTACGGCGCAGCCCCTCGTCAAGCAACTCGTCGGAACGGCAGACCAGTACATCTGGTTGAATACCCACCTCCTGCAGCTCCTTAACCGAATGCTGCGAAGGCTTGGTTTTAAGCTCGCCGCCGGTAACCGCCGGAATCAGGGTAACGTGCACGCTGATGGCGTTGCTGTGGCCGTATTCGTGGATAAGCTGGCGCGCAGCCTCCAGAAAGGGGATGCTCTCCATGTCGCCGACCGTGCCGCCCACCTCGATGATGGTAACGTCCACCTCGGCCTCTTTGCCGACAGCCACGATGCGGCTTTTTATCTCGTCGGTAATGTGTGGCACCACCTGCACCGTGCGCCCCAGGAAACGCCCTTCGCGCTCCTTGTTGATAACGTCGCGGTACACCTGTCCGGTGGTGATGGAACTGGCCCGGGTAATCGGCGCGCTGGTAAAGCGGGCATAGTTACCCAGATCCAGATCGGTTTCGGCCCCGTCGTCGGT
>JAHIWF010000270.1 GCA_018815555.1 Spirochaetota bacterium | reverse complement strand
CTGGACGGCAATTTCGAGCGCGTGATTCCCAAAACCCTGCGCGGCGCATACAGCTGGGATTGGCCGGTACCGGAGATCTTCCGTAAAATTGCCAAAGGCGGTAATGTACCTGAACAGGAAATGCGCAATGTATTCAATATGGGTGTCGGTATAGCCATGGTGACCAAGGCCCGCGATGCCGACGAAGTTCTGGCCTATGCCCGTGATAAAAACATAGAGTGCTTCCGCATGGGAACACTGGCGCGAGCCTGAGCGGCTGTAATATGGCCAAGCTCGCGATTCTTGCCAGCGGCAGCGGCAGCAATTTTGAAGCACTAACAGTGGCACTGCGCGGCTCTTGCCATGAAGTCTGCCTGCTGCTCTGCGACCGCCCCGGCGCAATGGTACTTGAACGGGCGGCCCGACTGGAGGTTCCCGCCCGCCTGATCAGTTATAAAGGCCGCCCGAAAAATGAAGCAGAATCCGAACTGGCAGAACTATTAGAAGAAAACGGAGCGGATCTGATTGCCCTAGCCGGCTTCATGCGCCTGCTTGGCCCCGAATTAGTACGCAGATTCCGGGGCCGTCTAGTAAATATTCATCCCTCACTGCTGCCGGCCTGGCCGGGGACCCATTCCATCGAAAGGGCTTTCGCTGCCGGGGACAACGAACTCGGGGTTACCGTGCATTTAGTGGACGAAGGCATGGATACCGGCCCGATACTGGCGCAGGCGCGTGTGCCAAGACAAGGCGATCTGGCGGCCACTGAAGCGGCAATTCATGCCACGGAACACCTACTGTATTCCGATGTAATCATTAAATTACTAAATAATATAGCCGAAAAAACATGTTGACAGTACCCTTGGCCGAAGCCAGGGCCGAGCATCAGGTCAGCAACTCGCGATTTATCGGCTGCCTTGCACCGGTTGCCTCCGCAGAGGAGGGCCGGCATTTTATCCAGCAAATAAAGCAGGAATTTCCGGACGCAAGCCATCATGTGCCGGCATTTATCATTGGCGGCGGCAACAGCTCAAGCGAGTTCTGCTCCGATGACGGGGAACCGTCCGGCACCTCCGGCCGTCCGGTCTTAGCGGTCCTTAAAGGCTCCGGATTGGGAAATGTTGTCTTGGTAGTGGTGCGTTATTTCGGCGGCACAAAACTTGGGACCGGCGGGCTGGTAAAAGCCTACACCGAAGCCGCCCAGCGCGTACTGGCACAGACACAGCGGGCCCGACTGGTTCCATCACATACTGTAAACCTGGAACTTCCCTATCACCTGTACGAACGCTGCAGGCAAGAATGCGACACGGGTGGAGCTCAAATAATTAAAGAAGCTTTTACTGCATCGGTACAAATTCGGCTGCAAATTGCCTGTGACGGTTTTGACGCGTTCTGCGCTCAAATTGCCGAAATGAGCGCCGGAGGGATCCATCCAGAGATAATTGAAACAAGCGACCGGCGGCTGCCCTTATAGAAAAAGAAGGCTCTGCAATGTCCGCTTTGCAGAGCCTTCAGAAAACAGACTATTTTTACATTACTTTTGCCAGCCGGCAATTTCCTTGTCCGATCCGTACACAAAATGCCCGGGGCTTAATTCAGTCCACGCCGGCGCGACTTTACTGTAGTCATGCTGCGCCGGATCGTATACAACCAGGCATTTCTCCTTTTCTATTTCCGGATCAGGAACAGGTACCGCCGAGAGCAGGGCCCGGGTATAAGGATGCACAGGATGCTCAAACAGTACTTCGGCTGGTGCAAGTTCCACCAACTTACCACGGTAAATAACAGCTATGCGGTCGGAAATAAACCGCACAACCGATAGATCATGAGCAATAAAAAGAAAAGACAGGCCACGGTCTTTTTTAAGACGGTTAAGCAGGTTAATAACCTGGGCCCGGATGGAGACATCCAGAGCGCTAATGGGCTCGTCGGCTATCAACAATTCGGGTTCCATAACCAAGGCCCGGGCAATACCGATACGCTGCCGCTGGCCGCCGGAAAACTCATGCGGAAAGCGACTGGCAAACTCCGGCAGCAAACCGACTTCCAGCAACGCGGCCTCTACCTTGGCCCGGCGCTCGGCTTCGGTAGTAAACAGCTTGTAATTGTACAAACCCTCGCTGACAATATAGTCGATCTTAGCCCGCTCATTGAGCGAAGCCATCGGATCCTGAAAAATCATCTGGATTTTCTGACGTAAGGCTCGTTCAGCGCTGCCGTTTACCTTGCCGCTAATGACCGTATCCTTCCAGCGGATTGCCCCGCCAGAGATCGGATGCACGCGCATGATTGCCCGGCCGATAGTGGTTTTTCCTGATCCGGACTCGCCTACCAGCGACAAGGTCTCGCCTTTACGCACAAAAAAGCTTACATCATTAACCGCACGGAAAGCCTTGCGTCCGGATCCAAACGTTACAGACATATTTTCCGCGGAAAGGATTATTTCCTGGCTCATCGGGAAGTCTCCTTTCTGGCCTTGGCCTTTCCGGTACCGGAAGCGGCGATATCCTCGGCCTTTTTATCTTTCAGCTTCTGGCGCAAACGCTTAACCGTCTCGGGCATTTCCACTTTGGGCGCACGCGGATCCAACAGCCAGGTTTTGGCGCGGTGGGTGGGACTAACCTGGAAAAATGGCGGCTCATATTCAAAATCCACTTTTAGGGCCAGCGGGTTGCGTGGCGCGAATGCGTCACCTTTAATTGTCCTGAACAGCGAAGGAGGGGTACCGCTGATTGCAAACAAATCCTCACCCTTTATGCCGAGCTGCGGCAAAGAAGCCAGCAAAGCCCAGGTGTAGGGGTGCCGGGCATCGTAGAATATTTCATCCGCCATGCCTTCTTCCACCACCTGCCCGGCATACATAACCGCGATACGGTCGGCCATCTTTGCCACAACACCAAGATCATGAGTTATAAAAAGAACACTCATTCCCATATCGCGCTGCAGGTTTTTAATCAGCTCGAGGATTTGCGCCTGGATTGTTACATCAAGCGCGGTAGTAGGTTCGTCGCACACCAAAATCTCCGGCCCGCAGGCTATGGCCGTGGCTATGACAGCGCGCTGGCGCATACCACCGGAAAATTCGTGCGGATACTGTTTATAGCGCCGTTCCGGCTCGGATATGCCAACCCGTTCGAGCATTTCTAGGGCAACCAGGCGCGAAGCTTCCTTGTCCATTGTGCGGTGCAGGGCTGCCGCCTCGCGGATCTGCTCGCCGACCGGCTTGAGCGGATTGAGAGCAGTCATCGGATCCTGAAACACCATGGCTATGCGCCGTCCACGAATAGCCAGCCACTGCTGCTCAGTTTTTAAAGCAGCCAGATTTACACCACGATACAGCGCGGTTCCGCCGGAAATACGGCCGTTGCGGTCCAGCATCCCCAAAAAGCTTTTTGCAAAAACGCTTTTACCCGAACCGGATTCTCCGACGATGGCGAGAGTTTCACCAGCCCGTAGCTGCAGCGAGGCCTTGCGCACCGCAGTAAGGGTGCGCCCGCGCAGATTAAACTGTATTTCCATGTTATCTGCTTCGAGCAGCACTGAGCCTGTGCTGACCGGAGCAGGGTCCAGTACCGGTACTTCATACTTCATACGTGGTTCCTCGGATCGGATGCATCAGCAAATTTATTTCCAACAATATAAAAAGAAATGGTTACAGCTGAAAGCACCAGTGTCGGCCAGGCCAGCTGATATGGGTATAAAAGGAAATTATTCTTGCCAAGATTGATCAGGTTGCCCAACGAAACCGTTTTCACAGGCAACCCCAGGCCGATAAAGCCCAAAAACACCTCTGCACCAATCGAGTAGGGAACAGTCAGGGCAATCTGCATGATAACCAGACTGACTATATGCGGCAGAATGTTCATCGAAATAATGCGTTTAAGCGGCGTGCCGAGACAGCGCGATGCGACGTTGAATTCCGAATCCCTGAGTGTGATTACCTTATTGCGCACAAAGCGGGCAACTCCGATCCAGCCGGTAGCGCACATGGCCAATACGATTGTCCAGAAACCGGGGCGCAGGATATAGGCCAGCAACACCAGGAAAACAGTTTGGGGAATATTGGTAAGCACATTGTAGATTTCGGTCATTATGCGGTCCAGCTTTTTTACGTAACCCCACAACGCGCCGGCTATCATGCCGATGCCGACATCAAAAAAGGCTATTACAAAAGCCAAGGTAAGGCTGGTGCGTGTGCCGTACCAGGTGCGTGCCCAGATATCACGGCCGAGAGGATCGGTGCCGAAAATACCGTGCCCTTTACCGGGACGCTGATTCCAAGTAGCCAGATCCAGTGACACCACATTCGGATCCAGCGAAGAAAGCAGCGGATATATAAAAGAAAACAGGGTAAGCACAAGCATCAGTACCAGCAAAAAACGCGATACCGGACTTTTCAGAAAGGTGCGCATAGTAGAACGCCAATACGAGTACCGTTCGTAGCCGGTACGCTCCGCATTGGCCGCGTCAAATGGGGCACGCTCAAACAAGGCAGGGTCGATGTCGATTTTTGCCATGGCGTTTTCAATCGCTGTCATGCATGACCTCCGGATTTGGCAGCTTTGCCCAATTTGATGCGCGGATCAACCAGCACCATAAGTACGTCGCCCATAAAAACACCAAAGATACCGAGCACCGAGAAGATAAGCACCAGGGCCTGTACCAAGGGATTGTCCTGCTGGCGAATTGCGTACACCAGCAAGCCTCCGAGTCCGGGAATCGAGTATATGCTTTCTATGATAAGCGAACCGCCTACAGTAAGCAGGATCTGGCTGGGCAGATACTGCACCAGCGGCACGGCGGCATTGCGCAAAACATGCTTGAACATGATGGTGCGCCTTGGCACACCTTTAGAAACCGCAAATTTTATATAATCCTTGTTTTCCTCGTCCACCATAAAGCGGCGCAGCCAGATGGCATACCAGGCGATATTGGGCAGCGCTAATGAAATGGCAGGTAATATCCAGGAAACCGGATTGCGCTCGTTAAAGAGCATAGGCCAGCCCAGAAGTTTGGTTACCCAAATCTGTATGAGAAAGAGATAGATCAGACTAGGAATGGCCCGCACCAGCACCACATACGCCGTGCCGACGCCATCTACAATGCCATCCTTGTATTGCGCCATCAGAATACCCATCAGTAAACCAAGTACAATGGATATACTTATGGCGGACAGGCCAAAGGAAAGAGAATAAGGAATTTTCTCAAGTAAAATTTCCGATATTGAGGTGCGCGGATACACAGTAATAGATCGGCCCCAGTCCCCTTGGGCAAGATTAACAACAAAGCGGCCGAGCTGTACCAGCGGGTTGTCGGTCAAACCAAGTGTACGCAGGTAGGCGTTGCGCGCAGCTTCGCTCATTTCGGTATAATCGTCCCGGTCAAAATATCCGTCAGTTGGCATAAAGCGCAGCAACATAAACACCGCGACTACCACAAAGAAAACGGTTAACAGGGATTCGAAGAAACGCTTGACTATGTACGCTTTCATTCGCGCTCCAGAAAAAAGGATTAGCGGCAGCAGGAGCCGCTGGTACAGCACGCAGCTCCTGCCTTAAAAAAGGCCACGGGAAAACTTTATTCTCCCGCAGCCTCCAGGCGCGCGAACCCTCCGGTTCGCGCTGCTGTTATTTTTTTGCGCCTACGGCGACTTCAAGATCTTTATAGAACTGTTCACGCAACTGCCGTACCCGAGCCTCGGTGAGCGGCTCGTTCTCGATCTGCATGCCTTTGTACTTGAAACGGGTAACACCGAAACCGCCACGCGGCATGGTATAAGGAACAACGTTTCCAATGGTATATGATCCGCCACCGGCACGGAAAGGAATCAAATAAGCCCGCTGCAGCATCAGATTCTCGGCTTTAGCGAATAGTTCATAACGCTTGGACAGAACTGTTTCAGCGGCGGCCTGATCAATCAGTACTTTGATTTCAGGGTCATAGAAGCCCTGGCGTTCACGGGCGGCGGCCGAGTCCACAGCTACATTCAATAAACCATCATCCTCTACAATACGGCCAAACTGGGCCAGCGGATCGGCATAGGAGAAACGCAGGCTGGAGTACATCATGTCATAGCGATTAGGTAGAATAACTTCGTCATAATCGTCATCCACAAACTGGCCCAGCACAACTTCGACCTGGCCCTGGAACATTTCCTGCATCATGGCCTGGAAAAGAAGCGCCTGGGTGGTACTGCGCGATCCGGCAGAATGCACATACACCATCTGCAAGGGCAGCTTGCCATCAACCTTGAATTCGACTACCGGTTTTTGGTTTACAATAGTTTCCTGTACACCATTGATGTTGCCGTTGCCATCAGTAAGTTCGGCCAATGCTTTGGCAAAGTAATCACGGGCCTTGGCCGGATCGTAGGGGTTACCTGCCTGCTTCCACTCACGGACACCAGGATAATCGGTATAATCTTTGCCGTTTTCGTCAAAACAATTTTCTTCGGGAATGATGGTTGTGCGCATCAATCCAAGCGGATTAACCGGATCATCCAGGGAAAGCAGCTTTACATGGTCAATACCGTAGAACATGGCCTTGCGGAAATTTTCGTTACGGATAAACGCAGCGAACTCGGGATTGTCACTGGCAAAGTTCGGATGCCACCAGAAGGTAACCGAGCTGAGGTCGGACATGTAAACTTTGTCGCGGTAGGCGGTTCCGGTGATGCCCTGAACCTGATCGGCTGTAAGAGTGGCGGAGCTGAGCTCGCCGCGCATGAACATCTGCAGCTCAACCGCGGAATCGCTGGATTTTTGCAGGTGCACGGTCTTGGCGGTAATATTCTCGGCATCCCAGTAATGTTCGTTCTTGGTCATTACTATTTCTTTATCACGTTGCCAGCTGGATAGATAGTAGCCGCCGGAATACAACAGGCGGTCAGCTGCGGTACCGAAGTCCTGCCCCAGCTGGTCGATAAAGGCCTTCTCTACCGGGAAGAAAACATCCATAGTAAGGTAGGACAAGAAGAAGGGCGTAATCTGGTCGAGGGTATACTGTACGGTATATTTGTCGAGGGCCTTAACGCCGACATTCTTGTCGAAATCAGCCAACAGCTGCTCGCGGGTGGTATTTTCCAGCACACCGTCGTCAAAATCGATCAGGTTATAGTAGTAATCGTACAGGCCCTTGATTACGCTGCGCACCGTACGCACATTGCGGATACCATTCTTCGGGTCGGAGACATAACGGAAGCCGGCCACAAAATCGTCGGCCGTTACTTCGTATTGGGTCTTGGCACCGGTATGGTCAACCCAATACTGGCCCTGGCGCAGCTTGAAGGTCCAGACCAGATTATCCGGACTGATTGTCCAGCTTTCGGCTAGAGCAGGCACAAAGCGACCAAAGCGGTCGTTCTCCACCAACTGATCCTGGGTGTTGGCAGCCACACGTTGGCCGGTAACATCGGGAATCAGAAAGTAGTTCAGCACCTTGGCTTCTTCGGCATAGGTGGCACTGTACTTGTCGATGGTCTTGGCTTCAGAGCCGCCGCAAGCGGTAAGCAATGCAAGTGCCAGAATCAGAGCACTTAATCCAATAGGGATCCGTTTCATTTCACATTCCTCCTTGACGTATTCCGGACAGCAGACCCCCGAAAGGAAGCGCAGACTGAACCGGCACTGTCGGAAGACATACAATTCTTCCGGCACTTGCTACTATTATGCAAGATGCGTACCAAGTTCGCTTATTCAAGTGTCTTTATTTGCAAGCTTGCCGGAATCAAGCTGACTCCAACATTGCGAAAGCCATAGACGCCGCCATGCCAGAGCTCTGTACTGTTTTCGGCACGACTGAAACGCAATTCCCAACCAACGCGACAGTCCGGGGTCGAGGAGTCTGCTCCAGCCTGGCCCCAAAGATAGCTGCGAACATAGCGTGAACCATCAGCCGGATCAACAAATAAGCCAGCCGGATCATTATCCAGCAGATAATTGGAAATAAAATCCGCCAACTGACCATAGGCTGAAAAACAGCCGCTTGCCTCCGGTCCGACCACCGTGAATTGTGTATCAGCGACTGACAAACGCTGCTTGCCGGAAAACACACAAGTTCCGTTATCAATATTGAAGGAATCGCCGCGGGTAAGATAATGCAGCCGAGTGTTACGTATGCGCCGCACGCCAGCTACCTGGTCACACAGTGCATGTTGCACTTCGAGCACATATACACCGCCCCTGCCAATTGCTGTAACGGTATTGGCTTCCGCGTTCCAGACCATAGCTGTATCCTCGGCAACACCAAAAGCCGGAAGGCAGCCGCCACCTTCCACCAGCGCCGCCTCCAGTAAGCGCCCCAGGCGGGCCCGGGCGTCAAAATGCTGATCGACCATACCGGCCGGGAAGAAACCAAGCCCGGGGGTAACAAATAAGGCGTCGGAAACTTCAGTATCAGCCTCGGCCTGCCCCCGCGGCAAAGCTAAAGCCCCATAGCTGGTTCCACCACCGATCATAAGCCGACTCATTACCGCCGCTCCCGCGCTGGTTCCGCCGATAACAGCCCCGGCGGCCAGGCGCTGGCGCATCAGGGCAGCCAGCGGACTGTCGCTGCCGTCAGCATTAATCAGACTCTTGATAATATTATTCTGATTGCCGCCCAGCATCCAGATGCCGTCAGCCGCCTGCGCCAGGTCAAGTACAGCCGGATCACTGGCTCCGGACTGCCAGCCCTCGACTGTAGGAGATACTTCAAGCAGGCTAATCTGGTTGGCAGCAACACCAAGTGCCGACATAAAAGCCGTAAAATCAGCCAGCCCGGCCTCTGGCCTGGCAGTAGCACAGGGCAATACCGCAAAGCGGCGGTTGGAACCACCAGCAAGACGCACAAACTCTGCAAAAATAACTAAGGCAGAATCACGAATAGCTCCGCCAGCTATTATCAAGCTCCCTTTCGACATGAAACCTCCGAGATAAAATACTGGTACCGTACATACCAGCTTTTGCAATATGGTTAATTTGGCTATACGGGATTCTAATAAACCTATTTATCCAATTATATGAAGTGGGTAAATAGCGACCGTCCACGAAGGCTAAGACAAGTCCCCCGGCGCCCTCTCGAACTGTCAAGTAAACCAAGTGCGGCCAGTCGTTCCATCGAAGCGCGCACCGAACCCGGTCCCATCAGCCGGCCGTGCTCTACAATCCAGGAGGTAATGGCCTCACGCCCGGCCGAGCGGCCGGCTACATGAAAAGCCGCCAGAGCAGCCAGCACAAACTGGTCGTCCAGCGCCAAAGCCTGACCTTCAGGGCCAAGCGCTGGTAAAGCCGGAGCTGCAGCCGGATCAGCTGCCGGAGGCTGAGTCACTAGGGACGAATCATTAGCGGCCACGGAAGCAGCAAAGACTTTTTCGGTAGACTTTGGAGCATCTAGGTCATCACAGGCGGTCGAGAAATACACTGCATCCGGCAGATCAGCCATGGTAATACTCTGGCCCTCGTGCACGGCCAGCATATAGGTAAGCGCATTACGTAACTCACGCACATTGCCCGGCCAATCGCGAGCGGCCAGCTCAGCCAGCACCTCGGGTTCCACCACCAGGTCGCGCACGTTCTCCTGCTGCAGAAAACGCTGCACCAAGGCGGCAATATCCTGCCGACGTTCGCGTAGTGAAGGTATACGAACCCAACCCATTTTAAGACGGAAATACAGATCCTCGCGGAACTCGCCGCGATGCGCTTTAGCCAGGAGGTCTTCATTAGTAGCGGCGATTATGCGCACATCCACATGCTTGATATCGGCGCCTCCAACCCGCATCACTTCTTTTTCCTGCAGTACACGCAGCAGGCGGGTCTGTACCTTGGGCGACACATTGCCAATCTCATCCAGGAACAGGCTGCCGCCATTGGCCAGCTCGAAAAAGCCCGGCTTGCCGCCCTTGCGGGCTCCGGTAAAGGCCCCTTCTTCATAGCCGAACAGCTCGCTCTCTACCAGTTCGTCGGACAATGCGCCCAGATCGAGGGCCAGAAAGGGTCCGTTGGCCCGGGCGCTGGCAGCATGGATGGCCGAGGCAAACAATTCTTTGCCGGTGCCGCTCTCGCCATGTATAAGTATTGACAAATCGGTAACCGCCAAGCGCTCGGCAATACGCTTGGCACGGCGCAGCGGCTCGCTTTCACCGACAATATCCTGCAGCGTCCATTTGGCTACGTGGCCGCGCCGCCGGTACTCCCGACCCAGACGAGCCGCCTCGGCCGCTTCATCGCCTTCGCCGCGAAAAACCGCCACTGTATGCCCGCCCTCCGCCAGATCAAAGCGGCGCACCACCACCGACCCGGCCGGCAATTTGAAAACTACATCGTCTTCGCCGCAGCGGCATTCCAGAAACTCGAGCAATTCTTTATGTCGTATCAGCATGGGAAGGGTACTGCCGATAGCCGTACCGCCCCGGATGGCCAGTAATTCCTTTACTTCGTCGTTGCAGACACTTACCCGGCCTTCGGCATCATACACCAGAATGCCATGCCGCAGGCTGTCGATAACTGAGCCAAGATGACCGGACAGACGCCGGGCCTCCTCGTTGGAGCGCGACAAACGCCGGGCCAGGCTGACAATTTTAGCCAGGTAACGGCGTGAGAACAGGCCAATCTCCTCGTAGGCGATATCCAGCCGGCTGAGGATTTCGGCTATTGTGCCAAAATCCAGTATACGGGTGCCTATGTCGATAATAGTAGAAATTGATGAAGGGACCAGGCCAGGCTCGCCGGCCACCGCGGCAGTAAGATATTCGGCGGGAGGCGGCGGGGATTCCGGATGCCAGGGCAGCCAATGCACCGCGGTCAGACCTAACTCGAGCACAGCCTCGACACATTCGCGGGCGGTTTCCGGGCGGTCGTTTACAAACAGCACCTTGGTTTCCGGGGGCAGGGCGACAATCCGCTCCAGCGCATCCGGATCCACCGTGCGCCGGCCGATAACCAGCACACATTCAGCTGGCAGGTAGCCCAGCTCCTGCAAGTCTTCCTGTACCAAAGCACTGGAAAGCACCACGATATCGGCTTCTACCGGCGCGGAAATACCGCCGTTTATCCAGAAACTGCGAATCTGAACCTTGTCGCCCAGGTAGCTGTCCAGCTGTGCCGAAAGTACTCGGGCAGTGCGTTCGCTACCGCCGATCAGGGCCAGTGTTTTCATGATCCCCCATTTCCATTACGACTCAAAGGTTCCGCGCACCAGCTGTGCTCCATTATGCAGCATAAGCCGGCCGCCGGCCATTACACTGCGCAACTGCAGATCCTGGTCCAGCAAGAGCAGGTCGGCATCCATTCCGGCCTGTAAGCGCCCCTTGCCGGCAAGTTTCAGCATGCGCGCCGGATTGGCGCTTAGCACTGGCAAAACCGACTCCAGCGGCAGGCCAAACTGCTGCACAGCCTCGCGCAGCGCCGCAAACAGACTGCCGCAGTTTCCCACATCCAGACCGCTTAGACGCCCCTGACTGTCAAAAACTGGCAGGCTGCCCTGGCCGTCACTGGTAATGCTGACCCGCTCCAGACTTAAACCAGCCGCATGCACCTGAAACAGGGCGGCAGCCGCACTTAATTCGCCATCCTCCAGAATACTTTCGTTTGAACTGGCGGTAAAGTCAACATTGCCGCCGATCCGCAGCCAATCCAGAGCCTCGGCAAAAAGCTGCAGATTGCGGTTACAATGAGTAGGAATAAACTGATCAAAGGGCAGTTCACTACTGGCACATAGCTCGCGCAGCATGCGCATTCCGGCCGGAGCATCGCCAAGATGCAGATTGACCACGCCAGCCTTGCCGGAAAGCATGCCGGCCACCCGGGCGTCACTGCTCAGACGAGCCAGCTCCGCCTGCGTCGGCTGGCTGGAGCGATGGTCAGACAAGGCAACTTCACCCACGCCGATTACCGGGTCTATCAGCATGATGTCTTTCATGATGTCGCCGGTTAGCGTAGGCACCGGCACGTGATACGAGCCGGTATAGCACCAGGCAGACAAGCCTTCTTCGCGTAGCGCATACACTTTGGCCACCAAGGCAGGCAGGCTACGCGTTACGCCGTCGGTGCCCAAAACCCCGATTACCGTGGTAACACCATGCCGGATGGCACCACCCAGGGTAAGCTCCGGAGTACGGGTACGGAAACCACCCTCGCCGCCGCCGCCGGTTATGTGCACATGTGCGTCTATAAAGCCGGGAACGGCCGTCAGACCTTCCCCTTCGATTATCTTGCAAAGTCCGGGCGGCAGCGAGGCCGCCAGACCGGCGGCAACAGCCTCGATACGGCCGCCGGCAATAAGTATATCGCAGAGACCCGCAGGAGCCGGATCATACACTAGGACGTTTTTGATAAGCAGCATGAATTACCCTCTCTTTGTATGCTTTCCTTTAATGCAAGCAGCGTGCCAGGCATCAAGAAAATCACTTGAAAGGGTAAAAAATCCGTTAGGCGAGTACTTGGCTGATAACGCGCAGCCAGTTGCCGCCCATAATGGACTGGACGGCAGACAACGCGTAGCCGCGTTTTAACAGGCTGACAGCCAAGCCGGGAAGCCCGGTGCAATCAGACATTACCAGGCCGAATTCATCGGAAAAGCCGTCAAAATCGCTGCCAATGCCTACGTGGTCCACACCGGCAACTTCCACCATGTGGTCCAGATGCTGCAGAAAGCGCTCCAGGTTTACTTTAGCTGGGTCGGAATCGACGAAACTGCCGGCGAAGGTCAGCCCCACCAGACCGCCGGTAGCTGCAATGGCCCTGATCTGGTCATCAGTCAGGTTACGTCGGTGCGGACATAACGCCCGGCAGTTGGAATGTGAAGCCACCAGCGGTCGCCGGGCAAGCCTAAGCACATCAGTCAGGGTCGTGTCGGCCAGATGGGACACATCCACCAGCATACCCAGATTTTCCATCTCGCGCAGTACAGCCTCGCCAAAGGGACTCAGTCCATCGATCCCCTCAGCGCCGACGCCGCGACCGATGGCGTTACGGTGGTTCCAGGTAAGTGTTAGCAGCCGCACGCCCTGTTCGTAAAATGCCTGCAATTGATCCAGACTGCTGCCAATGGCCTCACCGCCCTCGATGGCCAGCATGACGGCTATCCTGCCGCTGGCCCGGGCTTCCAAAATGTCGGCGCTGCTGCAGGCAAGCTGCAGCCGGCCGGACTGAGTGATTGTGCGCAGAACCAGCTCCAGCAGCCCCTGACAATGCTCGTTGGCGACCGGCAGATATTCGTCACTGGTAAAAAGCGCAAAAAACTGGCAACTTACACCGGCTTCAAGCAGCCGCGGCAGGTCGATGTGGCCGCGCGTACTGCGCTGCAGCAGGGGACGCGGACTGTTGCAGCCGGATGGTTCGTTGATGCCGGCCATTTCCAGCACAGTGTCGCAATGACCGTCGATGATAAGCAGATCTTCGGGCAACAGACTGTCTGTCATTATTAACTCCTTGCTTACATTCAGGATAGCAGCTGGCACCGGCCGGGTCAAACTGAAACAGCTATAAAAAAGGCCCCGGAAGTCCGATCCAAGACTTCCGGGGCCAAAAACGATGTCAGGAGGTTTATAGGGGAAGGTGGATCGTTGGATTACTGGCTTCAATCTCCTTAAAATAGCGAACCGTGCCGACCCGCAACTCGGCCGTGGCATCTTCGTCGCACACGACGATGCCTTTGGGATGCAGCTGCAGACAGGAGAAGGTCCACAGATGGTTTACGCCTTCTTCGATGGCATGGCGCAGTGCCCGCGCCTTGGACGCGCCGCTTACCAGAATAAGCACTTCGCGCGCGGCCATGATGGTGCCGACGCCGACGGTCAAGGCGGTAGCCGGTACAGCCTCGGTCTTGCCGCCGAAGAAACGGGCGTTGGTCTCGCGGGTATCGCGCGTAAGAGTTTTGATCCTGGTACGTGAGGCCAGGGAAGAACCCGGCTCGTTAAAGGCAATATGGCCATCCACGCCTACACCGCCGACAAAGAGGTCTATGCCGCCGGCCGCCACGATTGCAGCCTCATAGCGCTCGCATTCGGCTTGCAGATCGGCGGCGTTTCCGTCCGGCAGCTGCCAGTTGCCAGCAGGAATGTCCACATGGTCGAACAGATGCTGGCGCATAAAACTGTGGTAGCTCTGCGGATGGTCCTCAGGTAGGCCGATATACTCGTCCATATTAAAGCTGCGCACATCGGCGAAGGAAAGCTCACCGGCCTTGTGCAGCTCTACCAGTCGACGGTACATGCCTATGGGAGTAGATCCGGTGGGAAGGCCCAAAACAAAGGATGCCGCGCCGGCCGCCGGGGTACCGGTTGCCTGGTTTCCAGCCGCCGGAGAACTGGCCGCAGGGTTTCCGGCCGCTGTTGCTGCGCGCTCCCCCTCCCGTTTGGCTTTAATGCGGGCGGCCAGATAGCGGGCGGCCCAATCGGAAACAGCTTCATAGTCGCTTCGTACAACAAGTCTCACAATATCCTCCAAATGGAATCATGCAATATTTTACTCAGCTAATTCGTTGCGGATGAAACAACCGGCGCGCAATACCGCCTGAATATCGAAGCTCTGGTTAAAGACAACGATATCGGCTTCATGGCCGGGCACCAGCTGTCCGCGTTTGCCCAGCTGCATGATCTTGGCCGGATTGGCCGAGGCAAACTTTACCGCCTGCTGCAGCGGCACACCCCATTCTACCAGATTTTGCACGCCGCGTATCATAGTCAGCGCCGAACCGGCAATAACACCGTCGCTCTTACGCTGGAACAGGCCGTCCACAAATTCAACTTCCTCGTTATTTGCGTACAGAATGCAGGCATGCTGCTCGGTCGGCTTAAGGGCATCGGTAACCAGGACCACCTTGTCCTGGGGTTTGTCGCGCATCAGCAGGCGGATCAAATCCGGGTGCACATGTTTACCATCGGCGATAATCTCGCAGGACAATTCCGGATGAATCAGGATAGCCCCCACCGCTCCAGGGTCGCGGTGATGCAGCCGGCTCATGGCGTTAAAAAAGTGGGTTGAATGCAGAATGCCGGCCTGCATGCCTTCCAGCATGTTTTCGTAGGTGGCATTGGTGTGGCCGGCCTGCAGCACAATATTGTGCGAGATGCAGAACAGGGCCAGCTCGCGCATGCCCTTTAGCTCTGGAGCTACCGTCATATTGCAAATATTGCCGCGGGCAACCGCATGCAGACGTTCCATCAACTCCATATCCACCGCTTTGATATGTGCCGGATTCTGCACTCCCAGGCGCTGCGGCGAAATGAAAGGTCCCTCCAGATGCACGCCGGCTATACGCGCGCCGCGCTCGTGCCCCATGGCATCTACACAGGCCGTAATGGATGCCTCCATATCGGCAACGGTCATAGGATAGATGGTGGGGCAAAAACTGGTTACGCCAAAACGTCCCAGTTCCACCGACATGGCCAGGATTGCCTCTACCGATTTGTCCTCGGTGCCGTAGCCGGCAAAGCCGTGTATATGGGTGTCGATAAAACCCGGTGCCACGAAGGATCCATGCACATCGATCTGCTTTACCGAAGGGTGAAAGGTCTTCTTCTGATACCGGCGTTCGGAAAATACATCGGCAATCCGGCCGTCTTCTATGTATACGGCACAACGATCCATCTGGGCATAGCCAGCCAGAAGAGTAGCATTGTGCAAACAGATTCCGGGAACTGCGCTCATCATTTTACTCCAAGGGTCCGCGATATCGGTTTACCTGCAGGCGGTCCAAAAAGCGGCCGTGCAGTTCCAGACGACTGGCAAAGGAAGCAAAATCTCTGACGGCCTTAGGCGACCACAGGGCCTCGGCGATGGCACTGAGGCGGGGGTACAGCATATATTCGGCCTGCTTGCCGAAATACACCAGCTCGGTCCAGAGATTGGCCTGACCGCCGAGGATGTTGGCGGCGGCGGCGGCGGAGAGCCCTTCGGGATGTGGATCGAAAGCATAAGCATCACGCACCGTACAGATACCCAGCTGCCCGGGTTCTTCTTCCAGATCCAGGTGTTTATGATCCAGGTAGCAAGCTTTGTTCTGCGGACACATTACAACTTTATAACCGAGCTCGGCAGCTTTTGCGCCGTGGCCGGTACTGCGCCAGGCCATGATCAAAACATCACGACTGCAGCCGCCGTCCACCAGCTCGTCCCAGCCCACCATGGTGCGACCCAATCCGTTGATGCCCACCTGCACCTGTTCCATGAACCAGGCCTGCAGGCGCTCCGGATCAAAATTGCCATGCTTGTCCTGTAAACCTTCGTCGCGCATCCTTGCCCGGCAGTGTTCGCAGACCAGCCACTGTTCCTTAGGTACTTCATCGCCCCCGGCATGCAGGTACTTGCCCGGGAATAGTCCGGACAATCCAGAAAATACCCGGCCGACCAGGTTCAGGCTTTCGTCTCGGCCGGCACAGAGCACCGCATCAAAAATTCCGTAACGGTCTTCGGGCAGGAAATGCCGGTCATCATGTGCGGAGCGACACCAGAGCTCCGGATGGGAAGCCAGCAGTGCACTGGAATGGCCGGGCACATCTATCTCGGGAATGACAGAAATATGGCGAGAAGCAGCAAACTCTACAACACGGCGAACATCAGCCGCGCTATAGGAACCACCCTTCCATTTTACTACATTAAAACGTCGATCCAGACGCTGAGCACCATGCGCAGCCAGCTCTGGCATTTCTTCCAGATCCAGGCGCCAGGCCTGGTCATCACTTAGATGCCAATGAAACATGTTAAGCTTGTGCAAGGCTGCCAGATCCAACTGACGCAGGATAAAGTCGACACTGAAAAAGTTGCGCACGGTGTCAAGCATAAAACCACGCCAGGAATAACGCGGCTGGTCTTCGATCGAAAGGCAGGGCAGCCGGCAGCCATGCGCCGAGACCAGCTGGGCCAGGGTAGCGCCAGCCCTCACAACACCGGCAGCCGAAGCAACGTGTATCTCGATAACCGTCGGACGGATAAACAGCTTGTAGGCCTCAGTCCCGCCTTTAACAAGATCGTTATACACATTTATCGAAATTATATCAGCCTGACGATATTCTTCTGGTATCGTCTTTGGCAGCTGCTGGGCCAACCAGGAAGCCACCACCGAAACCTCGGGCTCAAATTGTTTTTCATAGCCAAAGCCAGGAAGGCAGCCAATAAGGCAATGCCCCTCTGAAACTTCAACAGAGACGGGAGCCGGAATTAATCCGTACATGTTAAAAACCTCCAGCCGAAAACCGGCATCCTGCAGGGCACTGATTATACTGAAACCACAGGGCTCCAGCCACCCCGTATTATTAACTCAATAGCCAGCGATAAGGTCACGATAAAAATAGAAACTGCTTTTCCTGATCCGCTCACCTTCGGGCTGTTTTATAGCAACCATACCAAAGCGTTTTTCGTAGCCATGAGACCATTCAAAATTATCCAGCATAGTCCAGACAAAGTAACCTTTTACCGGAAGGCCAAGCTCGCAGGCTTTCTGAACAGCAAGCACATGATCCTGTAAATATTCTATTCGGTCATTATCATGGATAACTTTGCCGTCTGTATCAGAATCAGAAAATGCCGCGCCATTTTCAGTTATATAATACTCCGGAACCTTCCAGTGTTCCGACATGAACGAAAGCACCCGCACCAGGCCGTCAGGGACAATATCCCATTGCATTTCGGTCTTTTTCTGCCAGGTAGGGACATTTTTATACCCGGCAGCTTGTGCCGGAGCGGCACATACCGCATCCTCATTATAGTAATTGATACCAAGAAAATCCAAAGGAGCCTTGATTAAAGCCATATCACCCGGCAGTATCGGCAGTTTGGCTCCGGCCGCTTCACAATAGGCCTCCGGATACTGCCCGTTAAACAAAGGATCACACCAGAGGCCGGTTCGTTCAACTGAAGCCAGCAAGGCTGCCTGCTTGTCCTCGTCACGGGCAGTGGCAGACCGGGGCGTCCAAGGGTTTAAGACAATGCCGATACGGGCCGCAGGCAGCAGCTCACGGCACTCTTTTACCGCCAACCCATGGGCCAGCAGCAGATGATGTGCAGCAGTAAAAGGGGCCTGTACATCGACCAGGCCAGGAGCATGTACACCGACACCATGGCCCAGAAAAGCCGAACACCAGGGCTCGTTTAAGGTAACCCAGTTTTTTACCAGACCGCCGAATTCACGGAAGCATAGCTCGGCGTAATCGGCAAAATAGAAGGCGGTATCGCGATTCAGCCAACCGCCACGATCCTGCAGTGCCTGCGGCAGATCCCAGTGATACAAGGCAACCCACGGCTCGATATCTTTGGCCAACAACTCCTCGATAAGGCGATGATAATAGCCGAAACCGCGATGATTAACCGCTCCGGATCCATCGGGTTTGATGCGCGGCCAAGCTATAGAAAAACGGTAGGCACCTGCTCCCAGCTCGTGCAGCATGTCCACATCTTCCTGCCAGCGTACATACGAGTCGCTGCCATAAGCTCCGGTATCACCATTTTTTACCTTGCCCGGCAGGCGGCAAAAACTGTCCCAGATCGATTCACCGCGTCCGTCGGCCAGCACCGAGCCTTCTATCTGATAAGCAGAGCTGGAAACTCCCCAGAGGAAATCCGGAGACTTGAGCCTGCTTTCCAATAATGCCATTCCGTCAGCCCTTAACCGCGCCGGCAGCCAGACCACGCTGAATCTGCTTGCGGAAGGACAAATAGAAAATCAGCATCGGCAACATTCCGATAACCAGGGCTGCAAACTGCTTGCCGTAATCCGAAGCCAATGAGCCGGAAAACTTGAGTATGCCGACCGGCAGACTTTTAAGCGACTCACGTGAAGCCAGAATGTTTACCAGCATAAACTCGTTCCAAAGAGAGGTAACTGTAAGAATAGCCAGAGTCATAGCGACCGGAATGCACATCGGCAGGATGATGCTGAAAAAAATACGCAGGTAGCTGGCACCTTCCAGACGGGCAGATTCTATAAGCGCGTCGGGAATACTTTTAATAAATTCAGTACCCAAATATACCCCGATCGGCAAACCCAGTCCGATATACGGAATAAGAATTCCTATGCGCGTATCATACACACCGGTAACAATCGACATGATAAACAACGGAACCATAATCGACTCGAGCGCAAGCAATATTCCTATAACAAACGAGTTGTACAGAGGCTTGGTTGCCTTAGATTGAATTTTTGCAAAAGCAAAGGAGGTTGAAAGCGACAGTATAACGATTGCCAGGGTGGCAACGCCGGTATAGAAGATACTGTTAACGAACAACATGCTGAAGTTACCAATTTTCCAGGCTTGCGGATAATTGATAAAAGTCGGGGCAATTGGCAAGCCCAGACGGTTCATCTGAAATTCCTTGCTGGTTTTAAACGAGTTGATGATCAGCCATATGATGGGATATATCGTCATTACGGTAAAGCCGATCAATATTGCCACCAATAGCACACGGGCGATAATTGCCCCGATAGAAAGCTTCGGCTTTAGCATTGGTTGTATCTGTGTCATGATTTACTCCTTGCCGCCGAAGCGTTTTTCTATCTTCTTGGCTATGACAATGAATACAAAACTAACCGTAACCATGAAGGTAGATATGGCGTTGGCCAGCGGAAAGTTAGGGGCACCTTTAAAGGCGTTATCATACATGTACAAGGCAAGCACCGAAGTACGACGCGCCGGGTTTCCGGCTGTCATGGCCCATATCAGACCGAAACTGCGTAAAGAGCCGGAAATGGCCAGGATGGCGGTAGTTACGATTACCCCAGAGAGGGCCGGCAGGATTATAGCTTTCAGCATCTGCCACTCATTTGCGCCGTCGATCTGGGCCGATTCAATTACCTGCTGGTCAATCTTCTGCAGGTTGGCCAAAAAGATTATCAGGTACATTCCGGTATAGTACCAGACCATGACGAACAGTACTGGAACAATGGCCAGCTGTGGATGGCTTACCAGTTTGTTTTCCCAACCAGGAATGAACATGCGCATGAACGAGGTAACCGGTCCATAGGGCGAGAAAATACTCTGCCACAGAATGGCGACAACAATAACCGAGATAATCGTAGGCATATAGATGACCGTTTGAAAGAATTCACGGCCGACGATCAATTTTCGAAAGATAGTATAAGCAAGCACAAAACCTAAAGGAATCTGGATAAACAATGACATAAGCATGATCCAGATATTGTTTTTGAAGGAAATCCAGAAGTACTGGTCCTTGAACATTCGTAAATAATGTTTAAATCCAACCAGTGACCAATTCGCTTTCTCGCCAAATACAGCGCCGCCCTGATAATTGGACACACTCAATACGATGGAAAAAATAGTCGGGAATGCAATAACAGCAAAATATATCATTACAGCCGGCAGTACAAGAAGCAGATAAGCCTGTTTTCTTTCCAGCGTTCCGGTCAATTGTCTCATTGGTCTCCCCCTGTACCCTAAATAAAATCTGGCAAGAAACAGTGTAGCGGGTAAAGAACCGCCGGCCAAATTGGCCGGCGGTTATCGAATAAAGCTGTCAGCTTAGTTGCTGATTTCCCATTCTTCAAAAGCTTTCTGGGTAGTCTGAGCCACTTGCTCGGGAGTTGCGGTACCAAGTGCCATTTCCTGCAGACCAATGTTGATCGGACCATATACAGAGGCATCAAGAATACCATCAACCACGTAGGTTGCCTTGGCCGGAGCCAGCTGGGCGTTCATAACCTGCAAGGGCTCCATCTTGGAAGCGGTAACACCGATGCGGGTAACATTGGAGAAGGCACCGGTCTCCAGGCGCTTCTTGAGAACTTCAGCGCTGTTAAGATAGCTTATCAGTCTCCAGGCGGCAGCTTCTTTAGCTGAACCAGCTTCGATGTTGGCATTCATACCAAAACCGGTACCGGCGATAACAGAGCTGGAATTGGCATTCTTTTCACCGGGGATAACCGGGAAATTCATGAGTTTGAAATCACTCTGCTGCTTGGCCGGCGGAATGAGGGCCACACCGGAATCGGGGCTGGTGATAAATTCACCAACGCGCCAAGCGCCGTCAATGTAGAACAACGATTTTTCGCTGGCAAACAGAGCGGGGCCTTCGCCGTAATCAATCTGCAGGGCTGTGCGGGAAATAACACCATCGTCATACAGGCGCTTAATAAAGGCAAGTGAATCAACGAAGGGTTTGTCGGTAAAGTTGGCTTTTCCAGCCAGTACGTCATTGATGAATTCATCACCAGCGATACGACCGAGTACCATCGAGAACAGACAGGACTGCATGACCCAGTCGGATTTGGCGGGAATTAAAACCACTTCTACACCGGCGGCGCGGGCAGCCGGAACCATGGCTACCAGATCGGCATATGTTTTAGGCTCGGACAGACCGAGCTTCTTCAGCAGACCGAGGTTGGCATACAACACATGGGTGTTGGTAGTAGACTGGGGAATCTGGCCAAGGATGCCGAACTGCCCGGGACTGGTGGCGATCGGAACGAATTCATTCTTAACCGGGGCCATCAGCGGGGTAAGGTCTTTTACCAGGTTGCGGTTGTACAAAGTGCTAGAACGTCCGGACGGCCACATGAACATGACATCGGGAAGACGACCGGCTGCGGCGTAAGCTTCTGTCTTGGTATGGAAAGCCTCATCAAACAATTCCTCGTATTCCAGGACAATGTCGGGGTTCTGTGCCCGGAATGTATCCCAGATTTCTTTTTCCACGGCATACGCGGGAGTGGTGGCATCTGCGTAGTTGAGAACACGCAGGGTGATCGGGCCTTCGGCGGCCTGGTCTTTTTCTGCGGCGGCAAAAACCGGCAGAACCATGGCAAGGGCCAGCAGGACAAACAAGAGTCTCTTCATGGGAACCTCCTAAAAATTATACCCAGCCGGAACAGGCGCGCGCTGCCGTCCCGGCGGATATTTTCCTCATTAAGGCCGCAACGATTTCCGATCAGAAATCGTGCAGCAGATTTTCGCTGAACAGTTTGTCCAGCAACATGCCGGCGGCACCGTACGCAACCGCCCGGCCGCCAAGACTCGAGTAGCGTATCTCGATATTCTTGGGAAAGGGATACATCCAGTTTTCTTCCAGACGGCGGCGCAGCATGGACAAAAAATCAATGCCGGGTTCTTCGATATCGCCGCCGATAAAAATGTGCTCAAAATCCATAGTATTAACCAGAAGGGCAAGATTACGCGAGAATTCGTCACAGACTTTTTCCAGCACCTCGCGGTCATTGAATACCCGGGCTAGATCCTGGGCCGGCAGCGAAAACTGGGCGGCCCCCGAACCGTCACAAAAAGCACTGCGGAACTCACCGGCATTTCCGTGCGAACCCATATATACTTTTCCGCCCAGCACAATGCCGAAACCGACACCGATACCGCCATGGGTATGTACAGCCTCAACATCCGGCCGGTATTCCACTAGTGCAAAGATAAAGTTACGCGGATCGTCGCTGCGGGCAAAAGCCAGCTCGCCCCAGGCACAACAATTCGCATCGTTTTCCACAAAACAGGGCACTGGAATCTTAAAGGCGAACTGTTCGGCCAGCTCCAGCGGATTATAAATAGCCAGCGGAACCGAATAACGAATCCGGCACTGCTTGCTGTCGATCAGACCGCCGGTACCAACGCCCACACCAAGCAGCGGTCCGAAACCGTTTTCCACGCTGGTATGGCTCTCGGCAGTAATGGACTGCACAATATCAACGAAATTATCAGCGTTCACATGGCACTTGCCGCGGCGCTCGGCCAGAATATTGCCGGCAAGATCTACTTCCAGCGCTACCCAGGACTTTGCCTGCAGCTCTATGCCCAAAATCCGTCCGTAGGATTTACAGATGCCAAGGTGAATCGGCTTGCGGCCGCCCTTAACCGAAGACTCTCCCTCTTCGATCTCTTCTATGATACCCTTGCCGATAAGATTGCTTACCTGATTGGTTACCGTAGATTTGTCCAGACCGAGCCGGTCGGCAATGACGACACGACTGCTGCGCGGGTGCTTCCAGATACACCTGAGGATGCGCGCGGCTGCCGAATTCTTTGGTATCGTCGTCATGGTCTGCCTTTCTAAAGGTTCCTGCCGCACTGGCCCTGCGGCAGGAAATAATCGCTCTCGGTTAGTTGATTTATCCAACCAACTAAGGTATAACATGGGTATATCAGGCTGTCAACAATTTTTTTGACGAATTTTTGCTACTTTTACAGGAGGCTTCATGAAGCAGATCAATCTGGGCGGCCGTTGGACCCTGTCCTGTCCCGCCCGAAATATCAGCTGTCCCATTTTCATCCCCGGAGACATCATCAGCGCCTTGCAAGAAGCCTCCATTATTGCCGAACCCTACCAGGGGCTCAACGAACTGGAGCTGCAGTGGATCGGCGAAGCAGACTGGATACTGGAGTCCGAATTTCAGCTTGACCACTTGCTGGCGGCAGCGGACTCGATAGTACTGCAGATAGACAGCCTCGATACCTTCGGCCGCATCAGCATCAACGGAAAGCCGGCCGGCAGCGGCCAGAACATGTTTACCGGCCTGCAGCTACCGATCGGCCAGCTGCTGCAAAGTGGGCCCAACCGGCTGTGCGTAGAAATCCTATCCCCGGTAAAGGCGGCCGCCGCCGCTGCCGAAATACTGCCCTGCAACTATCCGGCCTCGGCCTACCCGGTGCATTCGCCGCACCGCAACCTGGTGCGCAAGTCGCAATACATGTCCGGCTGGGACTGGGGGCCCTGTCTGATGACCGGCGGCATATATGGAGGAATCCGGCTGCTGGCCTGGAGCGGACCCCGCCTGGACGCCGCGAATTTCGTTTCCACAGCCGCCGGCGACGGCAGTTGGACGGTGCGGGCAGACCTGCGGCTGGAATGCAGCCGGCCGGCGGAGGTGGAAATCGTGTTCCGGCTTTGCGGGCTGGAGCGGCGGGTGCGCCTGGAACTGCCGGCGGGGGCGACGAAACAGGCGCTGGAGCTGCAGATAGAAGCGCCGGAGTTGTGGTGGCCGGCCGGCTATGGCCGTCCTGCCCTGCACGAGGCCAGCGTTAGCCTGATAGCCCCCAAGTCAACCGGAAGCGATCCCAAAACTATCCAGCACCTTGTAAAAAACATCGGCTTCCGCACGGTGCATATCGACACCAGCGCCGATCTGGGCGGCAAGGCCATGACCTTTGTGGTAAACGGGGTGCCGGTTTTTGCCAAAGGCGCTAACTGGATACCGGCCGACGCTCTGCCATCCGCCTGGACCGAAGCCACAATACAGCAGCTGCTGGACAGCGCGCTGGCCGCCAACATGAACATGATACGGGTCTGGGGCGGCGGCCGCTATGAAAGCGATTTCTTTTATGATTACTGCGACCAGCATGGTCTGATGGTCTGGCAGGACTTTATGTTCGGTTGTGCCACCTACCCGTCGAATAGCGATTTTCTGGAAAATGTGCGCAGCGAGCTGGAACATCAGATTCCGCGGCTGATGGACCATCCGGCCATCATGCTCTGGTGCGGCAACAATGAGGATCTTGGCGCCATCAACTGGTTCGAAGAATCGCGCAGCAGCCCGGCCCGTTACCTGGTGGACTACGACCGGCTGAACGAAGGCGTTATCGGCAGCACCGTCCGCCAGCTTGACCCGTCGCGCCCCTGGTGGCCAAGTTCGCCTTCGGCCGGACCGGACGACTATTCGGACAACTGGCATTCGGACGCTTCCGGCGACATGCACTACTGGGCGGTCTGGCATGAGGGCAAACCCTTCAGTGCCTATCTGGACATCAATCCGCGCTTCTGTTCTGAATTCGGCTTCCAGTCTTTTTCGTCCATACCGACCATGCGCACGGTTCTGGAAGAAAGTGATTTAAATATAACAAGTCCGGTCATGGAGCACCACCAGCGGCATCCGCGCGGCAACGAGCTGATACTGGGCACCATGCTGCAGCATTTCCGCATGCCCAAGGGTTTTGCCGAAACGGTGTATCTGTCGCAGGTGCAGCAGGCCATGGCCATTCAGACGGCGGTAGACCATTGGCGCAGCACTATGCCGCGCTGCATGGGAACCCTGTACTGGCAGCTGAATGATGTATGGCCCTGCGCCAGCTGGTCCAGCATCGAATATGGTGGATTCTGGAAACTGCTGCACCACGCTGCCCGTCGTTTTTATAGCCCCACCCGGCCGCTCATTACCCGTAAAGACGGCTGCACCCGGGTGTTCATGACGCACGAAAGCAAGGCTGAAACGGCCTGGACGGTAAGGGTCTGCCTGCGCCGCTTCGATGGCAGCATTGCCTACAGCGAAACGCTGCAGGGTACCATATGCGGCCCATTGGGCCTGGAAATCTGGAGCCGCACTGATGCCGAACTGCCGCTGCCGGCGGAGCAATGTTTTATTACTGCCGAGCTGGAACCTGAAGCGCCAGACAGCACTGCGCATAGCCTCGAGCAAACGGAGCCGGCTTGGTCTTTCATCGCCGAGCCGAAACGCTGTGAACTGCCTGATCCTGAACTTAGCTGGGAGCTGACGGCCGACGGCAGTGCCGCCTTTACGGTTTCATGCAGCCGGCCGGCCTTTTATGTAACGGCACAGGCCGAAGGCCTGCCAGGAAACTTCAGTGACGCCGGCTTCCTGCTGCTGCCGGGAATGCAAAAGCGGGTGGAATTCTTAGCGGGTACGGGAACCGAAGTGGCAACGGCAGCATCGGGGACTGTCGCCGAGCCTGTGCTCAAGCCCGGCGATCTTGCCTCCCGGTTGCGCTTTATGCACCTGCAAGCCAGCTTCTAAGTGGCGGCTTTCGAGATCAGGCCCCAGATACCCTGAGGTCTGACTCCGAAACCGGCCGACGAGTCTGGCAGCCGAAATAGATGGTCCACGCGTCCTCATGCAGCCGGGACATGCCGTAGCGTTCATAAAAGCGCACCCCGCCGCTGTTTTCACGGGCTACGCCCAGCTGCACTGCCGGGCAGCCCAGTTCGTGCAAGCGTTGCATGTATGCATCCATCAGTTTACGGCCCCAACCGCCGCCCTGCCCGGCCGGCAAAATGTCGATATGCAGATGCCCCGGATAGTCCACCTGCCACGAATCCTGGTCGCGCTGGCTAAACAGCAGCTGCCGCAGGGCAAGTTCCCGCGGGGATAGTCCGCTGGCGGAACTGGCCTTGTTGAGCTCTGCGGCTTCAGGCACCGGATATCGCTGCTGCAGCAGGGGCAGCCAGGCTGCCTCCACCCAGACGCTGTAAGCAGCCGTGTCTGGTGTACCAAGAATATAACCAAGCGGCTGCCCGGCCTCTTCGAGTATCAATACGGCACGGCTGTTGTATTGGGCATACGGAGCCGCCCACACTGCTCCAAGCAGATACGGATCGCTGAACTGCGTCGTGGCATCCTGACCCGACAAACCGGTTTTCAGGCAGATATGATAGAGCCAGGGCAGGTCGGCTGGATGGTAATCGCGTATGTGCATGGCGTGTTCTCCTTTTTAATCGGTCCGGTCAGAGCCCTCCCGGGCCAAAGAAGCCGCGCCGAGGATTCCGGCGTCGTTAAGAAATTTTGCCTGAACCACTTTGACCATGCGCGCCGGCATTACCGCCGCCCGGCGGAACATCTCGCGCCTTGCCGGCTCCAGCAGCAACTCGCCGGCATTGGCTATGCCGCCGCCGATTACAATCAGCTCCGGGTTCAAAATATTCACTATAGTGGCCAAACCATTACCAAGGTAGCGGCCGATTTCGTCCATCACAAACAGGGACAGCTCGTCGCCTTCAGCCGCTGCCATGGCTATGGCTCGTGGTGTTATCGCGCCTTGCTCCAGATGCCGGTCGATGCTGCTGGGCAGCTTTTTATGACGGTACAAGGCATCAAAACGGGCTACAATCGCCTCACGCCCGATATAGCGCTCCAGGCAGCCATAATTACCGCAATTACATAAGGGACCATTGGTCTCAATACTCATGTGGCCGATTTCGCCGGCACCAAAAGACGAGCCGCGATACAGCTGACCGTTAAAGATCAGACCGCCGCCCACTCCAGTACCGACGGTAAGGGCTACAATATTGCGGTACGATCTGGCTGCTCCATAATACAATTCGGCAAGCACCATGGCATTCACGTCATTATCCACTGCCACCGGAATGTTCAGACGTTTGGCCATCTGCGGACCAAGCGGATAATCATTCAGGGAGGGGATATTGGTTACGAAATCCAGAATGCCAGTGGTAGTATTGACCAGGCCGGGAGCGCCGATACCGGCCGCGGCCAACGTTTCCAGGCGCAGGCCGGCCGCGGCCGCAGTCTTGCGCATGCACTCGGCAAAATAATCAGCCAGCTTGTCGCCAGCAAGGCCTACGGGCGTCGGATAACTCTGCTTGACGACTATCGTACCGTTACTGTCCACCACACCCATCTTTACGTCGGTGCCGCCGAGATCCATGCCTAGATAATGTTCCACAATCAACTCCTGCTTTCAGGTATGTTATATACAAATTATCTTCCAGCCTAACCCCGGATACAAGTCAGGCCTGTAGTTAGTTGCAAAATTCAACCAACCACAGGCCCCATACTATCGTTGTAGCGCAAAAAAGACAAGCGCGCCGGCAGATAGACTGCCGTCAATTCAAGTGTGCGCCGCCATTTCGATGAGCTTCGGCCGCCTTCGGACGGTTGTGCTCATCAACCAGCACTATGGTCGGCTGATGACCGTCCGCCTCGCTCTCGTCGACGCTGCAGTACGATGCAATGATGACCAGGTCGCCAGCATGCACCAGACGGGCGGCCGCGCCGTTCAGGCAAACCTCACCACGCTTGCCTTCTATAATATAAGTAGACAGCCGGGCGCCGTTGGTCACGTTGTAGATATCCACGCGCTCCCAGACTCTGAATTTGGCAGCGGCAAGCAAATCCGGGCAGATGCTTATGGACCCCTCGTAGTTCAGGTCGGCACCGGTAACAGTAGCCCGGTGAATTTTTCCTTTTAACATTTCTATACGCATGATTGCTCCTTTATTTTCAGACACTGGGGCTTACGGCCGGCAAGGCTGATAACCCCATATATAATGCGCCGCGGGCCAGCAAATCAGGGCTCAACTCAGCCGCTATGCCCGTCCATTGCGGAATCGTTTCTTTCAAAGCAGCCATAAGCATGGCCGCCCAGCCGCCGCAGAACAGATACATCGGACTGCGATCGACAAACACCGTTGCCTGCAGTGTACGGCAAAGACCGTCCAGCATGGCCGGATAGCCGACGCGCAGTCCATTAGCTATGCAGGCGGCAGTTGTTCGGCCCGGACCATGTTCGCCCTGCAGCTGCAGCTCCAGGGACGGCAATTGGGCGGTACCGGAACGCAGCGAGCCCAGCCAGGTAGCCGGCCCCGGCACGATGTAGCCACCGGCCATTGCAGCGTCGGCGCATAGGGCATCGACAGTGCAGGCAGTACCGCAGTCGACAATGATGCAGTCCTTTCCCGGAAACAGCAGCCGGGCACCGGCTGCCGCTGCCAGCCGGTCAGCGCCAAGCCGCCCCGGTTCTTTATACGGATTAAGCACCCCGGCAGCCATAGTCGAATCCAGAACTACAGCCTGGATACCCAAATCAGCAAAAACTGTGGCAGCGGCGGCAGCCAGGGCCGGTACTACCGAACAGACAAAGGCTGCAAGATCGTCCGCCAAAGTTACTGCGCTATCAACAGAGGGCCAGTTCGACGGGATCTCCAGGATTCTGCGGATTTCTTCGGCGAGTACTCCGGCCGGCCGCAACTGTTCGTTGGGCAGGCTGGTACGCGACAGCACAGGCGTGGCAACGGCGGCCAGCCCGGCTGCTTGTTGCCAGTCGACCGGACCGAACAGCGTAAGCACATGGGTACTGTTGCCGATATCCAGTAGTAGGATCCGCTTCATCGCGCCGAGGCCTGCTGTCCCGGCGGCACCGTAACGATGGCAAATTCGGCCAGACGCAGCACTTCAGCTGACAATTCCGCCAGTGTAGTACCGCGGCCGACCACTGGAGCCTGGGCCGCTGACACGGATTGCTCTGCTGGTGGCGGCGCAAGGATGCTGAAGGCATGCTGTTCACCACTCACCCCGTCCAGGTCGTTCCAGATTACCAGATCTACCCGGCCGTCACGGAAATAGGAAAGCGCCCGCGCTCTGCCTTCCTGCTCGTTCTGGTGCACCGTAAGTTTAAAACCAATAACAAAAGGTTCTTTGCGGCCGCTGCCGGCGGCCATTTCCTTTACCTGCGGCAGCAGTTTGGGATTGGGTGCCAGCTGCAGACTGAAACTGTCGCCGGTTTCCTGTTTGGCAGCGGTTCCGCCGGCAGCTAGATAATAATCACTCACGGCCGCGGCATGTACCACCAGATCAAAATCATCCGCGGCAAGCTGCTGGCGCAGGATAGCTTCAAAATCGGCGAAAGTGGAATAGCGGAGAATGCGCGCGCCTTCGCAGTCCTGCACCGAAGCGCTCTGATGGGCCAGATAGGTGACAGACCATCCTGCATCCAGTAACGCGGCAACTGTGGCGGCGGCGGTGCGGCCAGAAGAGGTATTTACAATAGACCGGACGGCATCCACTGGCAGCGTCATGGCACCGCCGCTAACCAGGGCCCGCGGCGGGCGGCCGGAAACGCCTTCGCCACGGCCGCCATGAAGCAAGCCGCTGCGCCTGGTCTGCGCCAGGGTACGCGCATATTCGCGTATCATGCTGCGCAGTACCGCCGGTTCAGCCAATCGACCGATACCGACATCGCCGCAGGCCAGCCGGCCGGACTCGCCGTACACGATACTGCAGCCCCAGCCTTCCAGAATCTTAAGCCCCTGCTGGGTAGCCGGATGCAGCATCATATTGGTGTTGGCGGCCGGAGCAATCCAGAATGGTTTTTCGAAATTGTTGGCCAGAAAGCTTGCGCCGATAAGGTCTTCGGCCATTCCGGCGGCCAGCTGGTTGATGCGGTTGGCGGTAGCCGGATAAAACACGAACAGGTCGGCCCAGCGTCTAAGCGAAATATGCGTTTTACTCTCGCGCGGTGCCCACATGCTGGTATACACCTTGCGATCGGTCAGGCCTTCGAAGCTGGCCGTGCCTACAAAGCGCAGGGCGGCCTTGGTCGCAACCACCTGTACCTGATGCCCGTCTTTCAGCAGCATGCTGATAAGCTCACAGGCCTTGTAGCAGGAAATCGAGCCGGACACAATCAAGGCTATATTCAGCGCAGTGCCGCGAACCGGGCGTTCCGGAGCAAGTGTACTCATGTGCGCCTGCCTTCCGGTACCGGCACATTGTCGATCAGGCGCACCCCGCCGAAGCGGATGGCAGCCAGTCGTCGCCGGCGACCCATTACCGGATCCTCCACATCTTCCACATAATCTGGATCAAAACCGGCAGCCGCAAGCTGTTCGATAGCCGCTCCGGCATCCGGAGCACCGGAGATAATAGTATAGAAAGCACCGGCCGCGGCGCGGTCGGCCGGGCTCAGGCGTTCGTTGCGCGAACTCATGGCCAGCCCGTTCGACTCCCGCACTATCGGACAGGCCACGATTTTTGTCTGCACAAAAAAAGCCGCCGCCATATCGCGCACCAGCATGTATTGCTGATAGTCTTTTTCGCCGAAGTAGGCGGCATCGGCGGCACTCAGGCTCAAGAGCTTCAGCACCACGGTCAGGACACCGTCAAAGTGGCCAGGCCGGTGAGCGCCGCAGTACCGTCGCGACACAGTGTCTTCTGATACCCGGTAGCGGTAGCCGTCCGGATACAAGGCTTCGTACGACGGAGAAAAAACTGCCTGCACTCCAGCGCCGGCCAGTTTCTGCATATCGGCATCCAGCACCTGTGGATAGGCAGCCAGGTCTTTTTTATCGTCAAATTGGGTTGGATTGACAAATATACTGACCACAACGCTATGGTTTTCGGCGGCCGCCCGGTGGCACAAAGACAAATGGCCTTCATGCAGAGCGCCCATAGTCGGCACAAAGCCCAGGCTGCCTTCAGCCCGACGGGCAGTACAAAAAGCCTGCCATTCAGCTGGGTCTCGGATCAATACAGGAAGGGGGGAACTTCGGGTGGCAGCCATCAGCTACCACCTTGCCGGCTGCCGGCAGGGAATCTGCGAGTAGAATAGAACATCTGCGTCTCCCGCTCTCAGAAAGGAGCAGTCCGGATCAGTGTCCGTGCCGGTACCCGCCCTAAGGTCGAGTCCTTCCTGGAGACTTGTCTAAAGTTGGCCGGGTAAACGGCTGGGCTACCGTTCCGCCAGCCCGCAGGCTGGCCGGATACAGTGCTTGGCGCTTCCGGCTGTATTCAATAATACTGCCTGGAAGCCCTCCGGGTCAATCTGGAAACTCAGAGCAGGGCAATATCAGTTTTCTACATCGTAAACTGCGTCTTCTGCAGACTTGCCGCCATAGAGCATGGTCAATATACCTGCGTAGTACTTGTCCATCATGCGGGCTGTGGGGTAAACCGCATTTTTGATCATCAAGGTAGACAGGCTTGAGCCCTCGAAATCAACCGAGACCTTGTAGCGAACCTCGCCGTCAGAATAGTCCATTTCAAAATTGCCGATATACAGGCCATAGTTGGCCCGGGTAATATACTCGGCAACCGCTCCGCGCATGTCTTCGGCTATGTTGGCCGGAGCAATAATGTAACAGAGCAGATATTGCTGCTCAGGCATGATCTTGGCAAAGCAGCTGTAGCTGCCGTTATCACCTTTAAAGCGATAGCGGTAAGTATAGCCATCATCGGATTTTGTAGGATACCATTCATCATCGGTTAAAAAAGCCTCCAAAGTCCTTGTAGTTTCCAGAACATTGGCCGGAACCGTACCCTTTTGCTGGGCCAGCAGGGCCAGTGGCGAAAGCAACAGCACCAATACCAACAGCATCAATTTTCGGCACATCATTTCCTCCTTATGTATTGCACAGATAACAATACAGCAAGAGTATGAAGCAATCAGCATTATTTGTCAAAAAGCACATACTGAATCTTCGCTTTACTTGCTGTCGCAGTCTGGATGCAGTATGCTTTTATTATGCCTGCCATGATTCGTACACCACAAAAACTGGGGCTCAAAGCAAGTTTGCTGATAGCAGCCCTGCTGTCCGCACTAGGTTTGCTGCAGGCTGCCGGACTCTTGCTGCTCAGTCTGCAAAGCTATAATCAGATCGAAAATATTGCCAGCAGAGATGATGTCAGCCGCATTCAAAATGCCGTTCAGGACGAAAAACAGCGCTTGCTTGATGTCGCCAAAGAATATGGCGCCTGGGACGACACCCGCAACTATGTACTCGGCAGCTATCCGGAATATATTGCCGACAACTTTGGGGACGAATGGCTAGCCCAGTTGGATATGGACCTCATAGCTGTAGCAGACGCATCTACACGGGTACTCTGGAGCTGGGGGAATTGCGAACATGATTATCTGGGAATCGGCACAGGATTGCCTGTGCTGGCTAGCCTGACCGAAAACAGCGCTGCAGCGGCCTGGGATATGGGCAGAGCCGGCTTGTTTTTGGTGGCAGCCTGGCCTGTTACCAATACCAGCTTTAACGCAGAACCGGTCGGCTGGATAATCATGGGCCGGAACTATGACGGCAGATTGCAGGAACACCTCAGTGAGCGCACCGGCCTGACCAGCGGGATATTCTATTCACTTGTCGCTGATCCAGGCGAAGCCGGTGAAGCTGCTGCAATAGAACCTGTCTTTTTTAACCGCGACAGCCTGCGCATCTTTCACATCCCGGTCAAAAATCTGCAGGGCGAACTACTGGGCACACTGGAACTGTCGCGAGAACGCCCCCTATTGCCAGTGTTTACAAGAGTAATTGTACTGCTGGTCATCTTTACCATGCTTACTGTACTCACTGCGGCGCTCGCGCTGCGCCTGCTGCTGCGCAGCCTGGTTATCCGGCCGCTGGAAACAATATCCGATTTCCTGCAGGCCCGCGCCCGCGGCCTTACCCGCAGCCTGCCCCTAAGCCTTGGAACAGCCTGCGGACGTACCGATGAAATAGGTCAGGTGGCGGACCACATAGATGACCTGCTGGCTGCGCTTAACAAGAGGCAGCAGGATCTGGAGCTGGCCAACATCCGTCTGGAGGAAAAGGCCTCCATAGACCCGCTTACAGGCCTGGCCAACCGGCGGCGCTTCGATGAACATATTGACCATGAGCTGCGCCGTATGTCCCGCTTATACCGCCAGAGCCAGCCGGAATTCTTTACATCCATCCTGCTCTGCGATCTTGACCACTTTAAGCTGTACAATGATTATTACGGGCATCAGGCCGGAGACGAATGTCTGCGCACTGTCGCCGATTTGCTGCGCAGCTGCCTGCACCGTCCCGGTGATATGGCATGCCGCTATGGTGGTGAAGAATTTGTTATTATTCTTCCGGGAACCGGCCTTGATGGTGCACAGGCAGTAGCTGAACGTCTAATGCAAACCTTGTGTCATCAAGCGCTTCCACACGCCGATTCACCTACAGCACCACAAGTGACAATAAGTATCGGTGTCGCCGGCACTAACGATTGTGAAAGCCGCGAAGCCCTGGAGCTGGCTATTGCAAGGGCGGACAGCGCACTGTACCAGGCAAAGCGCAACGGCCGCAACCGGCTTTTTGTTTCAGCTTAAAGTCCGGCGATTGTAACCACAAATACAAACACAGCCAGGCCAGAGTGATCTGGCAGGCTGCGTTTTTTTCAGGCTGTTCAGCAATCTCAGCGACGCGACATAATGTCGGACAGGCCGCCGCCGTTCTTTACTTTGGTAAAGCCCATCTGTTTAAGGATACGCTGGCCGTAAGCACTGCGTGCCCCGCTGGCACAGTACAGTATCATTTCCTGGTTCTTGTCAGTAAACTCCAGTGCTCGTTCGGGCAGATCATCCAACGGTATGTTGATGGCTCCGGGGTAGGCGCCGTAGCTGTATTCCATCGGGGTGCGCACGTCGATAACCACCGGACCGGCTGGGACCTTGGGTTCGGCCGCGACCGGCTTCTCGGCGGCAGCAGTAGCGGCAGCACCAGCTGCGCCGTCTTTTTTAAGCGATTTTTTCTCCACCTCGTTCAG
>JAHIWF010000269.1 GCA_018815555.1 Spirochaetota bacterium | reverse complement strand
TGCCATTATGGCGCTTTTCCCCGGTTCGCCCAGGGATGCGGTGCAGGCCGGCGTGGAACTGCAGCAGTCCGTGTATGACTTTAACCTTTCCATCAAGCCGGCGCGCTGGCCGGAGGTGCGCATCGGTATCGGTGTGCATTGTGGTACCCTGATGCTGGGCGCGATCGGCGCTAACCAGCGGATGGATGTTACGGTTATTTCCGACGCGGTTAATATTGCCTCACGTCTGGAACAGCTGAACAAATATTACCATTCGGCCCTGATTGTCAGTGAGGACATTGCGGCCCATGCCGACGTGCGGGACGCTTTTATGCTGCGCCAGTTGGACCGGGTGCGACTGTACGGTCGACAGCAGCCGCTGCTGGTGTATGATGTGCTGCAGGCCGAAGGTCGTCGGACCGATGCCTTGGCCGCCCAGCTCGGTGACTACCGGCAGGCTCTTGATTTGATGCATAGTGGTGACCTTGCCGGAGCGGCGGGCCTTTTTGAAGTACTGTATGGCTGGAATCCGGCAGACCGGGTTGTGGAGAAACGCCTGCAGCAGCTGCGTCATTTACAGCAGAAAGGCATCAGCATCTGGGATGGAGTTATAGACTTTGGCAAGTTGTAAGCAGGATACCGGCAGCGTGTACAAGCTGTCGGACAAAGCCTCCAAGGGGAATCCCCTCAAAGCCTGGCGCAGCCTGGTAGGCCAGATTTATCATGGTGACGAACATTTTTTCGATATCATGTCTCCTACTTTGGGCAAGATTCTGCGCGGCAGAGCCGCCATCTGTTCTGCTTCCTTTATACAGCCGCTTTTTTGTTACAGGGATGGGAAGCTGGCAGCAGCCTGCGTGCTGGCAAAAGTAGACCGCTTGCCGGAATACCTGCAGCTGGCTTTTTTTGAGGCCTTACCCGACCATGCCGCTGGCGTTAAGGCGATGCTTGGCCAGGCAAAAACAATAGCCCGGCAGCAGGGCTGTCAAAAATTGCTTTTTGGCCTTAATTTTCATGTTAATTATGGGTTGGGTTTTCAGGCCGACGGCTTTGATGCCGGCAACAGTTTCGTTAGCGCCCATAACCCGGCTTATTACATTGATTATCTCGAACCGCTGGCTTCTGAAGTGGTAAAATTGGTGAATTACCGCCGCGAAATCAGCGATTTTGATTTTCCGGAAAATAAAAGGCTGCTGGACCGGGCCTTGCGCGACTACAGTGTACGGCCTCTGGATTTTTCCAGATTGTCCGAAGAGGCTGCGCTGTATACCGAAATCAACAACAAGGCTTTTTCCGATCATCGGTTTTATTATGAGCGCCGGGTGCCGGAGGATCTTGAACTGTTCAATGACTTTCGTGCCTTTATGCGTGAAGAAAACTTGCTTTTTTTATATCATAAGGCTGAGCCTGTCGGTTTTATGCTTTGGTATCCGGATTTTTTGCAGCTAATGCGTCCCGGAGAAACCATCGGTTTTGCCACTTGGCTGCGTTATCTGCTTAAAGGCCGGCGCATCGACAGCTTTAAGATAGTGGAAGTCGGAGTGGTTCCACAGCATCAGGGAAGCCTGGGCGTAATGGCCTTGATGCGCGATGCCCTGGCGCGCTGCAAGGGCAGGTTCCGCTGGTGCGAGAGTGGCTGGATACTGGATGGCAACAACGCCTCCCTTGGTTTCGGCGAGCGCTGGGCCGGCGCTGTACATCATCAGTATAAAGTGTTTATAGTCGATGTTTGACCAAAAGCGCGGCCTTTTTTGTTACAGCCTGGCGGCAGAGCTGCCGGAACAATGGGATGAACTGGCTGCAGAAAATGCTTTCCTGACGCGGTCCGCTCTGGCTCTGCTGGAAAAGTTTAATCCCTGCGGCCAGAAATACTATATCGATGCCGGCTGCCGTTATTCTTTTGTCACTTACCGGTTAAGGCTTGATCTTTTTACCTACGCCAGGGGGCTGGCCTTGCGCCTGCCTGTTACCATTCTGGGTCTGCCGGTTTCGGTATCTTCCCCCGGTTTCAGTTATACCGGTACAGGCGGTCAGGCGGCATTTGAGCAATGCCTGCGTAGCTGGCCGCACTTCCTGGTTTTGCTGAACGCTACCGCACGCTTGAAGCTGCCTGCTGCGCATACCTTGTCTACCTACGAACTGGCTATACACTGGGACTCGTTTCCCGCATATCTTGCGGCTTTGCGCAGCACTTACCGGCGGACAGCATTACAGACGCTGGCAGTATTCCGGACACTGGAATGTCGCTGGCTGCAGCCACAGGATTTTTCCGAAACATTGTATACCCTGTATCTGGATGTATATAAACGTTCCGAGGCCAAACTGGAATGCCTGAGCATTGATTTTTTCCGGCATGCACCAGCCAGGATTGCGGCCTTCTATGCTGGAGGCAAACCGGTAGCTTTTTTGCAGCTGCAAAACCGCCAAAGCCGCATGCAATTCGTCTTTGGCGGTTTTTCTGCAGAATCCGCTGGCCTGACCCTGTATCCGGGACTGCTGCTTTTTATGGTTGAACAGGCCATCAATGAAGGCTGCAGCCTTTTACAACTCGGTCAGACCGCCGATGATGCCAAGAGCCGCACCGGGGCTGTCGAGCGGATCTTGTATATGCATATCTGGCATCCTTTCCCGCCGTTACGGTGGCTGTTTACATTGCTTCTGCCGGTTTTTTCCTGGAAACCGGGACTCTTCAGACACCGGGTGTTCAGGAGTCCGGCATGAACTGCCTTTTAATTAAGTGTCATGCTCCTACGCTTTTCCGCCTGTTCAATCCGATCGTGACTGAACCGCTGGAGCTGGAATATCTTGCCGCGCTGCTGTCCGGATTCGGTATAGCCTGGCGCATCCATGACCGTCTGCTGGACCGGCAGAGCCTGCGCCGCCTGTTGACAACCTGGCCCGCCGACGTATATTTGTTGTCAGGCTACAATACAGCTGTCCCGGAGCTGTTGGCGACAGCACGGCGCATTCGAAAAACCGCACCGACTGCGCTGATCGTGGCTGGCGGGGTTCAGGCAGAACTCTGTCCGGAAGATTTTTTTATAACGGAAATTGATCTGGTGTTCCGCAGCGGCGCGCTTTGCAGCTTGCGTGCCTTGCTGAATAAGCTAATAATGCAGAAACAGGGCAGTGAGCCGGCCGGAAGCGGAATTGCGACTAGTGGTTCTGCCTGTAGTAAAGCCGTGCGTAGTGACTCTGCAGCGTATGCCGCCCCAGCGGCGGCAGCCGGTTCAGCCGCATCCTCTTTGCCCCGGCGCGATGAATTGCGCAGTGTGTATACTTCGATATTGGCTGAAATTCCCGGCCTGTGCTGGCAGGACGGTCATGGCTGGCACCAAAATGCGAACCAGGCGGCCTCAGCGCCGGCGGCTGTACTTCCGAATCGCAGGTATCTCTATGAACAGCGCCGGCGGACCCATTATCTAGAGCATCGTCCGGTAGCTCTGCTTAAGGCCGCCTTATCCTGCCCCTATAGCTGTTCCTTCTGTTGCTGCTGCCAATTGAATGCCGGAAAGTACCTGCCCAGGGCAGCTGCTGCAGTGCTCGAGGAAATTCGGGCACTGGAAGTCGATACCATCTGGTTGGTTGACGACTGCCTGTTTACCACCAGAGCGCAGGCCGAAGTCTGGCTGGCTGAATTGCGCCGGCTGCAGTGGCACCGGCCGAAGCATATAATTGCCTACATTCGCGCCGACTTTGCCGCCGCCAACCCGGATATTCTGGCCGAACTGGCC